>DBPV01000123.1:2045-5382 GCA_002304995.1 Syntrophaceae bacterium UBA1411
ACCAAGGGCATTTCCATTTTCATCGTTCCCAAGATTCGCGTCAACGACGACGGCAGCCTGGGCGAGCCCAACGACGTCAAAACCGGCGGCATCGAGCACAAGATGGGCATCAAGGGATCGGCCACGGCCACGCTCAATTTCGGCGAGGACGGAAACTGCATCGGCGAACTCCTGGGCAACGAGCGCGAAGGCATCAAGATCATGTTCATGATGATGAACGAGGCGCGCCTCGGAACCGGCATGCAGGGCCTGGTGCTTTCCTCCGCGGCTCTGGAGCATGCCGTGCAGTACGCAAAGGAGCGTGTGCAGGGCACGGCGATCTGGGAGATGAAAAATCCCGACGCCAAGCCCGTGACCATCATCAACCATCCCGACGTGCGCAGAAAGCTGCTCTGGATCAAGTCCCATGTCGAGGGGTCCCGCAGCCTCTGCTATTTCACGGCATTCTGCATCGACATGGCGAAAGTCGCCAGGACCGAAGAGGAAAGGGGCAAGTGGGAAGGCTTCCTGGATCTGCTCACGCCGATCGTCAAGGCCTGGACGACGGACAAAGGGCTTTTGTCCTGCTCCATGGCGATGGACGTCTACGGCGGCTACGGCTATTGCCAGGAGTATCCCGTCGAACAGTATCTGCGCGATGAAAAGATTGCCACCATCTATGAAGGGACCAACGGCATTCAGGCGCTCGATCTGGTCGGACGCAAACTCGGCCAGCGCAAGGGCGCCAACGTGATGAACATGGCGGGCCTCATCCAGCAGACCATCGTCCGCGCGAAGAAAAATGCGGACCTGGCCAAACACGCCGCCATTCTGGAAGAAGCGTCCAACGCGGTCCTGGAGCTGACGATGTTTTTTGCCCAGGCCGGAAAGTCCGGTGATTTCCTGCTGCCGGTTCTGAATGCCTGCAAGTTCCTGGAAATTTTCGGCGACGTCGTTGTCGGCCATCTGCTTCTGGAGGCCGCGGATATCGCGTCCGGGAAACTGGCCGCCATTTACGAAGCGCAGGGGGCAACCTCGCCCGGCAAGCAGAAAGCCTTGCAGCGCTCCGACAAGGACGCCGCCTTCTACAGCGGCAGAATTGCGTCCGCGAAATTCTTTGTCAACGAAAATCTGACCACGGTTAAAGCCCGCTGCGAAGCGGTCAAAATGGGCGAGAAGTCCGCGCTGGAACTCACCGAAGAGGCGTTCGCCTGGTAGACAAAACGTTTACAGCTTCAGTATGAAAAAGGGGCTGCGGAAATTTCCGCAGCCCCTTTTGTAATGATTGGCTGTTTGTTTTTGCGAAGACTACAGCACCCGCACGGCGATGACGCCTTCGATTCCCTGAATCTTCTTTACCATGTCATCGTTTACGCTGCCTTCCACATCGATGATGTTGTAAGCCAGATTGCCCCTGCTCTTGTTGATCATGTCGGCAATATTGAGTTGATTTTCAGCCAGCAGCTTGGTGATCTTTTCGATCATACCCGGCATGTTCCGGTTGGAGATGGTGATTCTCTGTTTATCCGATCTGTCGAGGAAGCACTCGGGGAAGTTCACCGAGTTCTTGATGTTCCCGTTTTCCAGGAAGTCCATGAGCTCCATGGTGGCCATGATGGCGCAGTTTTCCTCCGACTCTTCGGTGGAGGCGCCCAGATGCGGAATGGCGAGGACCTTGTCCGTTTTGATGACCTCTTCATCCGGGAAGTCCGTCACGTAGCGGCTGACGACGCCGTCGGCAATGGCCTTTTTCAAAGCCGCGGTGTCCACCAGACCGCCGCGGGCGAAATTCAGGAGCACGACGCCCTTTTTCATGATCGCGAACTTGTCGGCGTTGATGAAGCCCTTCGTGTCCTTGTTCTGGGGAACGTGCAGCGTGATGTAGTCGGATTCCGCGAGCAGCCGGTCCAGGCTCGGCGCTTTCCTGATGGTGCGGGAAAGTTTCCAGGCCGCCTCAATGGATAAAAACGGATCGTACCCCATCACTTCCATGCCCAGATCTTCGGCCGTGTTGGCTATCATGGTTCCGATGGCGCCCAGCCCCACGACGCCCAGGGTCTTGCCGAGAATTTCCGTGCCGACAAACTTGGCTTTGCCTTTTTCGATCAGATCGGGTACCTTGTCGCCTTCGCCCACGAGGCCTTTGGCCCAGACCAAGCCTTCCGCGACGTTGCGCGCCGCCAGGATCATGCCCAGGACGACCAGTTCCTTAACCCCGTTGGCATTGGCGCCCGGCGTGTTGAAAACGACGATGCCTTTTTCCGAACATTTGTCGATGGGAATATTGTTGACGCCGGCGCCGGCGCGGGCAATGGCTTTCAGACTGGACGGCAGGGTCATTTCTTTCATTTCCTTGCTTCGTACCAGAACGCCGTCGGGATCGGGAATATCTGTGCGATATTCATACTTCTCGGTAAAAAGGTTCAGGCCTTTCTCCGAAATCTTGTTCAGCAGATCAATCCGATACATAAATCCTCCTATTCCTTTCCGTACCTTTTTTATTGTAAAGCACTCTTAAACCGCGAGTGCCTGTTTTCCCGCAAGCTGTGTTCAAAACGCGCCTTCGCTGTGATTTTCGCTCGAAAGAACGTCCGTTTTGCCGGCGAAGTATAGAATGGGCATTTACGCGTGTCAAGGAAATCTTGTCCGGAATATGCGCAGTTATGCGCGCAGGCGTCCGCGGGAAGATGCGGCGGAGAAATAAAAAAAGGGCTCCCGGCGGGAACCCTTGATTTTGGTGGGCCGTGCGGGGATTGAACCCGCGGCCAACGGATTAAAAGTCCGCTGCTCTACCGCTGAGCTAACGGCCCACGTTTTCGTCCGTTTTGCGAACATCGGCTTCTAACAGCTCGGGTTTCGGATGTCAAGAAGAAACTCGACGTTTTTAGTCTTGAAACGGATTTTCCAGCTGAATGGTTTCATCCCGGCCCGCGCCGACGGACACCAGCGCAATGCGCGCGCCGGAGAGCTCTTCGAGGCGCCGGAGATATTTGCGGGCGTTGGCGGGCAGCTCGTCCAGGTGCAGGGCCGAGGCGATGCTTTCCTGCCAGCCGTCCAGTTCTTCGTAAACCGGTTCACAGGCGGCCATGGCCGCGAGACTGGCGGGGACGGCATCCGGAAGCACCCGGCCGCCGGATCGGTACCCGACGCAGATTTTTAGTTTGTCCAGGCCGGTGAGCACGTCCAGCTTGGTGATGGCCAGATAGCGAATTCCGGAAACGCGCACAGACTGGCGCACGAGCACCATGTCCAGCCAGCCGCAGCGGCGTTTTCGGCCGGTGGTCGCGCCGAATTCCTGTCCGACCTGCTGCAGGTGGTTGCCGATGGCGTCTGAAAGTTCCGTCGGGAAAGGGCCTTC
>DBPV01000146.1 GCA_002304995.1 Syntrophaceae bacterium UBA1411
TCAACGTCTGATCGGTTGCCCGGATCTATCCGAAAACAATTTCCGCTGAGGCTTATGTAACGCAGGGCGGGTCTTCAGACCCGCCGGATTTGGCGAAGCTGAAGCTTCGCCCTACGCAGGCAAAACCCTCCTGTGTTGGTAACGTAGGGCGGACCTTCAGGTCCGCCTCGACAAAACAATTCCCACTGTGGTTTATGTAATGTAGGGCGGGGCTTTAGCCCCGCCTGCCATCGCGAATTTTGTGTCGACCGCGCGAAGGTTGCAGCAGTCTCATTCGTCAACACCATCCAGCCATTAATATTTGATTTTTTATTCCGGTCATGCGAAATTTACGGCGCGGGGGCCGCTGGAGGCATCGGCGGCGGAATAGCCGAGGTTTTTGCGCAAGCCGGCGCGCGAAGGAATCAGGAAAACGGAGGAAATGCATGCCGCTGGAAGTTCATTGCATGAATCGGGAGGAAGTCGGGCTGGCCGTCGAGTGGGCCGCCCGGGAAGGCTGGAATCCGGGATTGCACGACGCCGAATGCTTTTACGCCGCGGACCCGCGGGGATTTTTCCTGGCGCGCCGCGACGGCGAACCGGTGGGATCTCTGTCGGCGGTGGCCTACGACGAGCGCTTCGGCTTTGCCGGATTTTATATCGTGAAGCCCGGATGCCGCGAGCAGGGCATCGGCCATGCGCTTGCCGAGCGGGCGAGCGCCTACCTGGGCAGCCGCGTCGTCGGCAATGACGCGGTCGTTGCCCAGCAGGAAACGTACAAAGCGCTCGGCTTCGTTTTGGCCTACCGCAATGTCCGCTATCGCGGCATGGCCGCTTCCGGCCGGATCGGCTTTTCCAATGTCGTTTCCCTGTCGGCCGTTCCGTTTGAGGATCTGGCCGCTTACGACCGCGTTTGTTTTCCGGCGCCGCGGGCCGCCTTCCTGAAATGCTGGATCAGCCGTCCCGACGGCGCTGCGCTGGGTTTTGTGGAAAGCGGCCGCCTCACCGGATACGGCGTTCTTCGCAAATGCCGGCAAGGCTATAAGATCGGTCCTCTGTTTGCCGAATCCGAAGACATCGCCGAAACGCTCTTTTCTTCCCTCACCCGCCCGATCGCCGGCGAAGAATTTTTTCTGGATATTCCGGAGCCCAATGAAGGCGCCGGCCGCCTGGTGCGCCGTCATGCCATGGCCAAAGTTTTCGAGACCGCCCGGATGTATCGCGGAGAGGCCCCGTCTGTGCCGCTCGATAAAATCTACGGCGTCACGAGTTTTGAACTGGGGTAGCGTTCCTGGTGGATGGTAAATATGGATGGTGGATGGGCAATGGTGGATGGTGGATGGTGGATGGTGAATCGTGAATGGTGGATGGGCGATGGTGGATGGATGTAGGGCGGGGCTTTAGCCCCGCCGGGAGAGACAGCGACTTCTCCTGAGGTTTCTGGAATGTAGGGCGGGGCTTTAGCCCCNNCCGGCGGGGGCGTGAGGGGGTGGTCCTTGCAAAAGACTGATCAGGCGGACCTGAAGCTCCGCCTGACAAGATGACGTCGTATCACGAGCAATGAACAACAATGGAGATATCAAGGATGAAATCGAAAAAAGTGATTCCGATTGCCGGCGCGCTGGTTTTGATCCTGGCGGTTTTTGTTTCCGGCGGATGGGCGGCGACAAAAACCATTCTTCACGATTTTGCCGGGGGAGTCGGCGGCGGGGAAAGTCCCGTGTACGGCATCCTGACGCTTTCCGGCGCCGCGCTTTACGGGATGACGAAAGACGGCGGCGTCGCCAATGACGGGACGCTCTTTAAAATCAATGCCGACGGGACCGGCTTTACACTCCTTCATTCTTTCGGCGTTCATCCGGACAATGGCCGCAAACCTTACGGCAGCCTGATCATGGACGACGCCATGCTCTACGGAACGACAAAAGAAGGAGGCGCTTCCGGCTACGGAGTCATTTTCAAAATTCAAGCCGACGGCAGCGGCTACACGGTTTTGCATTCCTTTGCGGGCGGTGCGGGCGGAAGCTCTCCTTTCGGCGGTCTGACCCTTTCGGGAAGCGCGCTTTACGGGACGGCCTCTTCCGGCGGTTCCGCCGACCTGGGCGCTGTTTTTAAAATCAATACAGACGGCACAGGTTATACGGTCATCCATTCCTTCGGAACCTGGGCGGGCGGCGCTTATCCCTGCACTTCTCTCACGCAGGACGGCGCCACCCTCTACGGAACGGCAAAAGAGGGAGGCGTTTCCGGATGCGGGGTCATTTTCAAAATTCAGACCGACGGCAGCGGCTATACGGTATTGCATTCCTTTGCGGGCGGCGCGGGCGGAAGCCATCCTTACGGCGCTCTGACGCTTTCGGGAAGCCTGCTTTATGGAATGACCTCTTCCGGTGGAACGGCGGGCTACGGAACGATCTTCCGGCTCGGCGCGGACGGCAGCGGCTATACCGTGGTCCATGACCTGGCGAATTGGGCGGGCGGCGCTTATCCTTACGGCGGCCTGACGCTCTCGGGAAACACCCTCTACGGAATGACCAGCGAGGGCGGCGCCGTCGGCCTCGGTGTCATTTTCAAACTCGAAGGCGCCACGCTCATCACCCTGCGTTCCTTTACGGGTCTGCGGTCG
>DBPV01000003.1:0-5191 GCA_002304995.1 Syntrophaceae bacterium UBA1411
CAGCGCGACAAAGAACCCAATGGCTGTTTTCGGATACGGATAGACCAGTCGGTGGCTCAGCCACAGGCATGCGGGGATGACAAGAACCGTCATCAAAATGACCTTGATTGCCGGCGGAAGGGGAACGTCGAAAAACATGTACTGCAGGATGAGAACGGCGGGATAATGGAGAACATAAACATTGATGGAATGCCTGGAACAAAAGGTTGTCACCGCATTGGTCTGATTGGCGAAGCGTTTGGCAAGAGACAGGAAAGCCATCAAAAGAAAGACGCAGACCAGGGGCATGAGCAGCCAGGAAGATAAAAAAGCCCGCTGCAGAGAAAGCGTGGGAGGCGGCACCGGTACAAGGTCGTCGAACCGCATGTTGTGTGCCGCTGCCAGAAACATGCCCTCCAGCTCCGGCAGGATGTTGAAGAAAAACAACAGAACATACAGGGCAAGAGAAATAAGCGCCATTGTTCCCCACATCATCCAATGGCCGATATCGCTTAGGGAAAGCCACTCCCGTTTATAAATATACAAGCCGAACAGAAAGAGCGCCAGAAGCGGCCAGATTTTATGCACCGGAAACTGCAAAACCTTGCCGATGATCAGCCATTCGCCGATATAAATGTGATGGATAATGTAAAGGATCTGCACGGCCGTGTACGCCAGGCCAAGGAGTACGGCAAAGACGATAGTAACAACGATAATCTTCCGTTTGCCGTCCGCTTTCTGCGGCACAGACACTTTTCGACGGAAAGGCGCGCTTCCGGCAACGACCGCCAGCGTGAGAAAAAAGAGCAGGCTCAAAAACCAGACATGCTGCATATTGAACGTCACCGTGTGCAGTTTGCCTTCGGATCCGGAAAGATAGACGGCGGGCATGGCGAGAAAAAAACGCCAGAAGTTGAGGAACGTCTCCGCAAAGGGTGGAACGGGGCCGTCCAGCCGGCGCAGGAGGATCTGATAAAAGATATCTCCCGCGCAAAAGAGATAAACGACGGCCGGAACACACAGGCGCAGAAAACGCTTTTTCAGGTATTCCAGAGGCGTATATTTTTTCAGGGAGGGAAAGATGAACAGCGCCGCGATAAACAGCAGGCCGGGCATCAGATAAACGTCCATCGCGACCAGAAGCGTTTCGTTTGCTCTGGAGGATCCCGGCTGATCGATCACGGCCCACCAGAAAAGCAGCGGATAGGCAAACATCTGCAGGATATGCAGCACCACCACATTGTACACGAGAAAATTCCGGATATTGTCCAGATACACCAGGCGGTTTGAGGCGACTTCCATTTCACTCCTCCATCTTGTCCCGTTGTAAACGCAATGCTGTTTTTCAGTGTCGGATGAATTTCCATACTGGACGCGATTGCGGTTGTCAATAACTTTGCAGCGGCCTTTGCAGCGGGCGGAAATGAAGAGATGGCAAATCCTGTAAACTCCGCCGCAGGATTTCCGGTGTTTCTAAGTCTGCGGCATCCGGCGCTCGCGGCAGCGGTTGAGAGGATTCAAAAGCGGCGGCATGACGCTGGGGGCCGCTTCCGGAACAGAAAGCTGGCGAAGCGTAAGGCGCGCAACGCGGATGCCGGATGCCGGCGGCTGCGTGAGGAAGAAATAAGCCGCATTCACAAACAGATCCCGCGGGAAGATGCCGGAAATTTTCGTATAGCCTGCCGCGCGCAGTCCGTCCCGAATGATCGTAGAGCAGCTCCGTGTGAACAGATTGAAGTCGGCATAAGCGTCCGGACGTTTCGGATCGGGCGGCGCGGCGTGGATGCGGTCCAGTTCCCGGTGGTAGTAGCGCGCGAGCGCTTCCGTGTCCAGACCGGCGATGTGCAGGACGTGGATAGTGCGCATGAAAAGCCGGCCGAACTTGTCGTAGTAGGGCTTTTGCGGATCGTCCGTGTTGTCGCGGAAGGTCTGCGGATGCGGCGCGAATTCGCCAAGCGCGGGCCGGTAGAAGTATTCTTCCGGACGCATCGCTTCATTTTCGTTGATTTTATGCGAGAAGTTGAAAATCTCGCCGCTGACGTTAATCGCCATGTGCCCGAGGAACGACGCGGGATATTTGACGAGCCGTTCGTTGAAGTAAAGCTCGCAGCGGGGTTCGGGCGGTGCGGGGACGTCCGGCCACATGATGAGCATCGGCCGGCCCGTTTCATAATCTATCTGGGGCAGCCTGCGGGCGTACACCCGCCGGTCGGCGAAGTGCGCAAGATAACCGCTCCAGATGCGCTCTCCTTCGAGATATCTCCGGCTGTTTTCTCCCTCCAGGAAGGAAGCGCCCGGACCGTTCCTCAGAATTCCCCTGCAGATCGTTGTGTCCATGAAGGCCTTTTATACCGAAGGCTGTTTTGAATTGCAAAGGATTCCGGGGCAGTTTCTTTTGCTGCGGCCGGTCTGCCGGTTCTAGCGGTCGAAGAAAAACCGGTAATCCCGGAAACACCTGCCGTCCGTGTGCATCATGCAGCCGGTGATCTTGGGCGTGACGTCATAGCGGATGCCCAGCGTGTCGAGCCAGGTGTCGATCCGCAGCATGACGCCGCATTCGTAGCGGTCGGCGACGCCCAGGGCCTTCACGCCTTCATAGGCAAAGCATTCCTTCCATTCGACGCGCATGAGGTTGCGGGCCGGCGAGGTGTACCGGTATTTCATGAATTTTGCGGTGGCGAGTTCCATGGCCGCGTCGAAAAAAAGGCGGAATTCATCAAACGACCGCGTCGGATCCCCGCCCACCGCTTTCCGGATGCGCCGAATTTCGACGGCCGACATGTCGTGGATGGCCGCCTTGTTGATCCGGTTGGCGCATTCGATGCCGCACTCCCTGAGGCAGTTGGCAAACCACATGGCGTCGTGCGTCATCCAGTTTTTGCATAAAAGCTCTTTTAACGCGTCCTTCGGAAGAGATGCTGCCTGCGTCATGGTCCGACCTCCTTTACCATACGAAAAGACCAGGGGCCGATCAGCCCCAGAGACCGTTTGTCATTTCCCCCATCTCCACGGGTGCAAAGGCGTCGAAAGCGATGTCCCGGACGGTTGAGAAATGACCCCATAAAAGCGAATATCCTTTCAATCCCTCAAGCCCGGCGATCTTTTTGCGCCACAGCGCGATTTCTTCGGGCGTCGCCTGGCGGGGACGGCCCGCCGTGCCCGAAAGCCGGACGGCCGGCGGCGCCGGAAATTTCCCGCCCGCAAGCGCTGTGCCCCAGAAGACTTTGTCGGCATTGACGGCCAGAATCGAAACCCGGGGATTGGCGCTCAGGTGGCGCGGCAGCCGCACGGGATGTTCCTCGAAGTAAAAACCGGTCCGGTCGTCGCGCAGGATCAACGCGCCGATGGGCGTCACGTGGGGCGCGCCGTCTTCGCCCACGCTGGCCACCGCGAAATGCAGGCCGCTTTTAAACGCTTCATCAAAGATGTTCCGGATAGCTGTCCAGTGTCCGCCGATTTCCATAGTGCACCTCCGTTATTTTTTTTTGTGGGGGTCTTTCCGCCGCCGCGGAATATCCGCCGGGTTTTTTATATTAGAATATACATTCTATTATAAAATCGGTCAAGGGAAATGTCGGCTGGGAGGAAAAATGCGGGCCGCCGCCTCCGGAACTGGCGTCTTTTAGTCCGCGCCGGCCGCCGCGGGCGTTTTAACGGGATTTGGCTTTGGGCATCACGGCGTTGTAGGTTTCCCGGAGCAGATCGGCGACGGTTGCGGGCGGCACCTGGCTGTTGCTGAGATAGCGGCGGATGATGCCGAGGGGAGCGTCGTAAAGGGCAAAAATCGCCCGGTCGGTATTTTCCGGCGTGACCTTTCCGAATTCCCTTTTGATGAATGCGATGACGGCCTCGTGCAGGTCCTTTTCCAGGCGCCGGGCGCGTTTCTGCAGCTCCGGCGGCCACCGGCCGGTTGTCAAATCCTGCATCCGGTGCAGAAGCAGAATGCGCGCCTCGGCGGGATGCTGCCGGACCCAGTGCAGGCAGGCCAGCGTCGCGGCAAGCCCGTCTTCCTCCAGCTTCCGGATGAAGTCGTCCTGAAAGGATTCGATGATGCCGAGCCACACTTCCGCCAGCAGGGCGTCGCGCGAGGGAAAGCGGTGGTAAACCGAGCCCACCGGCGCGTGGATCCGCACGGCCAGTGCCGCAATGGTGAGCGCGCCGGGACCGCCTTCGGCGATGATCTGGATTGCCGCGTCGAGAAAATCGGAATTGTGAAAATGCGCTTTGCGTCCCATGCCGGCAGTATTGGAGCAATCGCTCTAAGATGTCAAGCGTCCTGTCGGCGCCGCAGGCTAGATCAGCCGCCCGCCGTCGCAGATCAGACAGGCGCCTGTCGTGAACGACGACGCGTCGGAGGCCAGATACAAAACCGCCCCGGCCATTTCCTCGGGCTTTGCGGACCGCCCCAGCGGAATGTTTTTGACCGCTTCCCCGTAGACGGCTTCGTCATCGAAAAGTGCGCCGGCGAATTTTGTTTCGGTCAGCCCCGGCAGAAGCGCGTTGACCCGGATGTTCTTCGGCGCGAGCTCTCTGGCGTAGGCTTTCGTCATCATGATCACGCCCGCCTTGGTGATGGAGTAAATGCCCCGGTCCGCCCCCGGGCTGATGCCGTTGATGGAGGCGACGTTGATGATGGAGCCGCCGCCGGACGCTTCCAGAAGCGGCGCGGCCTTCTGGATCAGGAAGAAGGGGCCTTTGAGATTGACCTCGTGCGTCTTTTCCCACATGCTTGCGCTGGCCGACAGCAACGGGCCGTAGTGCGGGTTGGTGGCCGCGTTGTTGACGAGAATGTTGAGCTTGCCGAAGTGATCGCCGATATCGCGCATCAGCGCTTCGATCTGGCCGATGTCGCCCATGTGGCAGGCGATGGAATCGGCCCGGCCGCCCGCTTCGACGATTTTCTGCTCGACGATTTTGAGCGTCTCGATTTTCCGGCTGGCCAGAATGCAGTGGGCGCCGTACCGGGCCAGCGTTTCGGCAATGGCTTCGCCGATGCCCCGGCTGGCCCCGGTAATCAAGGCGACTTTGCCTTTCAACGAAAAACTGATCATGGCCTCTCCTTTTTTTGGTTTTTGCTCTTTGTGAGCGGGTGGTGCGGCCGCCGGGAAAGCTGCCGGGTCCGGACGATAAACAACAGCACAAGGACAAGACAAAGCCAGCCCAGCCAATCGCCCGCGAAGGCGTAAACCGTGCGGCCTTTCATCAGGGGGAC
>DBPV01000003.1:5211-5522 GCA_002304995.1 Syntrophaceae bacterium UBA1411
AGCCTTCCCGCCGGATCGACGATGGCGGAAATGCCGGTTGTTGTCGAACGCACCAGCGCCCGCCGGTGTTCGATGGACCGGAAACTGGCCAGCGCCAGGTGTTCCATGGGCTCCACCGTGTCGCCGTACCAGGAGTCGTCGGTCAGGTTGAACATGATGTCGGGGATGCGCCGATCTTTTCCGCCCTTCATCAAGAGGCGGACCTGACCGGGGAAGATATCCTCGTAGCAGATATTGACTGAAATCGCGTGGGACTTGAACCGGAGCGGTTCGGCATTTTCGCCGGGCCAGAGCCTGCCGGTGTAAGGCGA
>DBPV01000033.1 GCA_002304995.1 Syntrophaceae bacterium UBA1411
CACCGGCAGGGGCGCGTTGAGCAGGCTTTTGGCGATATCCCGCATGGCGTCGTCGAGTCCGCCGGGTGTATCGAGCAAAATAATCAGGCCCTCCGCCCCCGCGCCGACGGCCGCCTCGAGACTTTCCGCGACATACTTCGCCGACGGCGACGTGATGACGCCTTCGAGCTGAATGACCTGGAAAAACGGCTTCTTCTCCTCGGCCTTCACCATGCCGGCCGCCGCAACCAGGCACAGCAGAAGCAGAAAGATCATTTTTTTCATGGCACCACCTCTCTGGCCGTCGTTGTTTCTCCACCCAGCCCGATTTCCTTCATAATCAGCTGGACGTCTTCCCAGACCTGTTTTTTCGCCTGCGGATTGCGCAGCAGGTACGCCGGATGATAGGTCGGCATCAGCTTGATCCCCGCGTAGGAATGAAAGCGTCCGCGCAGGGCGGTAATCGGCGTTTCGGTCTGCAAGAGCGTTTTTGCGGCAAATGATCCCAGCGCGCAGATGATCTCCGGCGAGATGAGCGCCAGCTGCCGCTTTAAAAAAGGTTCGCACAGCCGGATTTCCTCGGGCAGGGGATTGCGGTTCCCCGGCGGACGGCACTTGAGAATATTGCAGATATACACGTCTTTGCGTTCAAGCCCCATCGCCCGAATGATGTTGGTCAACAACTGTCCGGCCCGTCCCACGAACGGCAGCCCCTGCTGATCTTCATCCGCGCCCGGCGCCTCACCCACAAAAACAAGGCGGGCCGAACGATTTCCGTCTCCAAACACGACATTCCTGCGCGTTTTGGAAAGGGCGCAGCGCTCGCAGCCGGCGGCTGCAGTGTGCAGGCCGTGCCACGAGTCTTCCGTCTCCGGGACGGCCGGCGCGCTTTGGAGCCGGGGCTTCTTGAGATCCACGCTCACGTAAAGGTTCTCCGCATTCCGGATCTGGCCCTTGACGGATTTGACGACCGACAAGAGCTGTCTGCGGATGTCTTCCGGAGATGCTGGCGACAGGATATCCGTCATTTCTTTGCGCGGGACCCTTTCCGGCGGCCCAGCGTCCGGACATGATCCAGGATGCGGTGGGCGGCCTCGGTTTTGGACATTTTCTCTAAAGCGATGGTCTGCCCGTTTTTGTCCAGTATCGTGATGATGTTGGTGTCTCCCTGAAAACCGGCCCCTTCCTCGCGCAGGTTGTTGGCGACAATCATGTCGATATTCTTTTTGACAAGCTTCCGGCGCGCGTTCGCCAGGAGGTCCTCCGTCTCCATAGCAAAGCCCACCAGCAGGCCTTTTTTCTTTCTGGCGCCGAGGTCCGCAAGAATGTCGGGATTGCGCACCAGCTCCACCGCCGCCAGACCCCGGTCTTTCTTGATTTTCTGCGCGGCCTGCGTTTTGGGGCGGTAGTCGGCCACCGCCGCGGCTTTGATGATGATGGTCGCGTCGTCACAGCAGTCCAGAACCGCCTGGTGCATTTCCCTGGCGGTGCGGACGCGGATGAACCTCTCCACGCGCGGGGCGGAAAGAGGCGTCGGTCCGCTCACGAGCGTCACGTGCGCGCCGCGCTGATGCGCAGCCCGGGCCAGCGCATAGCCCATTTTTCCCGATGACTGGTTGGTGATGTACCGGACGGGATCCAGCGGCTCCTGTGTCGGCCCGGCGGTGATCAAAACCTTTTCGCCAGCGAAATCCTGCGGCGAAAAAAGACCTTCGATCGCATCCAGAATGTCCGGAATATCGGGCAGGCGTCCGGCACCCGTTGTTTTGCATGCCAGTTCGCCGACGCCGCTGTCCAGCACGGTATAACCGAATCGCACAAGCTTTCCGATATTTTCCTGCACCGCGGGATTGGCAAGCATCTTGTCGTTCATCGCCGGACAGACCAGCGCCGGTTTGTTTTGCGCCATCAGCGTCGTGGTCAGAAGATCGTCGGCGATGCCGGAGGCGATTTTGCCGATGACGTTTCCCGTCGCCGGCGCGACCACAAAAGCGTCGGCCCAGTCGGCCAGCGCGATATGGGCCATGTCATAGCGCTCCGTCGGCGCAAACAGGTCCACGTACACCGGGCCCTGGGAAAGCGTCTGCAACGTCAGCGGCGTGATGAACTCTCCGGCGCTTTTCGTCATGATGACCCGGACCTGCGCGCCTGCCTTGACGAGCGCGCGGGTCAGTTCCGCCGCCTTATAAGCGGCAATACCGCCGGTGATTCCCAGTACAATTTTCTTGTTTTCCAGCATGGGCGTTTTAGTCTCGTGCCTGTTTTTTAGGCGAAATATAACAGCGTTTCCCATCAAGATCAAGGCATAAACACTTTGATTCAAAGGCGCCGGGGGATATTTTGCTTGCAAACCCGGGTAAAAATCATTATGAGTGCGCCGGTACATTTCAGATCATTTTTTTTCAGGAGCACAAGCATGAGAAGAATAGGCGCTTACGTGGCGATTGTCGTTGTTGTCCTCATGGCCGGGGCGGCCGTCTGGCTTTACTTTGCCGGTTATCTGGACCGGGGCAAGCCCGGCATCACGCTCAAAGAAGAGATTTCGGCCATCGGCAGAAAAAAAGACATCGGGCTTTCCCTTTCCGATGCCGCAAGCGGTCTGGCCCGGATCAAAGTGGAAATCGTTCAGGACAATCAGGCGCGCCTGATTGCCGCCGAATCCTTTCCCCGGGGCGTCCGGCAGAAAGACCTGCGGGTGAGCATCGACACCGATGCCCTCAAGCTGAAAAACGGCCCGGCCATCCTCTCCATCACCGCTTACGACCATTCGCTGTTTAAAAACGAAGCCGTCTGGTCCCAGCAGATCAAGATCGACACGCTGCCGCCGCAAATCGCCGTTCTCAATCCGGTGAATTACCTCAACCAGGGCGGAACCGGCTTCATCGCGTACCGGATTTCCAAACCGGCCTCTCTCACCGGCGTGTACGTGGATCAGCGCTTTTTCAAGGGCCACACCCTGATGCTCGGCGGCCGGCCGACGACGGTCGCCTACTTCGCCGTGCCTTGCGACGCCGCCGGCAGCAAAACGCGGATTGCCGTTTTTGCCCGCGACGCGGCGGGCAATGAGGCGCAGACGAGCCTGCCCTTCACGATCAAACCGAAAAAATTCCGTTCCGACAAGGTAGACTTGAGTCATTCCTTCCTGCAGAAAATCGTTCCGGATTTTCAAGCGTCAACGCCGCAGCTTTCGGGCAAGACGCCCGTTGAAGTTTTCGCCTATGTCAACTCCACGCTGCGCGACGAGAACACGCGCACCATTCAGTCCGTCTGCGCCAGGACCGCGCCGTCCCGTCTCTGGGACGGCGCGTTTCACCGCATGCGCAACGCCAAGCCCATGGCGCTCTTCGGAGACCAGCGGACCTACATGGTGGACGGCAAGCCCTTCGGCAACTCGGTTCATCTCGGCATTGACCTCGCCTCGGTGGCGCATGCGCCCATCGAAGCAGCCAACGCCGGCGTCGTGGTTTTTGCCGGCCCGCTGGGCATCTACGGCAATGCCGTCATCATCGACCACGGTCTGGGACTGTTCAGTCTCTACGGGCATTTGTCCGCCATCGAAACGACCGTCGGAAAGTCCGTCAGGAAAGAGGAAAAACTCGGTCTTTCGGGCCTCACCGGCCTGGCCGGCGGCGACCATCTGCATTTCAGCATTCTCGTCGGGGGGGCATTTGTGAATCCCCAGGAATGGTGGGATCCGCACTGGATCGAAGACAATGTCATGAAAAAGATGCAAATTTAAAATTTTATCCCCCTGCGGCATCGGCCGCAGGGGGATCACCTTCTCTTGCCTGTCCGCCATCCGCCGCGATCAGCTTTTATCGATGTCCCGGTCCGAGGTGTGAACCACGTACTTCATGCTTTGAAAATGACGGCTTAACTGATTGGCCATGACCACGGAGCGGTGCTTTCCGCCCGTACACCCGATAGCGATGTTGAGGCGGGCTTTCCCTTCCTTTTCATAAAGCGGAATGGCAAAATTCAGCATGTCGATCGCCTTGGCCATGAACGTCCGGCATTCTTCATTGTCCAGGACGAACTTCTCCACGGCGCCGTGGTGTCCGTTGAAACTTTTCAGGTCGTCGACATAGTAGGGATTGGGCAGGAACCGGACGTCAACCACGAGGTCCGCGTCCGACGGCAGTCCGTAGCGGTACCCGAAAGACATGACGCCGATGATCATTTTTTTCTGTCCGGA
>DBPV01000107.1 GCA_002304995.1 Syntrophaceae bacterium UBA1411
ATACGGCGATCGTTTTATTTATCTCGGTGCGGGGACGGAGATTTGTCCCGCGAATTTGCGGAAAGTCTAAAACCGCCTCTCCCGCCGGAAGCCGCCCGCTCGGCGGCCCTGTCCCATATTCCGGCACACCCTTAATCGCGGCGGGTTCGCTACAGCAAACCAAACAATGTCTCTTGCCGTAGATCCATTTGCTTGCGCTAAGTTTGGCGGCGATCCGTCCCTGTCCGGTTTCGTTTGTCTCTGGAATAATCGATGCTGATATATTCTTTTTAGTTATTTGACGAATGCTTATATATCATATAAAGGCATGACAAAAGATCGATGATTCCCAACGGGAGGAAAATGGATGACTGATAAATCAGCGAATCTGGAATGGGAGCCGAAGATTGCGGCCATCGTCTGTAACTGGTGCACGTATGCAGGGGCCGATCTGGCCGGGATCAGCAGAATACAGTATCCGCCGAACATCCGGATCATTCGTGTTCCCTGCACCGGAAGAATCAATCCTTTTTACATCGTCAAGGCTCTGCAGCAGGGGGCCGACGGCGTTTTAGTGTCCGGCTGTCATCCGGGGGAATGCCACTACATCTCGGGAAATCTGACGGCGCGCCGCAAATTCGCGACGCTGAAGAGCTCTCTCACTTACATCGGCATCGAGAGCGATCGAACCATATTTACCTGGGTTTCCGCTTCCGAAGGCGACCTCTTCGCTCAGGTGGTCAGAGGTGTGACGGAAAAAATCCGGGCGCTGGGGCCGGCCAACAAGCTGATCAAGAAACTTTAGAAAAAAAGCCATTCCGTCTGCCCCTACCCCGGGTCGCTTACTGCGGTTTTCAGCAATGGCTGATTCCTTTCTCCGGGAAAACATCTTGTGCCGTTGATGAAGACCGGAGCATCAAAGGAAGAATCTCTTCCGGAAGAACTGTTTGAAGGTTTCCGTATTGAGGAAGATGTCCATTGATCAAAGCGATATTTCCGGCGCTCAAGGACTGGAGGCAAAGCGTCCGGCGCCGGATGATAACGGTACGATCGCCTGCGCGGCGCCTGAAACTCACCGAAGGCGGAACGCGGTCACGAATAAATTCCTTCAGGAGGAAGTGAATATGAAACCGGATGTTGAACCTTTGGTGAATGACGGCTTTGCCGGGGAAGCGACAAAACGCACACTGAGTTATCTTCAGACCCAGCGGGAAAAAGGCAAGAACATTGTGGGCATCTACTGCGGCTACGCGCCGCTGGAGGTAATCCGGGCGATGGGTGCGGCGCCTGCGGTTTTATGCGCTTTCGCCGATAAAACCATCGAAGCCGCGGAAACAGTACTGCCGGCCAATCTTTGCCCCCTCATCAAATCCAGCTACGGATTTATCAAGACGGACACCTGCCCGTTTTTTGCCATTTCGGAAGCGGTCATTGCCGAGACAACTTGCGACGGGAAGAAGAAAATGTTTGAGCTGATTTCGGACATCAAACCGATGCATGTGATGGATTTGCCGCAACTGCCCGATCAGGCCGAAGCGCTTGCCACCTGGACGGCAATGATCAGAAAACTGAAAGGTTTTCTGGAGAAAACGTTTGATAAAAAAATTGACGACAAGGATGTTGAAAAAGAAATTGCGGCCACCAATGAAAAAAACCGTCTGATGAATAAAATTTTCGATTTTGCCGCGCTGACGCCTACGCCGGTCAGTTGGCTGGAATTATACGATCTGACCTATCTGGGACAGGCCTCCACAACACAGGATATGCTGCCGATGCTTAAAGAGTGTGTCGCGAAGCTGGAAAAACGCGTGGCCAGCGGCGTCTATCATGGTGAAGAGAACTCGCCGCGCGTGATGGTCACCGGGTGCCCGGTGGGCGGAGATGCCACGAAGGTTTTCAAGATCATCGAGGAAGCGGGTAGCGTCATCGTGGCTTTGGATTCCTGCACCGGCATGAAACCCTACAGCGGAACGATTGCCGAAAATACGCCCGATCCTTACGCTGCACTGTCACGGCGCTATCTGGATTTGCCCTGTTCCTGCATGACACCCAATTCCAGAAGGCTTGCCGAACTGGATCGGATGATCGAAAGATTCAAACCGGACGTTGTGATTGATGTTGTGCTGCATGCCTGCCATGCTTACAATGTCGAGTCGCACAAAATTAAAGAACATGTTGCGGGAAAACACAAAATGCCGTTTATGAAAATCGAAACGGATTATTCGCCAAGCGATGCGGGGCAAATCCGCACCCGCGTGGAAGCATTGCTTGAAATGGTGCAAAAATAATTTTGACTGGTGGATGAGCGGTGCAGCAGCGCTGAAGCCTTTATTTCCTCTGCCCGGATACCCTAAAGGCACAAGTGGGAGAGGACTGGGCGAGGGTGATGACGACCAAGAGGCCCCTCCCCTGCCCCCTCCCGCGGGGGGAGGAGAAGATAATGACGAGAAACAAGGAGTGAAATACGAGCAAAATGAAGATCGTCAACGCTACGGGGCTGGCCTGCCCGCATCCGGTTGTTCTGGCAAAACAGGCCATCGAGGCCAATGAGCAGGTTCAAGTCATTGTTGATAACGAAACGGCTCTGGAAAACGTCAAGCGCATGGGAGTAAAATTGGGATGCGACGTGGACAGCCAGGCCAAAGCCGGCGGCATCTACGAAATCATGCTGACGCGCAAGACGGGCGCGGCTGTGCCGGCGGTTCCCGTGTCATGCGTTGCGTCCTCCCCTTCTGCGGGGCCGTTTGTTGTGGTCTGCTCTGAAGATAAAATGGGGCGGGGAAATGATGAACTGGGCGCCGTTCTGATCCGCGCGTTTCTTCACACTCTTGCCGAACAGGCTGAAAAACCTGATGTCATGATCTTCTATAACACCGGCGTCAAGCTGACCGTGCAGGGCTCCGAAACGCTGGACGATTTAAAAACACTGGCGGCGGCGGGTGTGGAGATTCTCGTTTGCGGCACCTGCCTGAACTATTTTGAAGTCAAAGACAAGCTGGGAGCGGGCGTCGTCTCGAATATGTATGATATCGTCGAGACCTTGAGCCGGGCCGGCCGATTGCTTTCGCCATGAACGGATCGCCATCCCATTACGTCATGCTTTTCAAGGCCGTGAGTTACGCCCTGAAGGCGGAAAGCATTCTCAAAGCTGGAGTGCTGCCGCATAAGCTCATTCCCGTGCCCAGGCAGATCAGTTCCGATTGCGGCATCTGTCTGCGCTTTGAACCACAGCATCGTGCAAGCATCGAGGCCCTCCTGTCGGGTAAAGTTGCTGTTGAAGATATCCGGCCGCTGATCTGTTAGCGGCCGGTGCGACCCTGCCCGCGGCCTTCACCGATCATCCGTCCTGCAAGCGCAATGTTCGGCCTTTTGATCTTCCGGAAAATGCGTCCCGCGCGCACAAATATTACCCGCCGTTTTTCAGGAAACGAATATTTTTTTTAAGGCCCGCATAGCCGGCGCGGCGAAGGGGCGACTTTTGAAAAATTTGTTCAAAGTCTTTCTGCGTGAGGTTTTCCCAGTCGGCTTTTCCAAATGCGGCGATTTCCGGCAGAGGTTGAAACGCTTTCTCGCTGTGGGGGGTGGCCTTGAGATTCCATGGACAGACCTCCTGGCAGATATCGCAGCCGAAGATCCAGTCCTTCCATTGGTTTTTAAACATCTCCGGAATCGCCTGCCTGCTTTCGATGGTGAGACAGGAAATGCATTTGCGGGCGTCGAGCGCATAAGGAGACAGCGCCCCGGTGGGGCAGGCGTCGATGCAGCGCGTGCAGGTTCCGCAGCGGTTTTTTTGCGGCGCGTCTTCTTCGAGCTCCAGGGTAAGAATGATTTCGCCCAGAAACAGAAAAGAGCCGTGCTCCTTCGAAATCAGATTGGTGTTTTTGCCGATCCAGCCCAGGCCCGATCTCGCCGCCCACGTTTTTTCCATCACCGGCGCGGAATCCACGAAAACGCGCCCGCGC
>DBPV01000050.1:0-4034 GCA_002304995.1 Syntrophaceae bacterium UBA1411
CAGATCGAACTTCTGGCCTTTGCGGACCTTGTCGTCCAGATCCGACGTCGGCTCCCCGCCCAGCTCCTTGATGCGTTCCGCGAACATTTCCGCGTGGCGCATTTCGTCGATTGCAATAAGCTTGACCTTGGCGGCCAGATCGCCGTAGTCCATGTCGTCGAGATTGTAGTGCTGATTCATGTACTGGTGAATCGCGTAAAGCTCCATGGACCGGGCCTTGTTTAAAACGTCAATGACCTTCTTCTTTCTCGCGTCGCGCGAATCCTGTGCCATACTCCCCTCCTTGCTCAATTATGGTACGTCTTCAAAATACGCGTCCGTCACGCCTTCCAAAAGCTGCAGTGCCTTGACCTTGATCACAATGATTTCCGCCGCGGGATCGGCCAGAAAATCCTCCAGTTCGGGATGCCGCGCCAGAAGCCTCTGCCGGAGCGCTTCTCTTCTCTGTTCGCCCAAACCGCTTTGAAAGGCGCCGGTGATCGTCAGCGCCCGGGTTGTGCCCGGCCGGCCGGCGCTCCCCCCTTCCCGCGAGTCGATGAGCAGACTGACGGACGGATTGACAACCAGATTTTTGTACTTTTTGGTGTTCCTCAGCGTCGCCATGTAAATTTCACGGCCGTTCTCATCCGCCGCGTACGACATGAGCGAGCAATGCGGCTGGCCTTCCGAGACGGTGGCGAGCACGCAGGTTTTACCGGACTGAATCAATTCCCGAATGTCTGGACGCATAACACAAACTCCTTGATCGTTTCCCTGATGAACGTTTCTTGAATTCTAACACAAGACACCAAAATATGCAGGTTGAATTATGGGGGGAAAAAGTGTTAGCGTCCTGGTGCCTGATGGGAAGGACAGGCGCTATGCAGGGAAAGAACCGTTCCGACATCCTCGTGGGCGCGCGCGTCCAGGTGGTCCAGAAACAAGACCAGCGGACCGGCCGTCTGACCGAAGGAATCGTCGAAGCGATTCTCACCCGCAGCGCTTTTCATCCGCACGGCATTAAGGTGCGCCTGGCGGGCGGCATCGTCGGGCGGGTTAAAGCCGTCCTGTGAACGACCCGCGCGCCGAACATTTCGCGGACGCCTGCTCTTTTTAACAAAGGAACTCCGGGCGGCTTGAAACGGCCCCCGATCCATTCCCGGTCATCCGGCATACGGAATTTCAGGAGGTCTTCTCATGCTGCACAACGACATCACCACGCTCAATGAATTTGCAGGAAGCGCCCTGCTGGCCGAGTGGGGCATCCCGGTCATCGACGGGGCTGTGGCGCAAAATGCCGCGGACGCCCTGGCCGCCGCAATCCGCCTGGGTTTTCCGGTGGCGCTGAAAGTCTGTTCCGCCGCAGTGGCGCATAAAACCGAGCGGGGCGGCGTGTCGCTCCATCTGGCGGACGCAGCCGCGCTCGCGCGGGCCGCCAAAGACATGCAGGAAAGGTTTTCCGGCGTTCCCCACACGCTGCTGGTGCAAAAAATGGCCCGGCCGGGCACCGAGCTCATTCTCGGCGGCAGGCGCGATCCCGTCTTCGGGCCGGTGGTTTTAGCCGGCATCGGCGGCGTCTTTGCCGAAATCTTCCGCGACACGGCCGTCGATCTGGCGCCCGTGGACGAAAAAGGCGCGCTGGCCCTCCTGGGGCGTCTTAAGGGAGCGGCGCTGCTTTCGGGCTATCGCGCGCAGGCGCCTCTCGATCTTGCCGCCGTGGCCGGGGCTGTCGCGGCTCTTTCCCGCCTCCTTACGGAACGGGCGGACATCCTTGAAATCGACATCAATCCCCTCATCGCCTATCCGGAAGGCGTCGTGGCCGTCGACGCGCTGGTCCGGCTTCAGCCGCCCCGGACCGCCGCCTCCCGGAAGCACCCCGATCCGTCCACCTGCGCGCCGTTTTTTCAGCCTGAGGCCATGGCGGTCATCGGCGCGTCGCGCTCTTCGGGGAAGGGCGGCAACATCATCCTGCGCAATATGCTTAAGGCCGGCTTCAAGGGCGCCGTGCACCCGATCAATCCCACCTGCAGGGAAATTCTGGGGCTGCCCGCCTACGCGGCCGTCCGCGACGTTCCGGGGCCGGTGGACCTGGCCATGATCGTCATTCCCAAAACCGCCGTGCCGGCGGCGCTGGAAGACTGCGCCGCCAAGGGCGTTCCCAACGTCATTCTCAGCACGGGAGGCTACGCCGACATGGGCGAGGCGGGCGTCAAAGAGCAGAAAAGCATCGTCGAACAGGCCAGGCGCCTGGGCATCCGGCTCATGGGACCCAACAGCATCGGCACGCTCAATCCCTTAAGCGGCGTGGCGACGTCGATTGTCGGCCTCGATCCGATCCGGCCGGGCGGCGTATCCATCATCGGCCAATCGGGCGTCTTTTCGTCCGGCTGGGCCCGCTGGATCGCGGACACCAGGCCCTTCGGCCTGGGCAAGGTCGCCTGCATCGGCAACAAGGGCGACATCAATGAAAGCGATCTTTTGGAATATCTGACTGGAGACGACGAAACCACGACCGTCGGCATGTACCTGGAAGGCATCGTCGACGGCAGGCGATTTCTTCGGGCCGCCGCCGCAGCCTGCCGGAAAAAGCCGGTGGTCGTGATGAAAGCCGGCCGCAGCGAAGCCGGCGCGATCGCGGTCGCGTCGCACACCGGATCGCTGGCCGGATCGGACGCGGTGTTTGACGCGGTCTGCCGCAAGACGGGCCTGGTCCGCGTCGCGAATTCCGAAGCCTTCTTCGACACGCTGTCGGCTTTCGAAAAACTGCCGCTGCCCAGGGGAAACCGCATCGGCGTCTTGTCCATCACGGGCATGGGCTGCGTGGCGGCCACGGATGCGGCGGAGGAGTACGGCATCGCCATTCCTGCGCTCCAGCCGGAAACCCTTAAAAAACTGGGCGAAGTGATGCCGGCATGGGCGCCGGTGCGCAATCCCATCGACACCTGGTCCGCCATCGAGCAGCACGGTTCGCGCAAAGCCACCAGCCACATCGCCCGCTGCCTGATCGAGCAAAAGGACGTGGACGCGCTCCTTGTCACGTTCGTCCTCATGCCGGAAAGCATGTTCGACATTCCCGAGGCTTTCGGCGACATTTTCCGCCGCCATCCGCACAAGCCGGTTTTTGCCAGCTACTACGGAGGCACGGCGAAGGAGATCAACCACGTCCATGAAGGCTTTGCCGCGCTGGGCGTTCCCTGCTACCCCACGCCGGAGCGCGCCCTGTTTGCGTTTGCCAGGCTCGCGGACTATGCGCGGTTCCGCGGGACAATCCGCCGGTGATGCAAGGCCGGAATGCTTTTGTTCCTGTTGAAGAAAACAGTTGACGATTATTCGTCATTTAGCTATGATGCCGCCGCTTTGGGACGGCGTCCGGCAGGTCCGGCGCCTCCGAATTTCGGATGCGGTTATTTTTATTGTTCAATTCCCCGTCGGTCTTCCGCAAAAGAAGCATTGAATAAAACACCCGCCGGTGGTATGTAACCGGCAACTTTGGGGGAAGGGAAAGAGCCCGGGCCCTTTTAAGGATGTAAAAAATGACAACATTATTCACGGTTATTCATATTGTCGTCTGCGTCAGCCTGATTTTGATCGTCTTGCTTCAGGCCGGCAAGGGCGCGGACATGGGAGCGGCCTTCGGCGGGTCCAGCCAGACCGTTTTCGGATCCAGCGGCGCAGGCACATTTCTGGGCAAACTGACGGCGGCCATCGCCATTATTTTCATGCTGACGTCCATCACGCTCACGTACACGGCCTCGCGCAAAACGTCAACCCTGATGGAAGGCGTCACCGCGCCCGTCACCCGGCAGGCGGCCCCTGTCGCACCGAGCCCCGCCCAGGCACCGGCGGCAGCGCCAAGCGCGGCTCCCGCGCAAACGACGCCGGCGGCGAAATAAGCCTTGCTCTTTTACATCCGCATTCCGGATACCATAACGGGAGGCGGACATTGTATTTTCAAGTGTTGCCGAAGTGGTGGAATTGGTAGACACGCTATCTTGAGGGGGTAGTGGGCCACGCCCGTCCGGGTTCAAATCCCGGCTTCGGCACCATTGAGAACC
>DBPV01000050.1:4056-4384 GCA_002304995.1 Syntrophaceae bacterium UBA1411
AAGTCAGTTGAATGGTTTAACCGGCGGATTCTTCCAGAATCCGGAGAATGTCATTGCCGTAGCGCTTGTATTTATCCGGCGGCAGGATGTCCTGCGGGCCGCTGTTTTTCCAAACCAGCTCGGCCAGCGTATCGTCGGGAAGAAACATGAACACAGCGCAGTCGATCTCCCTGGCTTTTTCAAAACGCCACAGATAAAGTTTCTTGAGCAGTTCCTTCTGTTCGCGACTCATGGCCATGTAGCCTTTGATTTTGGCGTAGCCGCGCCGGTTGAAGCTTCTTTCCTGCCAGGCGGCGGCGGCGATTCTGGCAAACGCCTCCCCGGCCGC
>DBPV01000128.1 GCA_002304995.1 Syntrophaceae bacterium UBA1411
GCCCGGTAGGATTCGAACCTACGACCAACAGATTCGAAGTCTGCGACTCTATCCAGCTGAGCTACGGGCGCGTAGTTTCAAATACCAAAATGGGGTGAGTGAAGGGGTTCGAACCCTCGACCTCCGGGGCCACAACCCGGCACTCTGACCAGCTGAGCTACACCCACCATTTTCGTCTTGGTGCGCCTGGAGGGATTCGAACTCTCGGCCCACGGATTAGAAGTCCGTTGCTCTATCCAGCTGAGCTACAGGCGCATTCTATATCTGCACCAAAAAGAGAAAGCCTAATATCCCCTCTTCATTTTTTTGTCAAGATCAAAACGTATTTTTCAGCGCACATAGCCGGCAATTCCGTCAAAACGGTAATTTTTTTTGAATCCCGGCAGGCCCTTGGGGTTCGTGGAATAGTAATGCCGGCCCGTTTTCGGATTATACCACCGGTAAAGCTCCCGCGTGTTGGTCAGCCGGGACGTCGCGATATTGCCGATGGCGCCTTCATACACGTAGCCGTCGAGTCTTTTGCCGCCGCCTGCGCGGTCGTAATGATAATAATGGTCTTTCAACAGCGGATTGTACCACCGGTGAAAGCTCATCGTGCCGGGAGTCTGCGGCGCGAAAAGGCGGAAGGCGATGCCTTCCTTGATGTAGCCGTTCTGGATGAGCCTTCTGGCCTCCGACTGGGGATCGGCCGTGAACAGATAATCCATGTCCAGCGTATAGAGAAAAATATCGATCACTTTCTGAGAGGTATCGGAGAGAACATCGACGAACACCTCGGCGATTTCCTCGCCGGCATTGGATCGAAAGACAATCTGGTCTCCGTAATAGCCGGGAGCAAGATTGGCTGTGTCGACTTTGACGTTGATATAATCCTTTTCGCTTTGCGTGGTTCCCGAATTGGGAAAAACGGTGATCCACCCGCGGGGGCCGCGCAGAATGTCCCTGCCGAACACCTTCACGCCTTCCAGTTCGAGCGACCCGTCCCGAATGACAATTGTGAGCGTGTGCGGACCGTCCGCCAATCCCTCGGCGATCAGCAGTTCCTTCTTTTCCCATTCTCCGGAAAGGACGTCCGGCAGGTTCAGCAGGACTTCATCGAGATACACCAAACAGTTGCCGTCTTCCGTGTGCGACTGCAGAAAGACGCTGATGCCGGTGCCGCGGAAACGGAACTTCAAAGCGCCGGCTGCGCCCATGCTCACGGGGTAGCCGTTTTTTTCCGCCCAGCGTCCGATGAGTTCCATCGCGTCCTTGAGGTGCTCCGGGACCGCGTATCGCCCCGGCTCGGATATCATTTCATTCTGAAAGGAAAAATATCTTTCTCTCTCGGGTCCGCGGGCCGCTGCGGCTGCGCCCGTCTGCTGCGGCATGACCGTCCATTTCAGCATTTCCCTTCCCTTGTTGGTCAATTCGATCCGTTTGGAAAGAATTTTACCCGGCAGCTGGGCCCCCAGATCGAGGCGCTGCGGATTTAAATTGATCGACGGCGTTTCCTGCCGCGCGGGAATGCGAAAATCGACGAAAATGGTTCTCTGTCCGCCGGCAGAGGCCAGACGAATCGCCTTGCGGTGCACGCCGGCCTTCAAATCCTTCTGGCAGACGGTTTCCTTTCCTCCTGACTGCATTTTCAGCCGGGTGGTAAAAACAGGCACGCCCGATTTATCTCCAGGCGCCTGGTCTTTGATTTCCGCCACCATCAGTTCCAGATGCAGCGGGGACGGTTCCTCGCTCACGTTTCCGCGCAGGGCGCGGGAGGCGCCTTCCCAATCCTCCGGACAGAAAGCGGACCAGTCCATACTGCCGGGCGCGATATTCTTCAGGCTGAAATCCCCCATGGCCGTTTCCCCGGGATGGACCACGCCGAAGTCGATTTCGCGCGGCGTCACGGTCAGGACGGGACGCTGGTCGGCGCTATAAGGCGACGGTTTTCCGGTTTGAAGATTCGTCTCCGTTCGGGCGTGAAGATCGGCGGTAGCGATCATCAGCAAGACAAACAGCAGTGCCGCAGCAACCCTTTTATTGACCATGACAACCTCGCGTGATGAAATGCGGTTCTCTTAGCGCAAAGATCCGTTTAACGCAATGATTTTAAAATACTTGACACAGACGATCAAGAAGATGTAACGTTTTCCCGAATTTTCAGTTTCCGGCGTCCTCGCGATGGAAACGGAAAAAGATGCCTATTTGAATAACCCGATGATTGACGAAAACGTGAAATACTGGATGGCTTTAAAGTCCATCGAGGGGGTCGGCAATGCGCTTTTCGAAGCGCTGCTGGACCGCTTCGGCTCGCCCGCCGCCGTGTTTGACGCGGATCGCCGTGCTCTTGCAGCCGTCGCCGGTTGCGGCGCAAAAATCGCCGACGCCATCGTTTCCTTCCGCGACGAAGACGGGATTCTGCGCCGGCTGGAAGCGCTTGAGCGCATGGGCGCTTCCGTGATAACGATCGCAGACGAGGCCTACCCTTCCCTCTTGCGCAACATTTTCGACCGGCCGGTTCTGCTGTATGTAAAGGGACAATTGAAAAAGGACGATATTCCGGTGGCCATTGTCGGTTCCCGTCACGCCAGCCCTTACGGACGGTACGCCACGGACAAAATCAGCCGCGCTCTGGCGCTCAAGGGCGTCGCGGTCACAAGCGGCATGGCGCGGGGGATTGACGCCTGCGCGCACCGCGGCGCATTGGCCGCACGCGGACGGACGCTCGCCGTTTTGGGCAGCGGCCTGGATGTCGTTTATCCTCCCGAAAATGAAAAACTGTTTTCGGAAATTACTGAGCAGGGAGCGGTCCTCACCGAATATCCTCCGCACACGCAGCCCCTGCCGCATCATTTTCCGTCTCGCAACCGCATCATCAGCGGTTTATCCTACGGCGTCGTCGTCGTGGAAGCGGGAGAAAAAAGCGGATCGCTCATCACGGCCAGACTGGCGATGGAACA
The DNA here is from genome assembly GCA_002304995.1 of Syntrophaceae bacterium UBA1411. Lineage (GTDB taxonomy): Bacteria > Desulfobacterota > Syntrophia > Syntrophales > Smithellaceae > UBA8904. The sequence goes on from DBPV01000128.1 coordinate 2,940, forward strand.
GGGCCGCGAGGTCTTCGCCATTCCCGGTCCGATCGACGCAGCTTCTTCGCGCGGCGCCCATCACCTGATCCGACAGGGCGCCAAGCTGATCGAAAACGCCGACGACATTGTTGAAGAAATTCTTCCTCAGGTGCCCCTGACGGCATCGGCGCCGCCGGCTGATGCTGAAGCGGGTGGCGAGAAACAATCAAAGGATGCATCCGCTGAACTGAGGTCCGGCGGAAACCAAGCGCCGCTGGCCGAACGGGAGAAAACCGTTCTGGCTTTGGTTTCACACGACAAAATTCATGCCGACGATCTCATTGCCGGCTCCGGCATGCCGGCCGCCGATGTCTTGAGCGTTCTCATTCATCTGGAATTAAAAGGATTTGTTGTCCAGCACCCCGGCAAGTATTTTTCTTTGACAAAATAATTTCTTTACAAAATGCCCTCATGCGACTATAGGGGCGGCGAATCACGAAGGAGAGATGGTATGTCCAACTCATTAATTGTAGTGGAATCTCCCACAAAAGTTAAAACGATCAAGAAATTTCTGGGCAAGGATTTCAATGTTGTCGCTTCGATGGGGCACATCAAGGATCTGCCGAAAAGCACGCTGGGCATCGATCTTGAGAAGGACTTTGAACCGACCTATGATGTGATCGACACCAAAAAGAAAACCATCGACGAGCTGAAGAAAGCCGCGAAGAAGGCCGAAAACATCTTTCTGGCGCCCGATCCCGACCGCGAAGGAGAAGCCATCGCCTGGCATATCGCCGACGTTATTGACGCCGGGAAAAACAAGAAAGTCCAGCGCGTGCTGTTCAACGATCTCACGCAAAAGACCGTTGTGGAAGCCATCAATCACCCGCTGGCCCTCGATTTCGACAAATACGAAGCGCAGCAGACGCGCCGGATTCTGGACCGTCTGGTGGGCTATCAGATCAGCCCGGTCCTGTGGGATAAGGTAAAGCGTGGCTTAAGTGCCGGCCGTGTTCAGTCGGTCGCCGTGCGCATCATCTGCGAGCGCGAGGCAGAAATCGAAAAATTTCAACCTGAAGAATACTGGAATCTCGTGGCGCAGTTCGAGGGCTCGCAGCCTCCGCCCTTCGAAGCGAAACTGGCCAGGATCGACGGGAAAAAAGCCAAGGTCGGAAACGGGGAACAGGCCCGGATGCTTGCCGATGCCATCCGCCGGGCCTCTTTCAGCGTCGAGAAGCTGGAAAAGAAAGAAATCCGGCGCGCGGCCCTGCCTCCCTTCACCACCAGCAAACTCCAGCAGGAAGCATCCCGCTGGCTTCGCTTCTCCGCCAAGAAAACCATGAGCGTCGCCCAGAAATTGTATGAAGGCATTGAACTGGGAAAGGAAGGCTCCGTAGGGCTCATCACTTACATGCGAACCGACTCCTACCGGATTGCCGACGAGGCGCTCGCTGCAGTGCGCGACTACATTCGGGAAAATTATTCCGCCGAATATCTGCCGGCCAAACCGCACTTTTACAAAAACGCGCAAAAAACTCAGGATGCGCATGAAGCGATCCGCCCGTCGAGCATGGCTTACCGGCCGCAGGACATCAAAGAGTTTCTGACGGCCGAGCAGTTCAAGCTCTACCAACTCATCTGGAACCGTTTTGTCGCCAGTCAGATGAATCCGGCACTGCTCGATCAGACCACCATCGATATCTCCGGCGCCGGCTGTACCTTCCGCGCTCAGGGGCAGATCATGAAATTCCCCGGTTTCACCAAAGTTTACACCGAGGGCAAAGACGAAAAGGATGAGGAGAACGGAAACGGAACGGACAAACTGCTGCCGGATCTGAAGGAAAATGAAGCGGTCCGTCTCTTGGGCCTGGACACGCAGCAGAAATTCACCCAGCCGCCGCCGCGCTTTTCCGAAGCGTCGCTCGTGCGTGAACTCGAGGAAAAAGGCATCGGCCGCCCCAGCACCTATGCCACAATTCTCTCCACGATCCAGGACCGGGAATACGTCCGCCTGGAAAAAGGAAAATTTTTTCCAACGGATCTGGGCAAAACGGTCACCGAGCTTCTGATCCATAGTTTTCCGACCGTTCTCGACCTCGCTTTCACGGCGGATATGGAAAACAAGCTCGACGCCATTGAAAACGGCGCCAACAAGCGCGTCGAAACCCTGCGGGAATTTTATGCGCTTTTTTCGCAGGAACTGGAAAAGGCCAAAGAAGGAATGCGCAATGTCAAGCGCGAAGAGACGCCGACCGATCTGGTCTGCGAAAAATGCGGATCCCCAATGGTCATCAAATGGGGCAAAAACGGCCGCTTTCTCTGCTGTTCCAATTACCCGGAGTGTAAGAATACAATGAATTTCACCCATGACGAAAACGGCAAGGTTAAACACGTCGAAACGCAAACCACCGACATTCCCTGCAGCAAATGCGGAAAGCCCATGCTGGTCAAGGAAGGCCGCTTCGGCACTTTTCTGGCCTGCTCCGGCTATCCCGAATGCAAAAACACGATGAATGCAGCCCGCAATGAAAACGGCGATATTGTCGCACAGGCGGCGCCGACTACCGATGAAGTCTGCGAACTGTGCGGG
>DBPV01000143.1 GCA_002304995.1 Syntrophaceae bacterium UBA1411
CCGGACGGCATCGGCGAAATCTGGCTGCAGGGCGACGCCGTCATGGCCGGCTATTACCGCAACGACCAGGCCAACCGCGAGGCGTTCGACGACGAGCGCTTCTTCAACACGCAGGACCTGGGCTACCTCGATCCGCGGGGACACATTCACATCACGGGGCGCCTGAAAAATGTGATCGTCCTGGATTCGGGGAAAAACGTTTATCCGGAGGAACTGGAGCTCTATTTCCGCAAATCGCCGCTCATTGCCGAGATGGCGGTCTTCGGCCGGAAAATCGACGGTCGGGAAACCGTTTACGCCGTGATCGTTCCCGCGGTCAAGGGGCCGGACGCTTACCGGCGCATCCGCGAGGAGCTTGCCGCGCTCAACAAAGAGCTTCCCGTCTACAAAACCATCGGCCGGTTTGCGCTGGCGGCGGACCCGCTGCCGCGCAACTCCACGCGCAAGGTGTTGATTGACGAAGTCATCCGCCTTCTGGAGGCGGGCGTTTATCAGACCGACGCCGCCGGCGCCGCCATTCCCCGCAACGTGCTTGCCGGAACCGACGCCCGGGAACGGGAAATGATCCGCGTTCTGGCCGACAAGCTCGGCGCGGACGTCCTGTACGCCAACGAAACGCTGGCCGACCACCAGCTGGATTCGCTGGGGCTGGTTGAGCTGGTCGTTTATCTCGAGGACACCCTCAATCTGTCGGTCGACATGGATCAGGTGAACCCGCTCATGACGCTCGAGGAGCTGGTCCGCTGCCTGGCCTCCTGTCCGGAGCGTACGGGCGCCACCCTCGACGATCTGATTCTGCACAGCCCCGTAACGACCCGGACCACCGCCTTTTTCAATCCGGTAAACGAGCTCTTTTTGCTGGTCATCCGCGCCGCCTCCGTTTTGTTCTGGCGCTTGCGCGTCATGCACCGGGAGCGTCTGCTCACCGACAACGTCATCATCGTCGCCAATCACCAGTCGCTTCTGGACACGCCGACGATGATGAACCTGATCCCGTTTGCCAAGCGGCGGCGGTTTTATCTCATCGGAAAGAAGGAAGTCGCCCCGCTGGGCTGGTTCTTCGCCGGTGCGCCGCTGCTCTTCGTGGACCGGACCGGCAACGTCGTGCCGTCGCTCAAAGCGGCCGCCGACGTCCTGCGCAGCGGACAGTCGCTGATCATCTTTCCGGAAGGAACGCGGACGCGCGACGGCGCCGTGGGCCGGTTCAAGTCCGGCGCGGCCTACCTCGCCCGGCATCTGGACAAGAAAATAATCCCCGTGACCATTCGGGGCGCTTTTGATATCATGCCGCCGGGGAAAGGACTGCCCCGCTTCATCGGCGGCCACAGACTGGAGCTGCTCGTCGGCACACCCGTCGATCCGAAGGACTTTTCTTCGATTGAAGCGCTGACGGACCATCTGCGAAACATCATTGCCGGACAGACATAACGGATCTCTGCTTACCGAGGGATCCGCAAGACAAAGGAATATCGAACCGATTTTTAACGGAGCGTTTGATAAGAAAGGAGAATTCGTCATGAAGGAAATCGTCATTGTCGAAGGCGTCCGGACGGCTATCGGACGCGCGGGCGGGACCATTGCACGCTTTCGCCCGGAGGAACTGGGCGCATTTGCCATCCGGGGGCTGGTGGACAAGACCGGCATCGACCCCAATCTGATCGAGGATGTGGTGATGGGGCTTTCCAACTCCTGGCATGCGGCCTACAATCCGTCGCGCTGGGCCGTCCTCAAGGCGGGCCTGCCCTACAGCGTCCCCGGCGTGACCGTGGAGCGCCAGTGTTCGTCGGGCCTGCAGGCCATCAACTTCGCCGCCACACAGATTATGGCGGGTCTGGGCGACATTTACATCGCCGGCGGCATGGAAAGCTGGAGCCAGACGCCCTGGATGCTGCCGCGCGCCGACGCGGCCTATTCGTTCACGCCGCCGCAGATTCTGAGACGCGAAACCGCGCCCAATCCGGAAGACCAGCTGGTCATGGGCGTCACGGCGGAAAACCTCGTCAAACGCTATCACCTGACCCGCGAAGAGCAGGACCGCTTCGGCCTGAGAAGCCAGGAGCGGGCCCAGCGCGCCGTCGCCGCCGGCTACTTCAAGGATGAAATCCTTCCCGTGAAAGTACCCTCGAAGAAAGGAGACGTGATTTTCGACAAAGACGAACATCCGCGGGAAACCACGCTGGAAAAGCTCGCCGCGCTCCCGCCCGCCTTTATCAAGGACGGCACCGTCACGGCCGGTTCGTCCTCCGGTCGCAATGACGGAGCGGCGGCGGTGCTCGTGATGACGCTGGAAAAGGCCAAAGAACTGGGCTACACGCCGAAAGCCCGCTGGGTCACCTGCGGTGTGGCCGGCGTCGATCCCAAGATCATGGGCATCGGCCCCGCCTTTGCCATGCCCAAGGCGCTGGCGCGCGCGGGGCTTAAGCTCAAGGACATGGACGTCGTCGAGATCAACGAAGCGTTTGCCGCGCAGGTCCTGGCGTGCGTCAAGGAACTCGAAATGCAGGGCCAGACGTTCGACGGCGAAAGGCTCAATCCTTACGGCGGCGCGATCGCCTTCGGCCATCCCAACGGCATGAGCGGCACGCGCATCGCCCTCTTCGCCATCAACGAACTGAGGCGCACGGGCGGCCGCTACGCCATCTGCTCGCTGTGCATCGGCGGCGGTCAGGGGCTGGCGACCATCTTCGAAAGGATGTAGCCATGCGCGTCGATCCCGTGGATATCAAAATTCTGGGCGCAGGACTGACCCGCCCCGAAGGCGTCATGGCCCAGGATGACGGCAGCGTCATTACCGCCGACGCTTACGGCCGGTGCGCGCGCATCGGTCCGGACGGCAGTACGACCTTCTTCGGTAACCTGGGCGGCCTGCCCAACGGCATCTGCCTGGACGAGGAAGGCAACACGATCGTCGCCAATCTCGGCAACGGCGAGGTGCAGCGGGTCGCCCCGTCGGGCGCGCATGCGGTCGTGATGACCCACGCCGAGGGCAAGCGCATGTTCACTCCCAACTTCCCGTTTCTCGATTTTGCCGGACGGCTCTGGGTGTCGAATTCCACGGACGATCCGGACGTGGACGCCTCCCTGCGTGCGCCGATCCCCGACGGGTCGCTGGTGGTCATTGCGCAGGACCGGCCGGCGCAGATCGCGGCGACCGGCATCTGCTTTGCCAACGGCGTCGCGCTCGACGCGGCGGAACAGTTCGTTTATGTCGCAGAAACCATGCAGCGCCGGGTTTTGCGCTACAGAATCGGCGAAGACGGGTCTGTCGGACCGGCCGAGGTTTACGGACCGGCGGTGCTGGGGCGGATCGGTTTTCCCGACGGCATCGCCTTTGACGAAGCGGGCAATCTCTGGGTGACGTTCCCGGCGGCCAACGCCGTCGGTTTCATCACTCCTGCAGGCGAACTGGAAATCGTGGCGGAAGATCCGCAGGGACTGGTGCTGCGCCGGCCCGCCAACATCTGCTTCGGCGGTCCGGACCGCCGGACGGCCTTTATCGGTTCGCTTGCCGGCTCCGGAGTTCCGTATTTTGAAGTGCCGCATCCGGGCCAGCGGCTGGCGCATCAGAAGAAATAAATGCAGGGAGCGGTCGCGACCGTTCCCTGCAAATGAAAACTAACCGCCGGACAACGGGTTTACCGTTGTTCATTAACGAAAGGAGAAAAAAGATGGAATACAAAAACATTATTGTCACCACGCAGGATTTTGTCACGACGATCGTTCTCAACCGTCCGCCCATGAATTCGGTCAACCTGGGCATCCGCGAGGAATTTTTCGATGCCGTCAACTCCATTGAAAAAAGCAAGGAAACGCGCGCCGTCATCATCACGGGCGCGGGCGAGAAGGGATTTTCCGCCGGCATGGACGTCTCCGACGTCGCCAACATCGCCAAAGGCCCCAACGGCAATGAAATCATGAACGCCATCTCGCGCTCCACCAAACCCTACATCGCCGCCATCAACGGCCACGCCCTGGGCGGCGGCTGCGAAACGGCGATCGCCTGCCATTTCCGCATCATGACGGACAATCCCAAGGCGCTCATCGGTCTGCCGGAAGTCAACCTGGGCATCACCCCCGGCTGGGGCGGCATCCAGAGACTGCCGCGGCTGCTCGGGAAACCCAAGGCGCTCGACATGATCCTCTTCAGCAAACGCCTGGCGCCCGCCGAAGCCCTCGCGATCGGCCTGGTGGACAAGGTCGTTCCGGCCGCCGATTTGATGAAGGAAGCGACGGCTTTTGCGCAGGCGCTGACCAAGCGGCCGCCGCTGGCCGTGGCCGCGGTGCTCGAAGGCATACACGTGGGACTGGATAAGGGTTTTGACGAAGGTCTGCGCGTGGATATGGAATGGTCCAAGAAACTGGCCGCCAGCAAGGATGCCGTAGAAGGCATCACCGCCTTCCTGCAGAAACGCGAACCGAATTTCACCGGCGAATAAGGCAACGGTACAGTGTAACCGGCAGGGAACGGTCTTGTGACCGCAAGGTTATCAAGGCCGTTCCCACCATCCACCATCCACCATNNCATTCACCATCCACCATTCACCATGCACCATTCACCATCCACCATCCACCATCCACTACCCCCGCCTTTCCGCCCGCAGTCTTCCGGCGCGCAGTTCGCGCAGAAAATCTTCCTCATTGCGTACGGGATTTTCAAACAGCGTCACGCAGAAGCCGATGTTGAGAATCTTGTGGGCGTCGCTGCCGCCGGTGCCGGGCAGGTTCCGCTCGACCATCGCCTTGCGGACTTTTTTCATGGCCGTCTCATCATGGTCCGGATGGCAAAGTTCGATGCCGTCGAGGTCGAGCCGGTAAATCAGATCGCCCGCGCCGTAATAATGCGACCGGCCGCCGCGCGACAACTTGTAGGGATGGGCGGCGACAGCGACGCCGCCTTCGTCGTGAACGGTTTTCAGAAGATCGGACGCCGAAAGCGTTTCCGTGACGCTGCGCTGCAAACCGAAAATCAGGTATTCGCCTTCGGAGCGGCCCCGGCTGTCGCGGGCCTGAATCTCCTGCCCGTTGATGAGCACGAGTCCTCCGGCTTCGGCCTGCCGCCGCAGCTCGCCGAATTGGGCGTCGGGCCAGCGCATGCCGTGTTCGGTGAGGGCCAGGCCGGCAAGCCCTGCCGCAACGGCCTGGCCGACAATGTCGTCAACCTGAATAAAGGAGCAGCCGGAATAGAGGCGGGTGTGCACATGCAGGTCAAAAGCGGTCGTAAAAGGGGCGGCCGTCAGGCTTTGCGGGTCCATTTGATCTGAAATTCGATCTCCTCGCTTTTTCCTTCGCGTTCGTGTTCCACCGTGAACACGGCAGATGCCGGAACCGCGATTCTCTCCCCGGCGATCATGATGGCAAAGCGCTTGTCCTGTTCCAGCGCGTCGGCCAGACGCCTGAGCTTGGCGACAAACTCGGCGGTGGTGTAACGCTTTTCCAGATCTCTCGATTTCTTTTTCATACGGCCTCCCTGGCCACTTCCATATCCTCACTTTTTCTCCGCTGTCAAGCGCTTTGCCGCAAAGCCCGATCAAACCGAAATAGCGTTTGGAAAACAAAATATTTTGAGCGTAAATGGTCGAATTCCCGCCGGATATAAAAACTTTTGCGCCGCCGGCCGATAATTTTATGGCATTTGCGGCAAAAAATTGCTAAAGAGAAACGCGGCCGAACCGGCCACGCTTGTTTTGTTCAATCTTTTAGCATCAAAGCATATCTTTATCAGGACAGGAGGAATCAGCGTCAGGCGCTTGGAACATAAAACAACGGTCTATACGCAGTAAAGAAGTTGCTTCATTCATATCGTCTTAACCAAACTGAAGGAGGGAAGTTAAAATGGCTGGAGAAGTATCTTATGCATCGAAACCGTGGTTGAAATCTTACGACAAAGGCGTTCCTGAAAAAATCCAGTACGAAGAAATCTGCATGCCTGACATCCTGGACCGATCGGCAGCCAAATTTCCAAACCGGATGGCTCTGAACTTTCAGGGCTACACCATGAATTATGCCGCGCTCAAAGATATGGTGGATCGCTTCGCCGCCTGTCTGGCCGGCATGGGAATTAAAAAAGGCGACGCCGTCGCCATTATTCTGCCGAACATGATCCCCTGCGTCGTGGCCTACTACGCCACGCACCGTATCGGCGGCATCGTGGTTCTCAACAATCCGACTTACTCCGACCGCGAGCTCGAGCATCAGCTCAACGACTCCGGATCCAAGGTCCTCATCACCGTCGACCTGCTGGTCAAGCGGATGGTCGCCTTGCGGCCCAAGACCAAGGTCAAACAGATCATTTACACCACGCTGGGCGATTACCTGCCCTTCCCGAAGAACATTCTGTTCCCGCTGGTCGCGAAGAAAAAAGGCCTCTCCACCGACGTTCAGCCGGCGCCCGAAGTCTATAAATGGAAGGACTGCATCGCCAGGAATGCGCCCAATCCGCCCAAAGCCAAGCTGACCTTTGACGACACGGCCATGTATCAGTACACCGGCGGAACCACCGGCGTGTCGAAGGGCGTGATCCTGACCCACGCCAACATCAGCAAGCAGGCGCAGCAGATCAGCGCCTGGTTCCCGAGATTTGCCGGCACCAACAACGTCAACCTGGGAGCGCTGCCCTTCTTTCACGTTTTCGGCATGTCCTGCGCCATGAATTTTTCCGTTTACATGGGATGGGGCGACATTCTTATCCCCAGGCCTCAGCCGGAACCGCTCTTGGAAGCCATCAAAAAATTCAAACCGAATTTCGGCGCGCTGGTCCCGACCATGTACATCGGCATGCTCAACCATCCCGAGTTCAAGAAAATCGATCTCACCTGCTTCAAGGGATTTTTCTCCGGCAGCGCGCCGCTGCCCGTGGAGGTCATCCATGATTTCGAGAAGGCCACGGGCGCGGTTATCGTCGAGGGCTTCGGCATGACCGAAACCACGCCGGTGACGCACACCAATCCGTTCGAGGGCGTCCGGAAAATCGGATCGATCGGACTGCCCATTTCCGATACGGAATGCCGGATCGTCGATCTGGACAAGGGAGAAACGGATATGCCCATCGGCGAACCGGGCGAACTGATCATCCGCGGTCCGCAGGTCACCAAGGGATACCTCAACAAACCCGAAGAAACCGCCGGCCTGCTGCGCGACGGCTGGTGCTATACCGGCGACATCGCCACGATGGACCAGGACGGCTATTTCTATATCGTCGACCGCAAGAAGGACATGATCATCAGCGGCGGCTTCAACATCTACCCGCGGGACGTTGACGAAGTGTATTACGAGCATCCCAAGGTTCTGGAAGCCTGCGCCATCGGCATTCCCGATCCCAAGCGCGGTGAAAACGTGAAGCTCTTCGTGGTGCTCAAGGAAGGTGAAACGGCCACGGCGGAAGAGCTGATCGAATACGGCCGGAAAAAGCTTGCCACCTACAAGCTGCCTTCGGAAGTGGAGTTCCGCAAGGAACTGCCGAAATCCACCGTCGGCAAGGTGCTGCGCAAGGAACTGCGGGCCGAAGAACTGGCCAAGAGAAAGAAATAAATCCGGCGGCAACCGGATAAACAAAGGCCGGCGCTCCAGGAAAGAGCGCCGGCCTTCTTTTTTTTCATTATGCGCGCCCGGTCGGTCCGGACGCATCACGGTAACGCGTTATTTCACAGAAACCACCGGGCAGTTCGATTCCAGAATGATGTACTGTGCGTTGGATCCGAAAAGCAGCTTGCCGACCTTGGATTTTTTCTCGATGCCGATGATGATTTCATCCACCTTGTGGTCGTTGGCGAACTCGACAATGTCTTCGCCCGGCGTCAGGCCGCGCACCAGGATGTGCGTTTCGCAGGAAATGCCTTCGGCTTCCATCGTCTCCTTGACATAGGCCAGGGACTTTTCGACCTTCTCCAGGCTCCGCTGCTCCCTCTCCGATACCCGCTCCATCGAGCTGGCCACATAAAGGGTGGCATTAAATGCCTTGGCGTGTTGTTTGGCAACGTCCAGCACCGCCTTGTCCACATCCAGTCCGCCCACATATGCAACTAAAATTTTCATCATTCTCCCCCGTTTTTCCGTATTTTGTTATATTGTCAGTCACCCTTTTTGCTGGGAGATTATAAGAAAAACCGCCTTTAATGTCAATCGGTTTCTCGGCGAACCGGCAAGAGAATTTTCTTGACAGCTCCCCCTCATCTTCATATACTTCCCGCCCTTTATAAAAAAATCGGGTCTGTGACTCCGGTCACACGATCCGGAAAGAAACATTTCCAAAACGCTTTTGTTACAGATTTTAACCTGAAACGATATGGAAAAAATTCCAGTGGCAACAGAGCGGATAAATCTTTCCGAGTCGGCGACGGATACACTGCAGCAGATGTCCGACATTTACCGGATACTGGTCGAAACCACGACCGACTCCATCTACGTGGTGGACCGGCAATGCCGGTATCTCTACATCAATCCCAAGCATTGCTCGCGCATCGGACTCGTGCCGGAGGAAATCGTCGGCCACAACTACAGCGAGTTTCACCGTCCCGAAGAAACGCAGACCTTTGCCGCCAACGTAGCCGAAGTTTTCGCCACCGGTTCCTCCTTCCAGCGCCAGTACTGCAGCCGCCGGGACGGCAGCGAATTTCTGCGCACCTTCAGCCCGGTCCAGCCTCCGGGGAGCGGCGGAACGATTTCAGCCGTGGCGGTCATTTCCAAAAACATCACCCAGTGGAAGCTTGCGGAAGAGCTCTACGCCACACTCGCGGAAAAATCACCGATCGGCATCTTTGTCGTGCAGGACCGGCGCTTTCAGTGGGCCAACCGGCGCTTCCTGGATAATACCGGCTACGGCCCGGACGAGATCCTCGGGTCGGACTCCCTGTTTATGGTCCATCCGGACGACCGGGAACATGTGGCGCATAGCGCCCGGGCCATGCTGCAGGGCCAAGCGGAATTTCCCTACGAATACCGCGTCGTCACCAAACAGAAAGACGTGCGCTGGTATGTGGGAACCGTCGCTTCCATTGAATACAAATACCGGCGGGCCACCCTGGGCTGCCAGATGGATATTTCTCTCCAGAAACGAGCCGAAGAAGCCCTCCGGCAAAGCGAGGAACGCTCCCAGACCATCATCAATTCCATCACCGACGCCTATTACGAAGTGGACCGGAAAGGCCGGCTGCTTCTTTTCAACGACGCGTTGCTGAAATTGTTCGGCTACCGCCGCGAGGAAATTGCGGGAATTCCCTACGAGCGCTATGTCGACCAAAAAAACGCCCTGCTCGCAGTTCGCGTCTTTTCGGAAGTTTTTAAAACCGGCATTCCCGTCCATAAAATGGAATGGGAAGTTTTCCACAAAAGCGGCGAGCGGCGGGTTGTGGAATTATCCGTCAACCTCGTACGCGACGCAAACGGCGCTCCCGCGGGATTCCGGGGCATCATCAGCGACATCACCGAACGGCGTCAGGCGGAGGAATCCATCCGCCGTCAGGCGTTTCACGATTCGCTCACCAATCTCGCCAACCGTATTCTGTTCAACGACCGCCTGATCATGGCCCTCAAAAGGAGCAAGCGCACACGGCAAAAGACCGCCGTGATGATGCTCGATCTGGACAACTTCAAGGACGTGAACGACAGATGGGGGCACGCGACCGGAGATCTGCTGCTCAAAAACGTGGCACACCGCCTGGCCCTTCAGGTCCGCGACACGGACACGGTTGCCCGTCAGGGCGGCGATGAGTTTTCCATCGTTCTGTCCTCCCTCAATTCCACGGAGGATGCGCTGATGATCGCCGAAAAAATCGTCGCCTCCTTCAACCGGCCCTTTTCTCTGGATGGAATTGACGTTTCCGTTACGGCCAGCGTGGGAATCGCCCTCGCTCCGGACCACGGCGACACCTGCGAAGACCTGCTCAAAAAAGCGGATCAGGCCATGTACGAAGCGAAAAACCGCGGGCGCCACCGCGCGTGCCTCTACCGGCCCCCCTCTCTGCCCGAGCAAGGTCCGGAAGTAAAAAATTCAGGAGACGCCGCCGTCCGCTAAACAAAAAAGCACCCGTCAAACGAAAAAAGGCACCCTGCTCCAGGAAAGGACCAAGATCATGAACATCGTTGTTTTAAACGGCAGTCCCAAAGGCGAGTTGAGTGTAACGCTTCAGTACGTCCGTTTTGCGGCCCGGAAATTCCCGGAACACACCTTTACGATTTTTCCCGTCGCGCAAACCATCCGGAAACTGGAAAAAGACGAAAAGGCCTTTGACGAGGTGATCAGCGCCGTCCGGGCCGCCGACGCGGTCCTGTGGTCTTTTCCCCTGTATTTTCTTCTGGTGTGTTCCCAGTACAAACGCTTCATCGAGCTGATTTTCGAACGCCATGCGCAGGCCGCCTTTGCCGGCAGGTACACGGCGTCGCTGTCCACCTCGATCCACTTTTTCGATCACACCGCCCACAATTACATTCACGCGGTGTGCGACGATCTGGAGATGCGGTATCTGGGCGCCTATTCGCCGGCCATGTTCGACCTGATGAGAAAATCGGAGCGCAACCGCTGGCTCGCCTTCATGCAAAAGTTTCTCGAAGGAACCGCCCGCCAAGCGCCCTCGGCGCGGGTCTACCCGCCGCTCGCCTTTCCCGATTTCACTTATACCCCCGGACCGGCCGCCGCTCCCGTCGATGCAGCGGGCAAAAAGATCCTCATCATGAAAGACGGCCGGCAGCCGGCGGGCAACGCCGACGCGCTGGCCGATGCCCTGGCAGCCCGCTTCGGGGGCGCGGCCGAGGTGGTGAACCTCATGGACATCGACATCAAGGGCGGCTGTCTGGGCTGCTGCAAATGCGGGATCGACAATGTCTGCGACTATCAGGGCAAGGATGGTTTCATCGACTTCTACAACGAAAAGGTAAAAAAGGCGGAGGTCGTGGTCTTCGCGGGCGCGATTCATGACCGCTACCTCTCCTCGCGCTGGAAGATGTTTTTCGACCGGTCGTTCTTCAATACGCACACGCCGACGCTCATCGGCAAGCAGATCGCCTTTCTGATTTCGGGGCCGCTCGGCCAGATTCCCAACCTGCGCCAGATTCTCACGGCCTTCGGCGAGTTTCAGGAGTCGAACCTCGCCGGCATCGTCACGGACGAATCCGCGGATTCAACCGCGATCGACGCGCTGGTCGCGGAACTCGCGGACGCCTTGGTGCGTCCCGCCGTCCCGGGCTACGCGCCGCCCATGACCTTCCTCGGCGTCGGCGGCCGGCGGATTTTCCGGGACGAGGTTTACGGCATGCTGCGTTTCGTCTTCCAGTCCGACCACCGCTACTACAAAAAGCACGGGCTCTATGATTTTCCGCAGAAAAACTACAGAGTGCGGCGCATGAACGCCTTCATGATGCTGCTGACGAAAATCCCCTCCGTGCGGAAGAAGTTTCTGAAAACGCTGACTCAGGAGATGGTCAAGCCGGTCAAGACCATTGCTGAAACCAGGTAGCGGCGCGCCTATGACACGAGACGAAAAAATCTACCTGAGCGATTGCAATCTGGCTGAGTACCGGCGGGAAGTCACCCGCTGGCGGAGCGTGGGAGAAATCCACGAAGAGCACGATCTGCTTTTGACGCTTGGCCCAAGCACCTTCCCCTCGACCAACGTCGCCATGTATCTGGGCGGACACGACCGCAGTTCGGCCGTCCTGCTCTTCGACCGCATCCGGTCCTTTTACGCGGAACACAACGCTTCCTTCAGCGTCCAGATGCGCCAGCACGCGGACAGTCCGCTCGACGACGTCTGCCGGCGGGAGAAAATGATTCCGGCCATCAACGCGCCCTGCCTGGTCATCGACCACCCGCTGTCTGCGCCGGAGGCGCCGCCCAAAGTGGAATTGCGCTACGTCACCACGCCCGCGGGCGTTCGGGATTTCGCGTTCGTCATCACGCAGAGCTACGTGAGTCTCGGCATGCCCGCGTATGTCGGCAACTACCTCTTTGGCGAACCGGCGCGTCTGCTCCAGCCCTGCACCCGACTGCTGGTGGCATACGAGGACGGCCGGCCCGTCTCCGCCGCCATGATCCTGTTTTACTGCAACATCGCGGGCCTGTACTGGGTCGGCACGCTGGAAGCCAAACGCGGACAGCGTTTCAGCAAAGCCTGCGTGATGGAGATGACGAACGAGGCGTTTCGGCTGGGCGCGGTCCTGGTGACGCTGCAGGCCAGCACCTTCGGCGAACCCCTCTACCTCCGTCTGGGTTTTGAGGAAATTACCCGTTATCTCTGGTATATGACCTTCATCAAAGCGCCGGCAAGGAGGGAGTCATGAACAAACCCGTCAAAATGGTTTTTCTGGACGCCGTCACGGTGGAGCCGGTGGACAACCTTGCGGAAATTTCGTCGCTGGGGGAATACACCGGATATCCGACCACCCCGCCCGCGCGCCGCATCGAGCGCATCCGGGGACACAATGTTGTCATCACCAACAAAGTCAGAATCGACCGCGACGTCCTTGACGCCTGTCCGGAGCTGGAGCTCGTCTGCGTCGCCGCCACCGGCATGAACAACGTCGATCTGGACTACGCGGCGCAAAAAGGCGTGGCCGTGAAAAACGTGGCCGGCTATTCCACCGAGTCGGTCACGCAATGCACCTTCGCCATGCTTTTCTATCTTCTGAACGCCTCGCGCTACTACGACGATTTCGTAAAGTCGGGCCGTTACGCGGCAAGCCCCGTGTTCACCCACCTGGGCCGTGAATTTCACGAACTCGCCGGCTTGCAGTTCGGCATCATCGGCATGGGCGCCATCGGCCGGCGCGTAGCCGACGTTGCCTCCGCCTTCGGCGCGTGCGTCTCCTATACCTCGACGTCGGGGAAAAATCTCGACGTTCCGGGCTATGCCTGCCTGCCGCTCGAGGACCTCCTCGGCCGCTCCGACATCGTTTCCATCCACTGCCCGCTCAACGACCGGACGCGCAATCTGCTTAACGAATCGCGCCTGGCGCTGATGAAGCCCACGGCCTATCTTCTCAACATGGGCCGCGGCGGCATTGTGGACGAGGCGGCGCTGGCGCGCCTGCTCGACCGGGACCGCCTGGCCGGAGCGGCGCTCGACGTTCTTTCNNTCACACCGCACATCGCCTGGGCCAGCGTTGAAGCCCGCCGCCGGCTCGTCTCCCTCACCGCCCGCAACATCCAAAGCCATTTCAGCGGGGCGTAGGTCACCGGACCAACCGTCTTTACCGGCACAGAAAGGAGTACAGCAATGAAAAGAAACTCAATGGGTCAGGCTATTGTTTTGGTGATTCTCGTCGCGGGCCTTCTGCTGGGTTCGGCGGCCGTGGCGTTCGCCGGCGCCGACGAGGCGGCCATCGACAAGGTCCGTCTGGCGTTCAACGCCGCCTACAGCGCGGGCGACGCGAAGGCGATGGGCGCGCTTCTCGACCGCGATGCGGTCTGGATGCCGCCCACAGGAGAAAAGGCCATTGTCGGCGCGGACAAGGTGGTTGCCCGCTATGCGGCGTTTTTCGAAAAGACCCGCTCGGCGTTTGAATTGCAGCCCGGAACGATCCAGATAAGCGGCGAATGGGCGTTTCTGAACGGACCGTGGCACCGCTCCGACGCCGAAAAGAAAACCGGCAAAAGCATGAAGCACGGCGGCTACTACCTGATGGTGTTCAAAAAGCAGGCGGAAGGCGGCTGGAAAATCGCCCGCGACATCTGGAACGACGTCGGCCGGGCGGGCCTTGCGCCGGGAACCGCCAAATGACG
Source organism: Syntrophaceae bacterium UBA1411 (assembly GCA_002304995.1). Lineage (GTDB taxonomy): Bacteria > Desulfobacterota > Syntrophia > Syntrophales > Smithellaceae > UBA8904. Next base: position 13,712 of record DBPV01000143.1, read on the forward strand.
ACTGCCAAGCGGGCAGGCGTGACCCTGGGGCTGGAATACCGCTTCTGACGACGGCTCGGCCGGATCATTTTTCCGCGTACGGACAGGGCTGGTTGTTCTTCACATAGGAGCAATCCCGCCGGCACGGTTCAATGTGGATGGTGACTTCGCTGTCCGCAAGCGCCCGGGCAATGTCTTGTTTGAGCCCCGTCGCAATCGCATGGGCCTTTTTGACGGAAAGGGAATCCGGCATGACGAGGTGAATATCCACAAACTGCCGGCGGCCCGCCGACCGCGTCCGGATGCTGTCAAAATCGCAGTACCGGTCGTAATGCGCGGCCAGCGCCTTGATCACACCCATCTGGCTGGTCTCCCCGATGGACGCGTCCAGGAGCTTCATGAACGCCTCCTTGAGGAGGCGCACGGAAGGCACCGTAATGATCGCGCTCACCAGCAGCGTCGCCAGCGGGTCCACGTACCTGGCCAGCGTGACAAATCCGGCGGCGTCGAGGATCATCACCACGGCAAACGCAATGGTAATCGAAAGCGAAATAAATCCCTCCAGGCGGAAATGCAGACCTTCCGCCTTGAGGGCCGGCGAGGCGTGCGCTTCGCCCAGCTTCGTAATGAAGCGCGCGCCCCAGAAATTGATGATGATGCCCAGAAAACTGGTGGCAAAGCCGATCACGGGAGCGTGCAGACCGTCTCCGGGCCATACCAGGGTGAGAATCGCCTGAACGGACATGGCCAGCGCCAGGCCGATCAGAACGATGCCCTCAATGGCTTCCGTGACGTTTTCGATCTTGCCGTAGCCGTAATTGTGCAAAAGGTCGGCCGGCCGGTTCGACATTTTGATCGCGTAATAGAGGATGCCGGATACGCCCAGCGCAATGGCCGAAATGCCCAGGTCGGCGGCAACGGCCAGCGAGTTAACGATGAGCAGTGTGATGAGCTTGATCGTGAAAAGAATCACGTTGCAGATCAGACTGACCCGCACCGCAACCATCATTCCCTGATTGTTTTTCATTGCCTCACGCACCGGTTAGTCGTTTCTGAAGGATGGCGCCCGGACAGTCCACAGCGATCAACCGCCGGTCTTGCCGCATTCCCTGCCGCGCAGTCTCCATACCAGCATTTTTCCCGATATGCAACATCGGCGCGAGACCCGGCGGAAAACGAATAACAGGCGACAGATTCATAAAGACACACCAGACGCGGCACACCATCATATCCCTGCGAATGCTGATCGTCCGGACCCGAAACAATCCCGCTGACCCGCCGGAAAAATCAGTGAGCGTTGTCAAATACTTATCCTCATTACAGTTCACGACAAACAAGGTCAGGACGTTCACGTTCCTTTTAAGAATGTTTTGCATTTCAGTGCAACTTGTGCTTTTTTATCTTCCGCATACGACAGACACCGCCGGCAAGAAATCGACCGTATTCCAACACCCTGAAGGAGAGCCTGCTGTGAAGTTTGGTTGCTATGAATTCACCTGCATATTCAAAAAAGACGCCATCCTGCCGCCGTACAAGGGATCTACCCTGCGGGGAACATTCGGACACGCGCTGAAGAGAGTCGTCTGCGCGCTGAAACAATCAAGCTGCGAAAAATGCCTTCTTGCGGGCCAATGCGTTTATCCGTCCATCTTTGAAATCAGGCCCGTCTCCGGCGAGGGAAATGCACGAAACCGGATTGCCGCCGCGCCCCATCCCTACATCATTGAACCGCCGGATGACCCTAAAACACGCTACCGGGCAACAGAAAGCCTGACCTTCGGGCTGATTCTTCTGGGGCGTGCCAATGACTGCCTTGCCTACTTTATCTATGCCTTTGATCAAATCGGAGAAGCGGGCATTGGGAAAAAAATCGACGGACACGCCGGTTCCTTTATTCTGGAGCGCGTCACGGCGGACGGAAAAACCATTTACACAAAAAAAAACGGGAAAATTGACCGCTTGCGGCCGCCGGATGAGTTGACCGCGCCGGACTGTTCAAGCGTCACGAATGACGATATGGAAATTGAAGTCGATCTCGTCACGCCGCTGCGCGTCAAATATCAAAACATCCTGCATGCCGACCTCCCCTTTCACGTGCTGACACGCGCGATGCTGCGCCGGGCATCCACGCTTTTTGCGGCCCACGGCGGCGGAGAACCGCCTCTGGATTACCGCGGCCTCGTAAGTCGGGCGGCCCATGTGGAAGTTTCCCGAAACAATATCGCTTGGCATGAATGGCGACGTTACTCCAACCGGCAGGAGCAAGACATGCTCATGGGCGGCATGACCGGCAGCGTCCGCTACCGCGGCAAGCTTGCCGAGTATCTGCCGCTGTTGAACTTTTGTGAAAAAGTACACGTCGGGAAAGCGACCACGTTCGGTTTGGGCAAGATCCGAGTCCGGATAATGCCGAATTCATAAAACCGCAACAGGCCGCAGCTCAGACCTTCGGTTCCCCCGAAGAATGAGAATTTTACCGCCGCGACCTTAAAGTCGGGAAACGAAGACCGCAGCCTGAGTTTTCAGGCGCCGGAAGAAATATGTAATTTCCGCCTGTAGCCTGGACCTTCAGGTCCGGAGACAACACCAGTTATTGCAGCAAACCGCATGACATTCTTTTGGTTCGGATGGGTTTTTCAACGGAGGGGATCATGAAACACATCCTGCTGGCCATTGCGGGCCTGAGCCCGCAGGTGATCACCGAAACCTTGTATGCCCTGCATCAGGACGGCACGGCCATTGACGAAATCCATGTCATCGCCACCCGCATCGGCCGCGACGCCATCACCACGCAATTACTGGCGCCTGACGACGGCCGCTATTTCCGCTACCTCAAGGAATACGGCCATGATCCCCGATCCATCCGCTTTTCACAAGACACCCTGCATGTTCTTCGCGACGGCAAAGGCAATCCCATCGACGACATTACCGGCGAAGAAGAAAACGAAATCCTGCTCAAAACTTGCCTGACGCTTGCCCACCGTTTTACGCGAAAACCGGAAGAGCACGTTTTCTTCTCGATTGCCGGAGGCCGCAAAACCATGAGCGCCTGCCTGATGGTGGCTGCGCAAATATATGCCCGCCCCCAGGACCGGAT
>DBPV01000018.1:0-29400 GCA_002304995.1 Syntrophaceae bacterium UBA1411
GGATGACCATTCCGGTGCGTTTGCCTGCGGAGGCATTGCGGCGCCGGCGGATTTCATCTCTTGATTAATCCGGAAAATCGGATATGTATTTCAAAATCTTGTCTTGCGGAAAGGAACCGGTATGCAGGATTCCGTTGCCCGAAGAGTGGAAGAATTATTTGTCCTGGGATACCGTTGCGCCGAAAGCGCGCTTCTGATCGTGGCGGAGGAGAAAGGCGTGCAGTCGGCCTGGATTCCCAAAATCGCCTCGGGATTCTGCGGCGGAACGTCGCGCACGCGCGGCACCTGCGGCGCGGTGGCCGGCGCCGTGATGGCGGTGAACCTGTTTTGCGGACGCAGCGATCCATCCGTGCCGCTTTACCAGAGCTATCCGCCGGTGCAGCGCCTGATCCGGGCATTCGAGGAGCGGTTCGGTTCGACCAACTGTTACGACCTGACCCGGTGCGATCTGGCCACAGCCGAGGGGCAAAAAAAGTTTCTGGAGGAGAATCTTCTGGAGCGGTGCAAAGCCTTCACCGCTTTTGCCGCGGCCGCGGCCCTGGCAGCGATCGACGAAAAGCAGTGACGGCTGTTGCGGGGCCTTGGCTCCGAAACAGGACGGATACGAAAAGGAGGACGGATATGTTGAAAATCCGATGGTTTTGCTGTTTTGCGGCGATGGTTCTGCTGATGTCCGCGGGTTTGCCGGCCGGGGCCGCAGACGCTCAGGATTATACGATTGTTGAAGGCGACACCCTCTGGGATATTTCGGAAGCCCGGCTGGGCAATCCCTTTTTGTGGCCCGCGCTCTGGAAGGAAAATCCCCGGATTGCCGATCCGAACCGGATCTATCCCGGCCAGACGATAAAAATTCCGTCGGCCGCCGGTCCCGGAGAAGAAGACGGCGCAGCCGCGGCGCCGACCGCGGCAGACAAGAAGCCCGCCGCGGCCGCAGCCGATCGGGCGGCCGCACCGCAGGATCAGGAGAAAACGAAATCGTCCACGGACGGTTGCGAACGCAAGACGGCGCCCGCTTTGGCCGCGGATCCTTATCCGGGCCTCAGGGGCGTCGTCCTTTACGACGGAACGGTCGTGGAAGGGCGGATTCTTTTTCTGAGCGCCGAAATCGTCACCCTTTACCTGTCCGACGGCCGGACGGTGTCCTATTCCTTTTTAAAGGAAGTTTCCCATTTCGTGAAGAACTGACGGGCCTGAAGGTTCCCGTTATCATGAATNNGTAGGGCGGGTCTTCAGACCCGCCTGGCCTGGCGCGCCGGAAAGTTGCCGTTATGAGGAATGTTCCGCTCACGCCTTTGTGATGTAGGGCGGATCTTCAGACCCGCCTGGCCTGGCGCACCGGAAAGTTCGCGCCGCCTGACCATGATGCAGCCGGTGATCGTTTTTGAAACACCGGCCGCTTGAGGCTTACAAAAAGATTTTTCCGGGATTGAAAAGATTGTCCGGGTCGAGAAGCGTCTTCAACTTTTTCATCAGCGCCAGGCTTTCTCCGTGCTCCGCTTCAAGAAAGCGGATTTTGCCGATGCCGACGCCGTGTTCGCCGGTGCAGGTGCCTTCAAACGCCAGCGCCTGCCTGACGATGCGGCTTGTCGCTTCTTCCACGCGCGCCCAGCGCTGCGGATTTTGCGGCTCATCCATCACGTGGACGTGAATGTTGCCGTCGCCCGCGTGGCCGAAGAGGTATCCGGTCAGATCCCGGATTTCCTCGCGGCAAAACTCCACCATGTCGCTGTAGCGCGACAGAGGCACGGCCACGTCCATGATGAGCGGAGACAGGCCGATGTGCTGCCGCTTGATCGATTCGTACGTCTGGTGGCGGAATTCCCAGAGCCGCGCCTTTTCTTCCGCGCCGATGCCCCGGTCGATCGTGAGCGCGCCCTGCTCGCGGCAGATCTCTTCCACGAAGGCCATTTCTTCGGCCAGCCCCCGGCGGCTGTAGCCGGAAAATTCCATGAGCAGTGTGGGATGTTCGTCAAGCGCCAGTCCCCGGTCGGCGTTGAGAACGCGCATGACGTTCGCGTCGAGGAATTCCATGGCGGCGGGCGAAAGCCCCGCGCGCATGATGGTGTAAACGGTCGTGGTCGCCTGGAGAGGAGTGGCGAAGGCGGCCCGCACGGCCATGAAAGTCGCGGGCAGGCCGACGAGCTTCAGCGTCGCCTCGGTGACGAGCCCGAGCGTCCCTTCCGCTCCGGTGAAGAGCGCCGGCAGATTGTATCCCGAGGAGCTCTTGCGCGCGCGGTTGCCGACGTGGATGACGCTGCCGTCGGGGAGAACCACCGCGAGGCGCATGACATAGTCCTTGGTCGCGCCGTAGCGCACGGAGCGGATGCCGCTGGCGTTGTTGCCGATCATGCCGCCCACCGTCGCCGCCGCCCCCGGATCGGGCGGAAAGAAAAGGCCGTCGCGGGCGAGTTGTTTGTTGAGGTCCTTGTAGACGACGCCCGCCTGGACATCCACCTGAAAATCTTCCGCGCGCACCGCGAGGATCCGGTTCATTTCGGTGCAATCAACGACCATTCCGCCCCGCACGGGAATGGGATTGCCTTCCAGGCTGGTTCCCGCGCCCCAGGCGACGACCGGCACTTTGTTCTGCCGCGCCCAGGAAACCAGGCGGCTTGCCTCTTCGGTGGTGTGCGGCCAGACGACGACGTCGGGCAGGTGCGGCGCGTGATAAGATTCATCGTGGGAATGCAGTTGGAGAACCGATTCCCCCGCGGAAACGCGGCGGCCGTCGAGGATGGCTTTTAACGGGCCGAGATCGAATTTCTGCGTCATGGCTGCTCCTCAAAAGGACGGCGGGGCGGTCCGGCGAGGTTCGGACGCCTGCGGACCGGGCGCCGGCCGGCCGGGATTTTTCACCGGGCGTTTCCCGTCGCTTGTTTTTGGGACTCCGCTTCCGCTTCATTGTCGAAGTCGCCCGCCCGGCCGAGCTCCTTAAGCTTGTGTTTCGCCGCGTCCCCGTAGCAGGTGTAAAACGTGTTCAGAATCGTTTCATAGGGAACGTCGGCAAAGGAGCCGTGGTCGGTGACGTATTCCATGTGGCGGCGCCCCTCCAGGTCGAAGGGATGAAACACTGCGTCGGAGACGCCGTCCCAGTCGAGCGGCTTGACCCGGAACTTTTCGCAAAGCGAAAGGTTGAACGCCGGCGTCACTTTGATCCAGCGGCCGTCAAGCAGGATGTCGTTGTAGCCGTGATAGTAAAACGTATCCGTCTGCATGAGGGCTTTGAGCCGTGCGGTGGTCAGGTGGTTGCGGACGTCGGCGAAGTGGAGTTTGCAGGCAATGCCCTGGGCGCGCAGCGCGGCGGCGAGCACGATCGCCTTCGCCACGCAGTAGCCGTAGCCCTTGGCCAGAATGGCGCTGGCTTTAAACCCCTCGCGGGTGTGCTCGATGCGGTAGGGATCGTAGTAAATGCCGTCGCGCACGGCGTAGTAAAGTTTGACGGCCTTTTCCCGGGGCGACGGGGCTCCGGCGACGGCTTTTGTTGCGAAGTCCCGGACGAGCGGCGAATCGCTGTCGATGAACTCCGTCGGTTGCAGATAGTCCTCGGTCATGGCTCTCCTTCTTTTCAGGGTCTGATCATCACTTTAACGGCCGTCGGATCGGAAAGCTGCGTCCGGAACGCCAGGGCCGCCTCATCCAGGCCGAAGCGGTGCGAGATCAGGGGACCGGCCTTGACCTTCCCGGATTTCAAAAGCTCGAGGGAGGCGCGGAAGTTTCCGCCCAGGCAGCCGATGAGCGTCAGGTTCTTGCCGATGACGGGCAGGGGCAGCCAGGAAAGCGGCTTTTCGTAAACCGCGACCAGCAGAATTTTTCCGCCGCCGCGCGCCATGCCGACCGCCTGATCGAAGGTGGTCTGATTGCCCGCGCATTCGACGACGGTGTTGACGCCCAACTGCGCCGTCGCGTTCATCACCTCGGCCAGTGTGTCCGCGGTTGCCGCGTCAATGACGGGATCGGCGCCGCAGAGCTTTGCCGCCGCCAGCCGCGCGGGTCTGCGCCCGGCGGCCACGACTTTTTCGACGCCCATGGCCTTGAGCACCTGAACGGCGTAGAGGCCGATCACGCCCAGGCCGATGACGGCGATCACCTCGTCGGGCTTGGGCTGGCCGCGGTTGACGGAAAAGTAGGAAATGGAAAGCGGCTCCACCGAAGCCGCGTCTTCATAGGTGAGTTCCTCGGGCAGGGGGAAGATGGTGCGTCCCAGCGCCGCAAACGGCACGTGGACGTATTCGGCCATCGCGCCGGCGAACTGATAGCCCAGAAGCGCCATGTCGGAACAGCGGTGCGGTTTTCCCTGCCGGCACCAGAAGCACTTGCCGCAGGGGGCAAAACCCACCGCCGTGCAGCGCGTGCCGACGGAGATGCCCTGAACGTCTTTGCCGACTTCCACGATGTCGCCGCTGAACTCGTGGCCGAAGATGGTTCCTGCGTGGCCGTCCTCCTTGTACCAGTGCAGGTCGGAGCCGCAGACGCCGCACGCCTGGACTTTGATGATGACGCCGTGCGGCGCACAGACGGGATCGGGGACGGTTTCGGTTCGAATATCGTTTGCGCCATGCAGGACTGCTGCTTTCATGTTACCCTCCGGAAAGTTATTTTAAAAATCTATTTCAAAGAATATTTTCCCTGTCAAGCCGTTATCGGGTGCAAAATGACGCGGCGGGGCCGGGGCGCCGCGCCCTGCCGGTTAAGCGCTGCAAACGCGGTTGCGGCCGGTGTGCTTGGCCTGGTACAGGGCCTGGTCGGCGCGGAAGATCAGGTGCTCTCCGGATTCGCCGGGGTTCAGAACGGCCGCGCCGATGCTGATCGTGAGATGCGCGTCTTTGCCGGCGCGCGGCATGAAAGACCATTCTGCAAAACGGGTGCGGATGCGCGCGGCCGCTTCGAGCGCGGCGTTTTGATCGGCGTTGTGCAAAATGACCACGAATTCCTCGCCGCCGTAGCGGCAGGCGATGTCTTCTTCCCGCAGTGTTTGCATGAGCAGCCGGCCCAGGGCCGCGAGAACCTTGTCTCCTTCCGGATGGCCGTACGTATCATTGAAATCCTTGAAGTGATCGACGTCCAGCATCAGCAGCGACAGGTTCGTGCCGCTGCGGCGCGCGGCGGCGATTTTCTTGACGAGCGACGCGTTGAGGAACCGCCGGTTGAAAAGCCCCGTGAGCTCGTCCGTGACGCTGATCGCTTCGAGACTCCTTTCCCGCTCGCGCAGCAGGGCTTCTTCCTCCTGCATGACGCGGATGCGGTATCCGAGGGCAAACGAAAGCAAAATGGCCTCGGCGGCGCTGCCGAAGATGACGATGTGCATGGTGAAGGTGTTGTTGGGCACCCAGCCGTAAAATTTGAAAATGAAGGCCAGCGCGGAGGCCATGAAAACGCTGTAGGCGATGACGTAAAACAGGGCCGGCCGGAAACCGGAGCGCAGCGAAGACAGGCCGGCCGTGAGCAGGATCAGAAGGCTGACCTGTCCGGACAGATAGGACAGAAGATTGCCCAGCCAGAGCTGGCGCAGAAAAACTGCGGCCACGATGACGCCCATGAAAGCCGCAAGCCCCTTGAGCACCTTGTCGTGGCGGGGAGCGGTCCTGGCGGTGTTGAGAAAGACAATGGCAAAGACAATGGCAAACAGCATCATCAGCGAGGCAAAGACCGCGATATGCGCGATCAGGACCTCGCCCAGCGGCGGCCAGAAATACCGAAAAAGGCCGATCAGCGTGCACTGCCACAAAAGCAAAAAGAAGATGTAGGTGATATAAAAGAGGTAGTGCCGGTCGCGGATGAAAAGATACAGGGCCAGATTGTATAAAATCATGGCGATGAGGATGCCGACGAAAAGGCCGATGATCAGAAAGAGGATAAAACTGCTTTCCCGGAAAGCATCGATGGTATAGAGCGTCGCGCGAAACTGCAGCGCGAAAGGCGTGGCGACGCGGACGATGACCGGCCGGGATGCGTCGATGGCGTCGGGCAGAGCGAAGGTCGGATAGAGAAAGGGAAATTCCTTGCTCTTGTCTCCCTGCTGCCAGCCGCCGGTAAGCGTTACCAGGCCCGGCTTCCCGTTCTCGACAACCGGAACGTAGAGTGTGATGGACCCCAGGGCCGCGTTGTCGAAAACCAGAAACGACCGGCGGCTGGCCAGCGGATCATCGGCGCCGGGAACGGCGGGGGCGATGCGGCATTTAAACCAGAGCGTCGCTCTTTGAAAGCTGAACTGAAAAGAGGTTTTCGCGTGGCGGTGAAAAGGCAGATGTCCTCCGGCAATGTCGCCGTACTCCAGGCGGCCCGAAGGATCAAGCAGGTATTCGGTCTGCGCGGCGATTTCCACGGCGGGCCGGTCGCTGCCGACACTGACCGCGCCGGCGTCCGCCCGGGCCGCAGCCGGCGAAAAAAGCAAAAGGGCCAGCAGCGCCGACCACAACAAGAAGAAAGATTTTACGCGCAGATTCACAGGGCGCCTCCCCGGTTCTCGGCGGCGCCGGCGGCTGCGCCTTCCGTTATCCATTTTGTAAACGTACCGGCCGCGAATAAAGACCACATTTTTTCGCGGACGACCTCCCAGACCTGCTGGTCTTTGCGGATCAGGATGCCCCGTTCGACCAGTTCTGCAAGCATGGTCCGGATTTCGGCCGGCGTCCGGCGGGTGCAAGAAACCAGCGGCGCGACGGCGTCTTCCGCAAGAGGCCGCGGCCGGTCCAGGAAATAGACGATGACGACCAGGCGGGACCACAGGTCGGTGAACTCCTCGAGCGCTTCGTTCGAGGCTTTGAGCCGCGCCGAAAATTCGCGCAGCATGTAAAGCGCCGCCTCGCGGTTCTCGCGGATCAGGTCCCGCAGGGTTGCATCGTCGATCACGGCCAGGGTGCTGTCCGCGAGCGCGCGCGCCGTGGCCGTGCGCTGCACATCGATCAGCGTCGCCATTTCGCCGAAGTACTGCCCCGGCCCCAGCCGGGCCAGCGTTTTGGTCATGGAACTGTCGGTGCGCTCCAGGACCACGCTTCCGGACAGAATGTAAAACATCTCCCGCCCCCGGTCGTTCTCGCGGAAGATGACGCTGTCTTTCGCGAAGGAACGCCCGAATTTCGCAAAGAGCCGCTCATCCACTTTCAGGCGCGCCGCGCGGGGCTTGAGGAGCGCCCGCTCCAGCAGGAGCAGATCGCGCCGCTCGTAGGACGAGAGCATTTCGGCGCAGAACAAAAATATCAGCGACACGTAGAAAACCCAGATCACCAGGATGACGATGGTTTCCAGGGAACCGAAAATCACGTGATAGCGGGTGTAGGTCGTCAGATACCAGGTGAAGAACTGTTTGGCGATTTCCAGAAGCAGCGCAAAGGCGGCGCCGGCGACCAGGGCCGGGACCGGCCGGACGCGCGTGGTCGGCGTGAACCGGTAAAGCAGCGCCGCGAGCGCGACAACCAGCGCATAGGGAATCGCGTAGCGCAGCAGAAGTTCCGCCGGCAGACCGAGCGACAGTTCCAGTCCGCCGGGGAGGATCAGCGGCGATCCGGCCAAAAGCGCCGCCGCCGTGCTGATAAAGATGCTCAGGCCGCCTACCAGCCAGGCGGCGGGAATCATGCAAAATGCCATCAGCTTGGACACGACGTAATTGCGCTTCCGGCGGGAACGGAAAATGATATTGAGCGCCGACTCGATGGCGTTGAAAATAGCCGCCGAAAGCCAGATGAGGCCTAAAAAGCCGATCCAGCCCAGGACGCGCCTTTTGTCTTCGATTTGTCCGAGCTGTCCGAGAATCTCCTCGGAAAAGTAGGGATGAAAGTTCCGGATCGCTGCGACGATATCCGTCTGGACGGCGGAGTTGGCGCTGAAGAAGGCTCCCGCCGCGAGGATGGTCAGGATAAAAAGCGGAATCGCGGACAGGACGGCGTAAAGCGCGATGGCCGCCGCCTGATTGGCGTCGCTGTTGGCGCTGAAATTGGCGACGGCGTCGGACGCGATATCCCAGGCGCCGGCGGCGCTCATCTGCATGGATTCCCGGCGCTTTTCCTGCCGCGCTGTCCTGTCTTTCTTTTCTCCGCCCATCCGGTTTCCGCCTGCCGATTTTTTTAAACGCTTCCATCCTACAACGGAACACGGGGCGGGTCAAAGCCATAATTGAAGCGGCTTCCGGCGGTGTTAAAAAAGATTGCTGCGCCGACTTTTCTGCGGTACTGAAGAGAGCAAAAGAAGCACTGCGTCGGACGACGGAACTTTCGGGCAGAGTAAAAACTCTTCTAAAGGAGGATAGGATGAAAAGAAAAATGTTCTTCTATGCGTTTTTGGCACTGCTGCTGCTCGCGCCCGCGCAGCTTCCGGCGGCGGACTTCGACTGGATGCCGGATTTCAACGTTCAGGCGCAGGCGGACCCGTCGGGATTCCGCGTCCGGCTCGCCACGCGTTTCCACATCGGCGACGCGCAGGTCAGCGCCGTGCTCAGCAATTTCCCCAAACCGGCGGATGCCTACGTCGCCCTGCGTCTGGGGGAGATGTCGGGAAAACCGGTTGAATACGTCGCCGAACAGTACAAAGCCAACAAGGGGCAGGGCTGGGGAGCGCTGGCCAAAAGCCTGGGCATCAAACCCGGCTCGCGCGAATTTCATGCCCTCAAGCGCGGAGACGACCTTTACGCGTCCAAGGGCAAGGGAAAAGGCAAAAAGAATAAATAAGGGCGGGTTGCCGCCGGGTGAGGAATTCCCCGGGGAATGATGAGCGCTTGCCTGCAAAGTTCCTGTGCGCGTGCTACGTCTGCTGCGGATCCAGATAGTCGTAGACCACTTCGCCCAGGCCCAGCGTCATGTCGCTGATATAGTGGACGGCGCTGAGAAGGCGTTTGACCGGCAGATCGGCCACCGGCGCCATGCAGTGCGCGAAGAGCTGCAGCGAGGCCGGCCCCGTCCAGGCTTCGCGGACCGTGACGTTGATAAACGGATATTTCACGAGCTGGCAGATTTTCGCGTTGCAGTCCACATCGGGAATCACTTTGACCAGGTAGTTGGGCGCGCGCAGCGCCTCCAGAAACGGGTCGGTGCCGAGCTGCTGCCACTTGTAAGCCATCGTGGCGCGCGCGACTTCCAGTTCGCCGTATGTCAAAACGCCAATGTAGCAGTCCTTGCTGACGCGGTCCACGCGCATCTGGGGCCTGGCGAACTTTTTGGGGAACCCCCAGATTTCCCGCCCGCCGACGATGGGCGCGAGGTCGTCGAGATACATGGCGTGCACGTAGTTGCCCGCTTCGCCCCTGTACAGCACCGGAATGACCTGCCCGGATTCCTCATAGGAACCGAAGCCGTCGGAATCCGGCATTTTGATGAATTCGTACTTCACCACCGGCTTGTACACTTCCAGAGGTTCGGGAACGGCCCTGGCCAGCGCGTCGGGATCGGTTTCGTATTCGATGATCAGAAATTCGCGGTTGCGGAACTGGTAAGGCCCCGGCGCATACGAGGGGCTGGCAAGCGGCATGGCGAAACAGTTTTTGACGTCGGAAATTTTCATAAACGCTCCTTGCCGGTCAGGGGACCGCGATCCATTTGTCCAGGCCGGCCATCTCCAGAATACGGCGCACCGCCGGGCCGGCGTTGACGATGGAGAAATTCCCGCTTTTCATGCGCACCACGATCATCACAATGCGCAGAAAGCCCGAAGAAATGTATTCGACGCCGGCGAAGTCGAACCGGACCGCGCAGGAAGGCAGGGCGGCGTCGACGGCGGCGGTGATTTCCTTTTGCAGCCCCATCGCCGCGAGCGTGTCCAGGCGTTCGGTAAAATGAAACACCAGCGTGTTGTCGATGATTTTGCTTTCCATGAGGAAGTGTTCCGGCCTTTCGGGATTTTTCCGGCCGCGTCTTGCGGTCCGCTTGAAAACGCGCGCAGTATACCGCATCTTTGGCGTTTGTCAAATGCGCCGCCCCGGAAAATCATATTGCAATGGCCGGGCGCTTGGGCTATGAAAAACCGCATGCGCAGACTGTTTTTAGGAATTCTTCTTCTGGCGATGGCGGGGCTTGGGATCTCCTGTGAAAAATCCCCGCAAAACGGCAACGGGCCGCAAAAGACGGACAAGCCGCCCGCGTACGGCGACATTCTCGTGCGCGGCGACATCGGCGACGCGAGCAACCTGATTCCGCTTCTGGCGTCCGATTCGGCCTCGCACGCGGTGGCCGGCATGGTGTACAACGGCCTCGTCAAGTACGACAAGAACATGAACATCGTGGGGGACCTCGCCGAATCCTGGGACATTTCCCCAAACGGCCTGGTCATCACGTTCAAGCTGCGCCGGGGCGTGCGCTGGCATGACGGCAAGCCTTTTACCGCCGCGGACGTGCTTTACACCTACCAGGTGACGGTCGATCCCAAAACGCCCACCGCCTATGCGGGCGATTTTCTGAAAGTTAAAAAAGCCGAAGCGCTGGACGAGCACACGTTCCGCGTCACCTACGACAAGCCGTTCGCGCCGGCGCTGATCAGTTGGGCTTCCGCGATCCTGCCCCGGCATCTTCTGGCGGGAAAGGACATCACCCAAAGTCCGCTTTCGCGCCATCCCGTCGGCACCGGTCCTTACACGTTCAAGGAATGGGTGGCCGGGCAGAAAATCGTTCTGGCGTCCAACGGGGATTACTTCGACGGCCGTCCGTACATCGACGGCCGGGTCACGCGCATCATTCCCGACACGGCGACGATGTTTCTGGAGCTGCGCGCGCAGAACCTGGGGATGATGGGGCTCACGCCGCTTCAGTACACGCGCCAGACGGACAACAATCTGTTTCGGGACAATTTTACGAAGTACCGCTACCTGGCCTTTGCCTACACCTACCTGGGCTACAATTTGAAAAATCCGCTGTTTACGGACAAGCGGGTGCGCCAGGCCATTTCCTATGCGATCAATAAAGACGAAATCATCACCGGCGTGCTTCTGGGGCTGGGCAAGCCGGCGCACGGGCCCTACAAGCCCGGCACCTGGGCCTACAACGACAACGTGAAGAAATATCCTTACGATCCGGCCCGGGCGCGCGCTCTCCTCCAAGAGGCGGGGTGGGCGGATGCCGACGGCGACGGTGTGCTGGAAAAAGACGGCCGGCCTTTTGCCTTTGAAATTCTCACCAATCAGGGCAACGAAACCCGGCAGAAGTGCGCGGAAATCATTCAGCGGCAGCTCAAAGAGGTCGGCCTTTCCGTGAAGATCCGCATTGTGGAGTGGTCGGCGTTCGTGACCGAGTTCATCAACAAGCGGCGCTTCGACGCCGCTATCCTGGGCTGGACGATTCCGCTCGACCCGGACGCCTACGACGTCTGGCATTCGAGCAAGACCGCCCCGGAGGAGCTCAACTTCGTCTCGTACCGGAACAGCGAGGCGGACGAGATGCTGGAGAAGGGCCGGAGCACCTTCGATCAGGCCCGGCGCAAGAAATACTACGACCGGTTTCAGGAAATCCTGGCCGAGGACCAGCCTTACACGTTTTTGTATGTCCCCGATGAACTGATCATCATCGCCAACCGCATCCGCGGCGTCGCGCCGGCGCCCATCGGCATCGGCCACAATTTCGACAAGTGGTACGTGCCGAAGGACGAGCAGAAGTACACGATGAAGCGATAGCGACCGGAATTTCATAACGCAAAGGAGTTTCCCGCCGATTACAATTTCCGCAAAGAAGACACGATCCATCTGGTTTTGCCTCTGAGAATCTGATTCGGCCGCCCCCGCGGCAAGACGGGGCAGCCCGTTCATCCCGTCCGCAGTTGCTGAAACCATGCAGCAGATCAGGCGGGCAATTGCTTTCGGGGATTTTCCTTCGCTTCCGGAGGAAAAGGCGGAAAAAAATGCTTGACAATAGAACGTGCGTTCTATATAGAGGGAGCCATGAAAAAGACGCGCGACATAAAATCCGTTGAAGAGAGCCTGGCGGCGTTTTACCGCCGGCAGAAACGCATGCCCACCTACACGGAAATGATGGACCTGTTCGAGGTGCGCTCCAAAAGCGTCGTGTCCTACTGGATCGACAAGCTCATCGAAAAGGGCATTCTGGAAAAGGACGCCCAGGGATTTCTCAAGCTCTCGGACATCTCCTTCGGCATTCCCCTGGTCGGCAACATCGCCGCGGGGCTGCCCGCCTCCGCCGAGGAAAATACCCGCGACGTGGTGTCCATGGACGCCTACCTGGTGGCCAAACCCGAATCGTCCTTTTTGCTGCGCGTCACCGGCGATTCCATGATCGGCGCGGGAATCATGGAAGGCGACCTGGTGGTCGTCGAACGCAACCGCGAGCCGAAAAACGGCGACATCGTGCTTGCCGAGGTGGACGGCCAGTGGACCTTGAAGTATTTCCGCCGCAAGGGCGGCCAAGTCATGCTGGAAGCGGCCAATCCGGCCTACCCCATGATTTATCCCCGCGAAGAATTGAAAATAGGCGGCGTAATCACCGCGGCCGTCAGAAAATATCTGATGTAACCCGTAACGGAAGACAGGGAGCAAAAACCATGCAGACGACAACCAGCCTGACTGCGATGCAGATGACGATGAACGACCATCCGGCGACGCCGGCAAACCGCGAGCGGTTCCGGGAAACGATCCGCAAAACGGAGCCTGTCGACTGGGACGCGGTCATCCTCCGGGCCGACAAACTCACCGCCCGGGCCGGGGCCGTTGTGGCGGTTCTCTCCGCTTTGTATTTCGCCCCGATTCTCCTGTCCATTTTATTGAAGAACTGAAAAAAACGGCATCCTATGACCGCCCGGGAAATCAGCAAAAAGCTGCGCGCACTGGCCGATTCGGAGCAGGCCTCCCAGTTGCAGCGGTTTTTCAAAACCGCACCCGGGCAGTACGGCGCGGGCGACAGGTTTTTGGGCATCCGTGTGCCGCAGCTTCGCGAAGAGGCAAAAAATTTCACAGCGCTGCCGCCGGGCGAGGTCGGGAAACTGCTTTCTTCCGGATACCATGAAGAACGCCTGTGCGCTCTTTTGATCCTGGTGCGGCAATTTTCAAAAGGCGGTCCCGGCGAGCGCCAGGCCATCTATGAATTTTATCTGCAAAACACCCGCTTTATCAACAACTGGGACCTGGTCGATCTTTCCGCGCCGCTGATCGTGGGAGCCTGGCTCGCGGGCGGAGACAGGCGGATCCTTTACCGGCTGGCCGGTTCGCAGAGCCTCTGGGAGCGGCGCATTGCGATGATTTCCACCTTTGCTTTCATCAAAAGAGGCCAATGCGGCGACGCTCTGGCGATTGCCGAACTTCTCCTGGCGGATCGGGAAGACCTGATTTCCAAAGCGGCGGGATGGATGCTGCGGGAAGTGGGCAAGCGCGATCCGGCCGCCCTGAGAGCGTTTCTTGACAGGCACGGCCTGCGCATGCCCCGCACGATGTTGCGCTACGCCATCGAAAAATTTCCGGAAGAGGAGCGGCAGAACTATCTGCGCCGGCCGGCGGAAAAGGCGCAGTTTGGAGCAGCGGCGCCCCGGCCGGCGCACACTCGCTGATGCTCCGTGTCTTGAGCCGGATGTTTACGGAGGCGTTGCGGGTTTTGCCGGCGGTTCGGCAATGTCCAGAATCCGATCCACGCTGAAGATGCGCTTTTCCCGGCGGGCGAGGCAGTAGGCCTCCATTCCCAGGTAAGGATGACCCTGGTATTCCATCGGCCCCACGAAGAGCGGCTGCACCACCCGGCGCGACTTTTCGTCCTGCCCCTTCAGGTAGAGGATTTCGATGTCTTTCCTGTGGGCGATGGCCGTTTCGATTCTCCGGATTTTTTCCTCCCGGCCCAGCGTTTTGGCGGCCTGCCGATACTGGATGTCCGTCAGGAACTTGACTACCCGCCAGTCCATCAGAATGTGGCTTTTGCGCAGCGGCTGTTTAAGGACGATGCCTTCGAGCGTCGTGCAGCGCGACAGGGCCACGTACATCTGCCCGTGCGCGAAAGTGCCGCGTCCGACGTCGATAAAAACATTTTCAAACGTCTTGCCCTGGCTTTTATGAATGGTCACCGCAAAGGCGAGCCGGACCGGGTACTGCTGAAAAGCGCCCACCTCTTCGGACCGGAGCTCGTCGTTTTTCAAAAAGAAGCGGTAGATTTTCCAGGTGTAGGGCGAGATGCGCGCCGTGTCGCCGTTGTCGAGATCGGCCACGATGACGTCCTCGCCCGTTTCGTCCGCTTCGAACCGGCGGATGATGCCGATGGTGCCGTTGATCCACTGGCCGTAAGAGTCGTTGTTGAGGAGCATGATCTGCGCTCCCTTCTTGAGCTTCAGCTCCACGGCGGTGGGCAGGTACTCCTTGCCGAAATCCCCTTCGATCCGGCCTTTCGCCTTCCAGACCCTCCCGGGCAGTTCGGCCAGGCGTTTTTCGTTGACGGCGTCGGCCAGATCGTTGGTGCTGGTGAGCGAAATGTAAAAGGTATCGGGCGGCGGCTCGAAAGCCGGATGGCAGCGCGTGTTGAAGCGGGCGAGGTCCGCGTCCGTCACGGAACGGTTGCGGATCGCGTTGAGCAGCCGGACGAAGTCGTCGTCCTTCTGGCGGTATACTTTTTCGAGCTCGACGTATTCGACAGGCAGCTCCCGGAAGACTTTGGCGCTGAAAAAATACGGCGTTTCATAGTGGTTCCGGAAAATCTCGCGCTCGGCTGCGGCCACCACCGGCGGAAGCTGGTACAGGTCGCCGATGAAGATCATCTGAACGCCGCCGAAAGGCTCTTTCTCGCGGGGGCCGTTGAAGCGCAGAAATTTGTCGATGCAGTCCAGCAGGTCGGCGCGCACCATCGATACCTCGTCGATCACGATCGTGCTGAGGCGGTTGTAAACGGTCGGCTTGCCCTTGTCGGCTTTCTTTTTGCGCTTGATCGACGCGGGCGTCACGCTGGGCTTGAAATGGAAGAAGGAATGGATCGTCTGGCCCTCGATGTTGACCGCCGCGACGCCCGTCGGCGCGAGGACGACTGCCTGCTTTTTCGTCTGGGTGCGGAAATAGGAAAGCAGCGTCGATTTTCCGGTGCCGGCCCGTCCGGTGACCAGGACGTTTTTATCCGTCTCTTCCATGAGCGAAAGCGCGCGCCGGAATTCGGCGTTGAAATCGATGGCGGCGGGTTGGGTTGTCGGGGTCATGGCGTTTTCCTAAAAAGCATGTCTTTTTCTAAACACAAATTACAGGCGCA
Source organism: Syntrophaceae bacterium UBA1411 (assembly GCA_002304995.1). GTDB lineage: Bacteria > Desulfobacterota > Syntrophia > Syntrophales > Smithellaceae > UBA8904. The sequence goes on from DBPV01000018.1 coordinate 15,135, forward strand.
TTCAACGATGAATATTTGATTTTCGCAAGGGTCTGGTGTAACACAGACCGACCGAACCCATTGACGATCAAAGGAGGACACGGATGTTTTTGAAAGCGGTTTTTCCCGGCAAATATATCCAGGGCGAGGGCGTGCTTGCCCAGCTTGCCGACTGGATCGGCCATTTCGGCAAGAAGGGATTGATTCTTGCCTCTTCCTCGTCCCACAATAAAATTCTCGTTTCGTACCGGGAGGCTTTACAAGCCCGCGGAATTCGCATTGAACCTTTCTCCGGCGAATGCTGTGAAAAGGAATTGATCCGTCTTGCGGATATTCTGCGGCGCGAGGGGATTGACGTCATCGCCGGCATGGGCGGCGGAAAAACGATCGATACGGCCAAAATCGTCGCCGACCGGGCGGACCTGCCCGTGATCGTCGTTCCCACCATTGCCTCGACCGACGCGCCCTGCAGCGGCTGCGCCGTTCTTTATACGGAACAGGGAACCTTCGAATCGGTTTTCTACCAGAAAATGAATCCGCAGGTGGTGCTGGTCGATACGGCGGTGATCGCCGGCGCGCCGGTGCGCTTTCTGGTGGCGGGCATGGGCGACGCGCTGGCGACCTGGTTTGAAGCCCGATCGTGCAGCCGCACCTGTTCGCTAAACGCCTGCGGCGGGCTTGCCACGCGCGCGGGCCTGCACCTGGCCCGGCTCTGCTACGAGACGCTCCTCGACTACGGCCCGGCGGCAAAAATCGCCTGCCGGCGGCAGATCGTCACACCGGCGCTCGACCACATCATCGAGGCCAACATTCTTCTTTCCGGACTGGGGTTTGAAAGCGGCGGGCTGGGGGCGGCCCATTCCGTTCACAACGGCCTCACGGCGCTTGCCGAAACCCACGTCTTTTACCATGGCGAGAAAGTCGCCTTCGGCGTGCTTACCGGTTTGCATCTGGCGGATGCCGCTCCGGACGAGATGCGGACCGTTTATGATTTTTGCGAAACCGTCGGCCTGCCGACGACGCTTGCCGACATCGGCCTGGCGGACGTCCGCCGCGAGGATCTTTTCCGGGCGGCGCAAAAAGTCTGCGCGCCTGAGGAATGCATTCATCACGAAGCGGGGGAAATCTCGCCGGGAAAAGTTTTACAGGCCATGCTGGCCGCAAGCGCCATGGGCGAGGCCCGCCGGACCCGGCAAACGAAAGACATGACATAAAGGAGGAGCTATGCGGAAAGTCCGGAGGATCATTCTGACGGGAGTGTTTTGCGTTGTCCTTTGCTGGCCGGCTGCGGCCGAGACGCCGGCGGCGCAAAATGCCGCGGCGCAGGATGCGCTCATCAAAAGCCAGGTGGAAACCGCAGTCAGCATGCTCGCGGCCATTCATGCCCGGCAGCAGAAGGGCGAGTTCGGTCCGGAAAAGGCGCGGGCTCTGGGCGCCGGCCTGCTTCGGGAGCTGCGCTACGGCAAGGACGGCTATTTCTGGGCCGATACGACCGGGGGGATCAACGTTGTTCTGTACGGCCGCAAGGACACGGAAGGCCGCAATCGGTTAAACGACAGGGACGACAAGGGCGTCTTCTATGTGAAGGAATTTCTGGCCAAAGGCAAAACCGGCGGCTATGTCGAGTATCATTTTACCAAAAAGGGCCAGGCCGCGCCTGTGCCCAAACGCTCCTACGTGCTTTTGTTCGAACCGTTCGGCTGGGTGGTCGGCACGGGCTACTACCGCTGAATGGAACGGTGGATCATGAACGGAAAAGAACTTCCGGGGCAGGCGGCGGAAAAGGAGGCAGAAGGTTTCTTCTTCACGCCCGCCTTCCAGGCCTTGACGATCGGCGTTCCGTTTTGCGTGTTCAAAATGCTGTTCGGCCTGGCGGCGCTGCGCGCGGGCGCGCCGCAGGGCGCTCTTTGCATTTTTGCCTGGCTGACGCTGGCCTGGGCCGCGGTGGATCTGATCATGAATCTGATCCGCGTTTTTTATCATCTGGCCGGCCGGGCCTCGCCCATCGAGTACTGCATGCTGGCGCAGGCCGGCCGGCTTTTTAAACGGCCGCGGCTGTTTCTGGCCGTCGATACGCTCGTTTCCTTTTCTCTCATCTGTTTTGTTCTGTGGTCGGGCTGGATTGCCCTCTTCACTCCCCGCGAGGCCCGCCTGTGGTACGCGGCGACGACGCTGAACCTGATCAGCGTGTCGGTCGTCAACATCTGGATTGAACTTCGCCGCGGCTCCTGAGTCCGCCGCCCGAAGCGGGAATTTTTTTGCGCGAGCGCCGATGCGCGTCTCTTCCGGCAATGGCGCGTGTTTTTCCTTGACATAAATCCCACCGCCTTTTATCGTAAAAAGGATTTGTTTTTTTAATACCGGACGAAAGGAATGTCGCGCTTTGGCCGATCGGGCGGGCGCACAGGCGAAAGAACCATGAACGACGGCGGAGGAAGACGGATTTTGCAAAGCAGGACGGACCATCGTTTGCTCCGGGCGGAAAGCCCGGCCGGCCGGCAGGGCCTGTTTTTTTTCGCGGCGCTGCTTGGTCTTTTCGCGCTGTTGCTCTGGCCCTGGCCCCTGCCGGCGCGCGATCTCACGTGCGACCGTCTTCCCGTGCTCATGGAGGCCTTCCACGAGAGCCACTACGCGATCAAGAGCATCACGCCGGAAATCCGGACCCAGGCCGTCGATCAGATGATCAAGCGGCTCGATCCCTCGAAGACGCTCCTGTATGAGGCGGATCTCGACAGGCTCAAACCGCTGCTTGCGGATCTGTTTACCGGCGCCGAGCGCGGCAATTGCACCTCGCTGAAACCCGTTTACGACCTCTTGGTGGCGCGGGCGCGGGAAAACGAAGCCATCGTCAAAAAACTTCTCGGCCCGGATTTCCGTCCCGACCGGAACGTGGCGCTCAATCTCGACATCGACAAGCGCCCCTATCCGAAAACATCCGCCGAAAAGCAGTCGCTTTTGCGCAAGATCGTTCTTTTCCAGATTGAAAATGCGCTTTTGGCCGGCATCGAACCGGCGGAGGCCCGGGAACAGCAGATCCACCGCTATGAATTGCAGACGCGCCGCGTGATCGAACAGGATCCGGCTGAGCTCATCACCACGTCGGCCGAGGCATTTGCCCGGGCGCTGGATCCGCACACGAGCTACCTGTCTGCGCAAAATTTCGAGGACCTGAAGATTTCGATGAATCTTTCCCTGGAGGGAATCGGCGCCGTGCTGTCGAGCGACAACGGCTTTACCATCATTGAAGAGCTGATTCCCGGCGGCGGCGCGGAAAAGTCCGGCCTGATCAAGCCCAAGGACAAAATCATCGCCGTGGCGCAGCAGGGTGAAAAACCGGTCGACGTCATCGACATGGACCTGCGCGATGTCATCAGCATGATCCGCGGCAAAAAGGGAACCCGCGTCACTCTCACGATTCTCCGCCAGGCCAACCGCAAGGAACGCTTCGACGTCACCATCGTGCGCGACAAGGTCGACGTCCGCGAGCAGGAGGCGAAAATCACCTTCGAAACGCGCAAGGCCAACGGCAAAACCTACCGTTTCGGCGTCATCGAGCTGCCGTCCTTTTACGGCGGTGAAAAAGGCGGCCGGTCGAGCTATCAGGACGTGAAAAAACTTCTGGCCGAGGCCAGGCAAAAGGGCGTGGACGGCATCCTCCTCAACCTGTCGCGCAACGGCGGCGGCATGCTGGATGAAGCGGTGCGCCTGACCGGCCTGTTCATCGGTTCGGGCGGCGTCGTCGCAGTCAAGGACAGCCGCGCCCAGGAAACGATTCTCGCCAACGGTCGGGCGGCGGCGCCGCGGGCCAACGGCCGGCGCAATGTCATCCGCTTTCCCGCAGAAGATCCCCGGTCCGTTTACACCGGGCCGCTGGTTGTGCTCACGAGCCGGATGAGTGCATCGGCCAGCGAAATCGTCGCGGGAGCCCTCAAGGACTACCGCCGCGCCGTGGTTGCCGGATCGGATCATACCTACGGCAAGGGCTCCGTCCAGACGCTGCTGGAACTGCCCTGGGGGCTGGGGGCGATGAAGGTCACAACCGCCCTGTATTTTCTGCCCGGCGGCCGGTCCACGCAGAAGGCGGGCGTGGCGGCGGACGTGCGTTTGCCCGGATTGTTCGCCCTGGAGGATATCGGCGAGGCGTCGCTGGATTACGCGCTTCCCGGTCAGGCCATTGCGCCGTTTATGGGGACGCCGGAGAAAACGGCCTCGTCCTGGACGCCTGTCGACGAGCGCCTGATTGCCGCGCTGGCGGCCAAATCGCAGGCGCGCGTGTCCAGGGATGCGAAATTTGCCCGGATCATCAAGGACAATAAAGAGGCGGCGGAAAAACAGGGCCTCATTCAGCTTGACGATTACCGCCAGAGCGTAAAGAAAGAAAACGGCGGTAAAAACAAGCTGACGCTGGCCGAACAGAGGCAAAAAGCCCGCGACCAGTACGCGCCTTTCATCAATGAAACCGTCAATATTCTCCTGGATATGATTGCGGCGAAAGCCGGCTAGCCAGACGGTTTTTAGCCCGCGATGAAGCCGGCGGGCAGCAGCATCTTGCAGCCCAGTTCAGCCATTGTGCCATGGCCCATAAATGTGCCGTGCACAAGTGTATCACGGCACACCGACCGACCGAATTTTTAAAAACCTTTTTTAATTCCATCCATTATTCCAATCGCTTACAAGTTTTTATTCTTTTGCTGCCCTCCGGCATGCATCTTGAACTTGACCATCCTTTTTGATCCTTCAGGAAGGGGTGGAAAAAAACCGCCTGCTGGGGCTGGCCGATGAACGGACGCTCAGAGGATTTATCGAGGCCGCCTGCCCGCAAAGGTTTGAAGGCTGAATACAAAAGAAAAGGAGAAGGAAAATGGGGCAAAACGAAGTGAAGATTTTTGACATCATGGCGTGCAACGTTTACTGGGATTTTGCAAGTTCGCTCATGCCGAAAGAAACACACAAATTCCTGGTGGCCCTGCTGCCGACACCCGGCGCAGCCACTCCCGAGCTGATTGAGAGCATTACAGCCTACGGTCCCGGTGGATACACCGTGGCGTTCAAGAACCAAAAGTACGAAAACCTGGGCAAGAACGGCTGGTTCTACGATCAGCAGATTACCAACTACTGGTACATGGTCAACCTGCCCACCGGCTTCATGAAGGAAGGCGAATACACCATTGAAGTCAAAACCAAAGATGGAAAGGTAGATAAAAAAACGCGCATCCAGCACGACGCGCCGTCCGACGCGGCCGTCAACGCCTATCTGAAAAATCATGACCGGATTTTCAACTCGTTTTCGCCGTCGAAAACAAAACCTATTGCTTCCGGCTCGGCGCTCAAAGGCATCACCTGCACATGGGAAACGCTCAAGGATGCGGCCGACCTGGATGCCTATTATGTTTTCCGCCTTTGCCAGGCGTCCACGCCCATGGAATTCGACGGCAACAATCTCACCTGGTTTGACAACATCTACCTGCAGCGGCTGACGGGGAAAGGGGATGATTCCGGCCTGAACCGCCGGCAGGTGACCGTCGGCAGGGAGCTTAAGGCGCAAACCAGCTACGGCTATTTTGTGGAAATCACGGATGCCAATATCAGCGGGCAGGCCAACATCTGCATTTTTCAGCCCCATCAGTTTTTTGTCACGCCGTAAACGCGGAAAAAAGAGAGGCGTCAACCGGCGATACCGGTCAACGGATGATTTCATCAAGAGGAGGGAGAGGACATGAAGCATTGGAAAAATTTCTTTGCGGCGGCCGTGTTTTCACTTTTGTTGTGCGGCGGAGCCTGGGCGCAGGAGATCGTGATCGGCTATTCGGGGCCGCTGTCGGGGCTTGCCGCCGAGTACGGACAGGATGTGTTCAACGGCATCGAACTGGCGGTAAATGAAATCAATGCCGCAGGCGGCATTTCCGTGGCCGGGAAAAAATACAGGTTCAAGCTCGAACGCCTCGACGATATGGCCAATCCGACGCAGGCCCTGAACAACGCCAAACGCTTCCGCGCCGGCGGCGCGATTGCCGTTTTCAATGCGGTCTTCACCACGGCGGCGGCCATGATGAAGATCAACGAGGAAAAAGGAAACGCGTTTCTCGTGATGGCCTTCACCAGCACGCCCAGAATTACGGAACTCGGCAACAAGCTGACGATCGTTGCGCCGGGGTCTTTTGTGTCGATGGCGGAAATCAGCGCGCAGTGGGCGATGGAAAAGGGCTGGAAAAAATGCGCGATGCTGGCCACCATCGGCCCTTACGGCGAGGAATGGCGCAGCGTTTTCCGTTCGATCTGGGCCAAATACGACGGGACGATCACTGCGGACAATCCGGTCAACTATTACACCGAAACGGATTACTCGGCATCGATCACCGCGGCGCTTGCCACATCCCCCGAGGTTCTCCTGATCGGCGGACCGTCGGCCACGACGGCGCTCATGATTGAGCAGTGCCGCATGATGGGCTTCAAGGGAGGCTTCATTCTAATCGACCAGGCCAAGCTGGATTACATTGAGACCGTCATGAAGGGAACGAAAGCGATGGGAACCCTCATCGGTTCGGCGGGCGCCGGCATTCCCGCACGCAAGACCCAGACGGTCGCCCAGCGCTACCGCGCGGCCTATCAGCGCGCGGCCACCGCCGAAAGCACGTTCAATTTTACGCTGGTTCACGCGCTGGCCCGGGCCATCACGGCCGCCGGCACGCCCACGGACGTTTACAAAATCCGCGCGGCCTTCCCCAGGGCCTTTCCGATGTACGCCACGGAGTTTCCCATGGAAGTTTACGGCATGATGGACAACGGCCGCCTCCAGGTGGTCACGGCGACTGAGACCATCACCGACGGCATAAAGGACAAACCCGTCTTGTACTTCTGGTGGCCGAAAACAAAAAAGGAATACGAAGCGGTGGAGAAGACCTCGCAGATCGACCGCAGCATTCCGCGCCGCTGGCTCCAGACCCGTTAGACGCCGTCCGGGCGGTTTTGGGGGAGAATCGGACAAGGAGATCAAGATGAAAATTTCAGCAGCCGTTCTTCGGGAAAAAGGGCAGCCGTTTCTTCAGGAAGAACTGGATCTCGACGAGCCGCGCCCGGATGAAATCCTCGTGCGCATCGCGGCCGCCGGCATCTGCCACACGGATGTGACCGTCAGGAACAATCCGCTCGTCCTGCCTGTCGTACTCGGCCACGAGGGGGCGGGCATCGTGGAAAAAGTGGGAAATGGCGTGACGAAAGTGCAGCCCGGCGACCCGGTTGTGCTGAGTTACGTGTACTGTGGCCGGTGCGCCAACTGCCGGCAGGGACGGCCTGCGTACTGTTCGCAGTCCGCGATGGCGACCTTCGGCGGTGTCCGGGCCGACGGGACGACGACGCTTTCCCGAAACGGCGAAAAAATATTCGGCAATTTTTTCGGCCAGTCGTCTTTCGCCACGCATGCGCTCACCTACGAAAACAATGTGGTGAAAGTGCGGCCCGATGCGCCGCTGGCGCTTTTGGGGCCTTTGGGCTGCGGCATTCAGACCGGCGCCGGCGCGGTGATCAACTCCCTGCAAGTCAAAGCCGGCGCGTCGATTGCCGTCTTCGGCCTGGGCGCCGTGGGGCTTTCCGCCGTCATGGCGGCGAAAATCTGCGGCTGTTTTCCGATCATCGGCGTGGATATCCGGCCGCACCGGCTGGAACTGGCGCGCGACCTGGGCGCGACGCACGTGCTGGACGCGGCGCAGGAAAACCCGACGGCGGAAATCAAAAAGATTACCGGCGACGGCGCGGATTATGCTCTGGAGTGCGCGGGAAATCCCAAGGTGCTCCGGCAGGCGCTGGAGTCCGTCAGGCGTCCCGGCGTTTGCGGCCTCGTGGGCGGCGCTCCGCTGGGGACGGAGGCGACCTTCGACATGAATTCCATTATGTTCGGCCGGACCGTTCGCGGCATTCTGGAAGGCGACAGTGTGCCGGACATCTTCATTCCGCAGCTGGTGGACTTCGTGATGCAGGGCCGTTTGCCGCTGGAGAAACTGGTCACCTTTTATGACTTCGACCGGATCAATCAGGCGGTGGAAGATTCCGGGGAAGGAAGAACCATCAAACCGATACTGAGAATGCCGGCCTAGGCGGGAGCCGGGCGGAAAAAAATCGGTTGCCGGGTAATCGGCATCGGCGGCGCGCGTTTCATTGCGCCCCCATCCCTCGCTGAAGGAGGAAAAAAGTGAACATTGCCCAATTGCGCGAAGTGAAAGTTTTGGAAGAACCGGAGCAGATAAGTTTTGTTTCCGGAGGGAAGGAGCTCACCAACCACGGTTTTTTGCACGACTGCCGCAAACTGGTTACCGTCTTGAAGGAACTGGGCGTGAGGCGCGGCGACCGCGTCATTGTGCAGATGCCCAACTGTGTGGAGGTCCTCCAGTCGTTCGGCGCGATCTGGCGTCTGGGTGCGGTCGTTGTGCCGGTCAACTACATGATGAAGGATGATGACATCGCCTCCATTTACGCGGATTCGGGCGCGAAGGTCGTCATCAGCGTCAGTGATTTTCTGCCCAAAATTCAGGCCGCGCAGACAAAGGCACCGCAGGTGAAGACTGTGATCCTCGTCAACGACGACGTTCCTGAAGGCACGCATTCCTTTGCGGCCCTCGTGCGCCATGCTCCAGAAACAAAGGACATTGCGGCAACGGACGACGACGAACTGGCGGCGCTGATTTACACCGCCGGCACCACGGGCCGGTCCAAAGGTGTGATGCTCACGCACGGCTCGCTTTACGCCAACTCCAAAATGTCCTATGAGTCGACACGGATGCCGCACGGCATGACCAACATCACCGTCCTGCCGCTTTGCCACGCCTACGGCATTGCGGTGGCCAACAGCGGTCTGTTTTACGAGAGGACCAAAAGCGTCATTCTCAATACCTTCGATCTGGAGACCATTTTTGCTTCCATTGATCAATACGACGCGAAACTGGTCGCGCTGGTGCCCACGATGTATGTCTTCATGCTGATGTATCCCAATCCCAACAAGCATGATTTGAGCCGCGTCAAATACTGGCTTTGCGGCTCCGCTCCTCTTTCACAGGTCACGTGGAAACAGTTTCATGAGCGCTTTGGCGGGAAAATTTACGAGGGCTGGGGGCTTTCCGAAAGCGGCGCCTCCGGCAGCGCCAATCCCTGCGACGGTCGGAAGGTCAAGGTCGGCTCCATCGGCATTCCCTGCGCGGGGATGACGATGGGCATCATGGACGATGAACGCAATCTTCTGGGGTCCAACCAGTCGGGGGAAATCGTTCTTCAGGGCCCGTCGCTCATGAAAGGCTACTGGAACCAACCGGANNGAAGACGGCTACTACTGGATCACCGACCGCAAGAAAGACCTGATCATCAAGGGCGGCGAAAATATTTCTCCGCGGACGATCGAAGAGGCGCTCTACGCGCACCCGGCCGTTGCCGAAGCCGCCGTCGTTGCGATGAAAGACGATGTCTACGGCGAAAACATGCGGGCGTTTGTCGCCCTCAAACCGGGCCGGCAGGCCACGGCGGAGGAAATCATCGAACATTGCAAAACAAAGCTCACCAATTTCTTCCTGCCCAGGGAAGTGGTGTTTTTACCGGCGCTGCCCAAGAATCTGATCGGCAAGATTCTGAAAAAAGAGCTGCGCAACCTCTGAACGATGGCAGCCGCGGTTTCTCAAAAAAACGAGCGTTCGTTCTTGCGATTTTCCATGAAAGTCTGATAGGAAGGCACATAAAAAGTGGCATCTGCAATCAGACGATCAGGAAGAAAGCGAGGACCTATGCACAGGAGATGGATTGTCGAGGAGCACACGGACCGGGCCCGCCGACAAAGCCGGGCCACTTTGTCTGAAGTTGAATCCAAAGCGATATTGAGCCGCTACGGCATTCCGGTGGTTGAGGAAGCCGTAGTGGAAACCGAGGAGCAGGCGGCGGCCGCCGCACGCAAAATAGGCTATCCGGCCGTTCTCAAGGGGCTGGGGGCGGCGCTCGGCCACAAGACCGAACGGGGCCTGGTCCGCGTCAGTCTCCGCTCGGAGGAGGAAGTTCGCCAGGCGTTTCGGGACATCCGGCAGGCGGCGGACAAGGACTGGGAAGCCTGCGTGGTGCAGCCGCACATCGCGGGTCACCGCGAGTTTGTCGCCGGCATCGTCCGCGACGCGCAGTTCGGCGCCTGCGTCATGTTCGGCCTGGGCGGCGTGCTTGCGGAAGCCCTGGGCGACGTGTCTTTCCGCATTGCGCCCGTGGACCGGTTCTCCGCGCGGGCGATGCTCGAAGAGATCCGCGCCGCGAAGCTTTTGCGCCCTTTCCGCGGCGAGGCGGCCGTCGATGCGGATCGCCTGACGGACGTGCTGACGGGATTGTCCCGTCTGGCGCTCGATGAACCGGAAATCGCCGAAGTGGACATCAACCCGCTGATTGTTTTGCCGGACGGCAGAATCAAGGCGGTGGATGCGCTGATCGTTCTGGGCAACCGGAAGCCGGTTTCCCGGCCTCCCGTCGATGCACCCCGCATCCGCCGGGCGCTCGATGCCATGGCCAATGCGCAGTCCGTGGCGGTGGTCGGAGCGACGTCGACCGTCCGCGGCGGCTACCTCGGCATTTTCGGCTGCATGCGCGCCTTCGGCTACGAGGGCCGCCTGTACCCGGTCAATCCCAAAGTCGATTCCATCGACGGCATCCGATGCTACCCCAATCTGGGATCGCTGCCCGAAAAGGTCGATCTGGTCATTCTTGCGGTTCCGGCGCAGGCGGTTCCCGCTGCGCTTGGCGATTGCATCGCCTCCGGCAACGTCAACGTGCACATTTTTACGGCCGGTTTCCGGGAATCCGCCGAGGAGGAAGGCGAAAAGCTCCAGCGGGAAATCGAGGCGATCGCGCGCGAAGGCGGCCTGCACGTCGTGGGTCCGAACTGCATGGGCTGGTATGTTCCTTCCCGGAAGATGCTGACCTGGAACGCGGCGCCCGCGCCCGCCGGCCCCGTGTCGATGATCAGCCAGAGCGGCGGCAACGCGCAGGAATTCACCCACCACGCGGCCAAAACCCATCGTCTGTATTTCAACAAGGTGATCAGCTACGGAAACGCGCTGACGCTCGACAGCCCGGATTATCTGGATTACCTGGCCGGCGACGAGACGACGTCGCTGGTCGTCATGTATCTGGAAGGCGTGAAGGACGGACGGCGGCTGCTTTCGGTCACGCAGGAAGCCGCGCGCCGCAAGCCCGTCATCATCATGAAAGGGGGGCTTTCCGAAGCCGGCGCCCGGGCCGCGTCCTCCCACACCGGAGCGCTGGCGGGCAGCCGCCGGATCTGGGAAGCGTTCTTCCGTCAGACGGGCGCGGTGCGCGTCGATTCGCTCGAAGAGATGGCGGACGTCGCCGCCGCGTTTCATTATCTCAAAAGGACGCCCGGCCGCCGCGTCGGCGTTTTGAGCGTCGGCGGGGGACAGGCGGTGGCCGTGGCGGACGCCTGCGCGCAGGCGGGCATGGACCTGCCCGCGTTTTCGCCGGCGACGGTGAAGAAAATCCGCGCCTTCATTCCGCCGGCCGGCAACATGATCCGCAATCCGATTGATTCCTACCTGGCGTTCATGCGGACGGAATATGTCGGCAAGATCTTCGATATTCTGGCGCACAGCGGCGAAGTGGACAACGTCGTCGTTTCGCTGCCCCTGGACTGGCTCTACAGAGAAGCGGGACAGGAAAACTTTATCGAAGTGATCGCGCGCTATCTGGCGGGCGAGGGGCGCGGGAAACTCTGCGGCCTGCCTTTGGTCGTGGCCTGGCGTCAGTATCAGGATGCGGAAGAGTTTCGCCGCATGAGAGCCGTGCTGGAGGATATTCTGCTCGCGGCGGGCGTTCCCGTCTATGAGGGATTGAACCGCGCCGTCCGGGCGCTGGCTCATCTTGAGCGCTACAGCGCCTTTGTCAAGGCCGGCCAAGCCGCGTCCGGTTGAAGGTACAGGTGATTTGCGGGCGGCCCGGCGCAGGCGTCAGCGCGGAGCCGCCCGTTTTTTTTATTTGGATTTCACGGCGGAAGCGCTGGGAGAAACCATACCGCCCAGAAGCGTGCCGCCGTCGAGAAGCAGAATTTCACCCGTGGTCAGAACCGCGTCTTCCAGCAAAAACAGAATGTTCGGCGCGATGGTTTCCGGCGTGCCGGTGCGCCTGAGCGGATTGGTCGCTTCCAGATAACCTTTCAGCCGTTCGTAATTTTCCGCGCCCATGCCGTCGCGGAGCCAGTCGCCCTGAATGAATCCGGGGCAGACGGCGTTCACCCGGATTTCCGGCGCCAGCGCGCGGGCCAGCGCCTTGGTCATCGTGATGAGCGCTCCCTTCGACGCGCAGTAGGCCACGCAGCTTCCGACGGCGTTGACGCCGGCGGTGGAGGCGACGTTCACGACAGCCCCCCGGCCCTGCGCCTTCATGTGCGGCGCCGCGGCCCGGATCATCTGGTAGGGTCCCACCAGATTCGTGGTGTAGATGCGGATGAAGTCTTCCTGCGTCAGGCCTTCCAGATTGTCGTGGGCGCAGAATTTGGTCGTGGCGGCGTTGTTGACGAGCGCGTCGATGCGGCCCCACCTGTCGACTGCTTCGCGGACCATCCGCCGGCAGTCCGCGTCGCTTGCCACATCGGCGCGGCATAAAAGGGTTTCGGCGCCCAGGGCTTCGCAGGCGGCCTGAACGTCCAGCGCTTCCGTTTCGCTTTTCGAGTAGTTGATCACCACGTTGTAGTTCTTCTGCGCCAGCAGCTTGGCAGTTGCCGCGCCGACGCCGCGGGAAGAGCCGGTGACAATGGCGACGCGTCGGGTATCTTTCATCGTTTATCTCCTTGGCATTCATTGACGGCCCGGAAATCCGGCCGGAACATTGCTCTTGCACAGTTTTGCATAACCGTCAATGGCGATGGCGCCGTTTTTCATGATTCGCTTTCACCGGCTGGAGGACGCGGCATGAAAATTCAGTATTTTTATCAGATCATTTGCCGATTTTGTTGTGCGGGATGGTTGTGCCGGGATGTTTTTTTCAGGGGCGTCTTTTGCGAGCCGTCCGGCTCGCGTCGCGCAAACCTGCCGGGATTGTCCGGCATCGAATTTTTCAGGATAACGGCAGGTGCCGCCACTGCCGGAAGCGATAGACGCAATTTTCAAAAATTCGTTTGGCCTTTAATCCTTTTTGTTGCGCTTTCTGTTGACGACTTCGGCAAGCCACGTGTTGACGCTTTTATTTTCGCGGCCGGCGACCAGGGCCAGCACGCTGTGAAGCGCCGGACTGACGCGCACAACTCTTCGGCTTTCGGAAGGCTTTTCCGGAGCTTCCTTTCTCCGGGCGCAATCATCAAGATAAGCGTCAACGGCTTTTTCAAAGGCCTGCCGGATTTCCTTTGCGGAATCGGCATGAAACGTTACGGGATGTTGTATGTTGGAAACACGGCCGATAAGACATTCGTCTTTTTCGCTGTATTCAATCTTGGCAAAATAGCCTTTATAGGTCATGGGGGTGTCCATCGGTTTTTATCTCCAGGTGTTCCGGGAAGGCACGCGTTCCCGTAAGTGCGCTATGATTTCGGGTTTTAACGGGAATTGTCAAGAAGAAAGTTTTGATCCTGATCAGGAAAGAGCGTCATTTCCGCAAGAAAGAGAAAATGGGGTCAAGGCCTGGACCCCATTTTGTGACATTTTGTGTTCCTGTCCTGTCCTGTCCTTGAGGTCAGACGCATCCTTCCTCTCAGACAGGCATTTCTTGACGACCGAACGATTCGGTTGGAGCGCTCACCGGTTTTCGGAAAGCGGAATGATTTCCTTTTCCACCCAGCGGGGCGACATTTCCCCGGCTTCCGCGAGGGGAATCCTGCCGTGCAGGATCATGGCCTTGAAATCGTCTGCCATGTAAACGCCCAGAAAGAGGTGGACCGGCAGAAACAGCGTCAGGAGCCAGCCGAAGAACGTGTGCAGAAGCCCCAGATAAGCCGTGGCGGCTCTGGGCAGCAGATGCGGGAAGGCCCACAGCGCGAGTCCGCTGACGATCAGGACGGCGCCGCCGATCAAAACGCAGATGCCGAAAAGCTTCTGGCCGGAGTTGTACTTGCCCATGGGCGGAACGGAGATTTTCCGGCCCAGCAAAAGCTTTTGCGGATAACCGCCCAGGACGGCAAACCAGCGCACATCGTCCAGCGAAAAGGTGAAGATCCTCTTAACGAAGAGCAACACGCGGTCGAAGGCCAAAAGAAAGAAGGCGCCGGCGGCCAGGGCCAGCAGGGCGCCGGCGGCGGCGTGAATCTGCATGGCCAGGTTCATGGCGCTTTCGC
>DBPV01000018.1:29421-30353 GCA_002304995.1 Syntrophaceae bacterium UBA1411
ATGAGCAGGTAATGAAACATTCTCACCCGCAGGGGGTGCTTCAGAATCAGAAGTTCGTGATGCATGGTAAATCCTCCTTATGAGACGAGACCCTTGGTCCGGTTGATGTAGCTTGTGTGCAAAAGTTCGTGGGAGAGATGCCCCAGCGGTTCGCCGCCGAATTCCCGATAGTAGCGGGCGACGGATTTGTTGGCATGGCTGACCCGGACGGCGGCCCGGGCGTCATCCTGGTAGAGCCCTTTCGTGCGCGCCCTGATGTAGTCGTTGTTGGACGCCACGATCGTTCTGATCCAGACGACGGGCAGCGCCAGAAAGGCGACCACAATGCCGCCGATCGTGATGAATTCGCGGCGGCTGAGCGCCGGCTGATTTTCAATGTAGCTTAAACTTTGCTTTTCCATGGATGTTTACTCCTTTCCGTTTCAGTTCCAGGCAAACCAGGGGCGGATCGCGCCCAGCCAGGATGATCCGTTGCCGTAAACCGGCTGACCTCCGCCGTTGACGCAGCCTCCCGGGCAGTTCATGACTTCGATGAAATGATAGGGCGACGTTCCGGCGAGGACGTCGCGCAAGAGGGGGTCGATGTTTTGCGCGATGTTGTGCACGACGGCCAGATGGAGGGTGACGTCCTTGCTGTACTTGGCGTCGTGCAGCGTCACGGACGCGCTCTTGACGCCTTTCAATCCCCGCACCGGCCTGAAGTCCAGCGGCGTGAGCTCCTTGCCGGTTATCACGGCGCAGGCGGTTCGCACCGCCGCTTCCATCACGCCGCCCGTGTTGCCGAAAATGGTGCCCGCGCCCGTGTAGTCGGCCAGGAGCGTGTCCCCGGCGCTGTCTTTTTGCGCCGCCAGATCGATATTCAGTTTTTTGAAAAGGCGCGACAGATCGCGGGTGGTCAACACCGCATCGACGTCGGGATAGGCCGCGCCGGC
>DBPV01000018.1:30367-54787 GCA_002304995.1 Syntrophaceae bacterium UBA1411
AGCTTTTTGGCCGTGCAGGGCATGATGCCGACGGTGTAAAGCCTGTCGGCCGGTTTGTTCCAGACCTTAGTGCCGTAAGTTTTGGCGACGGCGCCGGCCATCTGCTGGGGCGATTTTGCGGAAGACAGATGCGGAATCAAGGCCGGATACTTCGTTTCCACAAAGCGCACCCAGGCCGGACAGCAGGAAGTGAACTGCGGCAGCGGACCTGCGGCTTCGCCGTGCGCGCCCTTCTCGCCGAACACCGCCTGGCGGGCGCGGGCGATGAATTCCGAACCTTCTTCCATGATGGTCAAATCCGCGGCAAAGTTGTTGTCGAAAATTTCAAAGCCCGCTTTTTTCATGGCCGAGTAAAGCTTGCCCGTGGCGAGTGTGCCGGCGGGAAGTCCGAAGTCCTCGCCGATGGCGACACGCACGGCGGGCGCGATGATTCCGGCGACTGTGACCGTCCTGTCCCTGAGCCGGGCAAGAACGTTCTCGACGCTGTCGGCCGTTTCATAGGGCGCGCCGAACGGACAGTTGATCAGGCACTGGCCGCAGCTCAGGCAGGCGTCGACATCGATGCTGTGCGTTGCGCCGAACGCGCCCTGGATCGCGCCGGTCGGGCAATGGCGTTTGCAGGCGTCGCAGCCCTTGCAGTCGGACGCCCGAATGGCAATAACGCCGGGGATTTCGCCCTTTTGATAGGTTTGGGGAGCAGCATTCATTTTCGGTTTTCCTTTCTTTTATGGATTTTCTCTTTGCGTAAAGAGGTCATGTCTTTTGATATGTCTTTATTGACATATGCTAAAGAAAGCATAGCAGAGGGCATCCGTCAAGGACTTTTTCGGTATGCAAACGCGAATGCTTTTTCCGCAGGCACTTTGGGGCAGGAGCAGGAATAACAAACGATGCCGTCACCGGCGGCGCAATCCATTTTTTCATCTTGAATAGTGAAATACTTTAAGATAGAAAAATGAATAAAAACGAAATTTTTCAAATGATGCAAAAGGATGCACTTCAAATCGGCCTGATCGGCTGCGGCCAGATATCCCGCGTCGGCCATGGCCCGGCCATCGTGGCGGACGGCCGGGCGCGCATCGCTGCCGTCTGTGATCCGAATGCTGAAAACCGCGACCGCTTTGCCAGGATGTTTTCCGTGTCCAGGACCTACCCGGATCACCTGAGCATGCTGGCCCGCGAAAAGCTTGACGCCGTGATCGTCGCTTCTTTGCCCTGGCATCATGCCGGGCAGGTCAGGGATGTCGCGGCGGCCGGCATTCCCATGCTCTGCGAAAAACCGATGGCGACTTCCGTTCAGGACTGCAAAAGCATGATTCACGCGGCCGGCGCAAACGGCGTCTACCTGCAAATCTGCCATAACAAGCGCTTCGAATTCGGTTTCCAGCGGATCAAGGAAATGCTCGCGGCGAAAACCATCGGCGCGAGTTATCACGTCAGCATCGACTGGAACGTTTATGTTCCGAATTACGATGAGGGGATCGTTAAAACCGGTTTGCAGGCCATTAATAAACTAGGCTTCCATCCGGAAAAAACCTACGGCGACTGGCGCATCAAAGACGCGCGCTTCGACGGCGGAATATTTTTTGACGACGGCGGGCATTACATCGACCTGGCGCGCTTCTTCTTCGGCGAGATAGAATCCGTCTCCTGCGCGACCCGCCGGTGCATGGCCAACCGTTCATCGGATGATTTCGTGACGGCGACGCTCACCATGTCGGACAAAACGGTTGTCGTCCTCACCAGATCGCTGGTGGCCCTGGGGCCCAAAATTTACGGAATCGAATGCGGCCATATTTACGGAGACAAGGGAACGCTGCGCTTCAATGCCTTTGCGCCGCACCGCCAGAAAGCGATCAAAGTGGATATTTTTAAAATCCCCAATCTCCTCCTGCGCAGTTACGTGCCGGCCGTCCTCCCCTATGGAAGAAGAAAAACGGGCTATTTCCGTCAGATGCGCTATTTCATCGATCACCTGACGGGCGCCAGGCCGCTGGAAAGAAAATTTGACGGCCCGTGGGCGGCAACGCCCGAAGACGGCGCGGCCGCAGTGGCCTGGACTTCCGCCGCATTTAAATCCGCGAGGGAGGGGATTAAAATATTCAGAAAAGACATCGAAGCGTAGTCGCGCCCGCCGCCGTCTGTTTCAATCCGTCTTCATTTGCGAAGCGGCGTGGCGGATTTTCTAAGGCGCAGCCGTGATCAGCGCGGGAGCGAGGGTCAGTCCTCAAGCGTTATTCCGCGCACCTTCCCGCCGACTGCGACGCGGTACGATCTGCCGGCCCATGAAATTTTTCCGATAAACAGGGTGCGGAAATGACTCCAGACGACAACGCCAAAGGTGATGAGGCAAATGACCAACCAGACCGGCCAGACGGTTTTTGCCGAGACGAAAGGCCTCATCAGCAAAAAGGGAACTCCGATGATGAGGAGAAAGAGCATCGGCACGACCGCGAATTTTACCGGCAGCCCTCCCGCGGCGGCCGACGCGATGACGATCCAGGCGCCCGCCAGGCACAGCAAAGACACCAGCAGCACGACGCCCGTTCCGATCCACCCCAGCGGGAAAATATACTTTATGTACAAAAACTGGCGGGAGAGCCAGGAAATCCATCTTTCATACGTCTCATCGGCGAGCGGCGTCGCGAGAAAAGCTTCGGGCACGAAGCGCACCGCCCTGCCGCTTTTTTGCAGACGCGCCGCTAGGGTCACGTCATCGACAACGGAAGTCGACCAGATTTCGGGTACGTCGAGTTCATAAAACAGTTTTCTGCCGATGGCCATATTGCCGCCCCAGGGCTGGGTGACAAACGGTATGGTTTGCGCGAAATGCATCATCAGAATGGTCAGCGAACGCCCGATCGTCGCCAGGCGCCGATCGCCGGGCCTCGCGAGATGATAGCCGGTCGCCACGCAGGAATCCGTTTTTGACAGGCCGGCGACAAGATGCCTCAACCAGTCCGGCCGCGCCGGATGCGTGCTGTCGCAAAAGGCGAAGATGGCGGAAGCCGGAGAGGCGGCGGCGACTCCGGCCAGCAGATTGTGGTTCTTCTGGCTGCACGTGACAGCGGGACCGCTCACGACATGGCGGCAAGACACCTTGCCGGAGCGCTGCTCCTTCAGCAATTTTTGGATTTCTGCGGCATCCGGCCCATCGTTTCGTTCCGTGATAAAGATGATTTCGTAGCGGGGATAGTCCTGATGCAGAATCGTCCGGAGCGCTTCTTCGACCTGAGGTGATGTGGAGGAAACGGGAATGAAAACCGAAACCGCCGGAAGATCGCCGCGGCGCGATGTCCCGCCGTTTTGCAGCGCCGGCAAAAGCGCGCGCCGGCCCCGGAGAACGATAAACAGCAGCACCGCAAAAACGATGAGGCAGCCCGCGCTGATCGAGGTGGCAAAATATTCCATAGGCGTTTTTTCAATACCCCATCAAGCCGCAGCAGCGGGTGCAGACGGGCATGAGGCCGTCCTGGGACAGACTTTTTCTGAAGCTTCGGTACGCGGGAGAATTCCAGATCTCCGTGAGATACCGATCTTTGATGTTGCCGGCGACATAATCATGATAGTCCCGGCACGGTGACACGTCTCCGTTGCTGTCGATTTCCGCGGCCTGATAAATGGAGATGCACTGATTGAATCCGAACGTACAGGCATGGTCCGTATAGTAGCGGCGCAGATCATCGATGCCGGAAATAAACGGCATGAGAATGACCGGAGGCGAGGACAGCGATGAGGGTTTCCTCCGAAGACGCTGAATCTCCTCGTCCAGGGCCGCATAGTCGTCGGGCTTCCACCCGCCGATCCATCCTCTGTGCAAACGGGGAGCAAAGCCGAAGCGGCGCGAAAAATCTTCTTCATGCTTTTGTGCGGAATCCTCGTCGATCCACCAGGAAAGGTAGTAAATGAAGAAGTCAACGCGGTCGCAAAAGGCGTTGTAGATATCGACCAGATGATGCGCATTGTCCCGGGAAACGGTCGTGAGCGCGGCAATGAAGGGCAGTCTCCGCTTCTGAAGCCGGCGCTTTTCGTGAACGGCGGCCAGGCCTTCTTCAATCGCCGCAAAGTTGCCGCTTTTCCCCGAACCCGACGGCCTTAAACGGTTGTGCAGTTCGGCGCAATGTCCGTCAATGGAAATCTGGAGGAGAAACAGGGGCGCTGCAACCAGTCGCTGGGCGGCCGCGGCGATACGCGTTCCGTTGGTGGCGATAGCGACGGGAAGATGCAGAGCGGCCGCGGCGGCGATGATGTCCGGCGTGCCTTTGTACAGCATGGGTTCGCCGCCCCAGAGATACACGACCGGCCGGTGGCCGTGTCCGTAGAGATCCCGGATTATGTCGATATACCGTTCGGCGGAGACTTCCTCCCGGAAACATTGCTCGAGATTCTTCCCGTGCATGAAACCGCCTTCGCCCCACTGGCCGCATGTCGTGCAGCGCAGATTGCAACGGTCGGTCACGCGAAGGCTGAGTTGGCGTATTTTGTGGCCCCGGCCCTCATCCCCGCGAACGTTAAAGGCGTTGAACAGGTATTTTGCCGTTTGAAGGCCGGCAAGCCGCCCGGCAATCCAGGGATGGCGGAGCATCTTCAAGGACAGGCCGGCCATGGCCTGCAAACCGATTGTGCTGCGTTTCATCGTATCCGTTTGTTCCTGAAAAAAAAGTTCCTTTCAACCCCAAAAACAAAGCAAGCGTCATTTCCGGAGAATCGTTGCTGCAGAACTGCGTTTGTCCGCTCCCCGTTTCCTCCTGGAAGGGGATTTCGTTTAATTCCCCGATTGTTTCGGAAATTTATACCACACATCAGATTGCCGATCAAAAATAAGATCACTGCTTTATCAATTTTTGCCGGAAGACTGACCGCTTCCCGCCTGCCGGTCCTTTACATCGTCGCTTCACCTGTGGGATAATGCGGACCGTCTTATGAACATGAACAAAATCTATCTTGAGGGGGTTGAAGCGATGGAAGGCTGGACGGAGGAAGAAGTCAAAGATAAAAAGCTGATGGCGCCCTGCGGCTTGTACTGCGGCGCCTGCGGCGTGTACATCGCCACCAGGGATAAAAACGAAAAATTCCGGAAAGCCATGGGCGATCTCTACCAAACAAAGCCCGAAGAGACGGCGTGCCGGGGCTGCATGCAGAGTGATCCGCCCCAAGAGCTCTATCTTTACTGTTCCATGTGCGAAATCCGCGACTGCGTCCGCGGCAAGGGCTTTTACTCCTGCCACCAGTGCGACCGGTGGCCCTGCGCGATGATTGAAAATTTCGGTCTGGCCACCGGACGCCGGGTGATGCAAAGGACGATTCCGATCTGGCGCGCAAAAGTCGCCGAACTGGGCGACGAGAAAGGTTCCGAAGAATGGGCCCGCTCGGAGCTTCTGCGCTACCACTGCCCCTTCTGCGGCAAGCCGCTCTTTCGCGGAGCGAAGCGCTGCCGCGCCTGCAAGGCAGATGTCGCCGACCTGCTGGACGGGACGCTGTAAGCACGGCCGGGCCGTTTGCTTGAGGCCCGGCCGCCGCTTTGGGAGCCGGGGAGCATCTCTTCCGTGAGATACGGAATGGCTTCAGGGTGTTCCCTTCGATCGGGATAGAGGCGGCGATGCGCCGGGGGAGCGGGGCAGAAAGCGCATCGACGCCTCGGGTTTGGTTTCTAAAAGTCTTTAAACTCTCCCTCCCTCAAGGGGATCAACGATTCCGCAAGGCTGACCTTGGGGGGGCGCCGGTCGGCGAGCCGCAGTTGCAGCCCCTTCGCATCCGTCGCGGCCGCGGGCCGGCGTTTGGCCGGCCTGGTCGCAGCCAGGAGGCTACCTTCTGCGCCGGCCAGTGCCGCCCGGCTGTTGCCGCCAACCACCGCCACCAGATCCCCGACAAGCACCTTCATCTGCTCGGCTTGGGCGTTGAGTTCCTCAGCGGCTGCGGCCGACTCCTCGGCATTGGCCGCCGTGGACTGGGTCACCTTGTCCATCTCCGAGACCGCCAGATTCACTTGGGAGATTCCCCGGGACTGCTCCTCCGAGGCTGCGGCGATCTCCTCGACCAACTGTCCGATCTTCCGGGAAATGTCGGCGTTCTCCCTGAATGCCTCCTGTGTGGCGGTCGTCAGCTCGTTGCCTTTGCGCACCGCCTTGATCGTGTTGTCGATCAGGTTGTTGGTGTTTTTCGCTGCCTCGGAGGCCCGCATGGCCAAATTCCGCACCTCGTCGGCCACGACGGCGAAGCCGGCCCCGGCCTCACCGGCCCGGGCTGCCTCCACGGCGGCATTGAGGGCCAGAAGGTTGGTCTGGAAGGCGATCTCATCGATGGTCTTGATGATCTTGCCCGTTTCTTCGCTGGAGCGGGTGATCTCGGCGACCGCGGCGGCCATGTCGATCATTTGCTCGTTGACCTTTCCGACGACCATCGTGGCTTCCACCGTCATGGCCTTGGCCTGGTTGGCGCTGTCGGCATTGTGCTTGGTCATGGACGACATCTCTTCAATGGAAGAGGAAGTCTCCTCCAGGGAGGCGGCCTGCTCGGCCGTCCCTTCGGCCAGAGCCTGACTGGAGGCAGAGACCTGACCGGCGGCCGACGAGACCTGGCCGGCGCCGTCGGTCAGACCGGCGATGACTCTGTTCAGGGCTCGTGATATGCTGAGGGAGAGATAAATGCCCAGAAAGAGCGAGAGGGCGACGCCCACCAGTGTGAGGATGATGGTCACGATGGTGGCACTGTTGGTAATGGCGTTATTTTCTTCTTCCGTTTCGTGGGCCAGACGGATCTTGAGCGCCATCATCTCTTCGATGATTTTCTGCTCGTCGCGGGAGGCCTTGGCCGCCTCACCTTCCAGAATGGCCCGGGCCTCGGCGTCGCGGTTCGCCTTGGCCAGTTCCGTCATGCTGGCCAGATAGCCCCGGTAGACCTTGCGGGATTCCAGAAAACGTCGGTACAGAATCCTGCCCTCTTCGGCGATGATCGTCTTTTCATAAGCCTCTGCATTCTTGCCGATTGCGGCGGAAAGCTCCTCGATCCGACCGGCATAGTGCTTAATCTGGTCCGGCTCCTGGGCGTCGATCATGTCCCGGGAGTTGACGCGTATCCGCTGAAAGTCCGTGGAAATGTGCGCCAGTTGGCCCAGGGGAACGGTCATTTGGGCAAATAGAAAAGAATCCCGGTCGCTGACTTCTTTAATTTTCAAAATCCCCCACGCGCCGATGATGGCGCCGATCAGGGCGACAATGACAAAGCCGCCGATCAATTTTGTACTTAATTTCATGTTCTTCATAAGATCTCCTTGTCTTGTTTGCGAAATCTATAGCGGTTGTTCAGGCCGCCTGGTTTATAACGTTAAGCTCCCGGGACGTCAGCACCGAGTCGATATCCAGGAGGATCTTGACGGTGCCGCCGGTCTTGGCCATTCCCAGAATGCTGCTCATATCCTCTTGTGTGCCGAAATCCGGGACATCTTCGATATCGGCGCTCCGGATATTGAGGACCTCGGTTACGGAATCCACCAGGATACCGATCAAGGTCTGCTGCGCGGCACCTGTGACCTCCACCACGATAATGCAGGTCCTTTCTGTGGCTGCGACTGCGGCAAGGCTGAATTTCAGCCGCAGGTCTACGATCGGGATTACTTTCCCCCGCAGGTTGACCACGCCTTTCACGTAGACAGGAGTCTGCGGTACGGCCGTGATTGCCATCATACCGATAATCTCCTTGACCTTCAGAATTCCGATTCCGTACTCCTCCCCGGCCAGGGAAAAGGTCAGGTACTTCCCCTCCCGATGGGTTACGGCCCTGGCTGCCTGATCTATTGCCTCTGATTCATTCATTTTATTTATCAACACTCCTTCCTTGGGCTTTCCAAACCATGGGTGTGCGGCTGATCCGCCGCGCCCGTTTGGATGCTTGGATTACAATTGTTGTGCCAGCCGATAGATTTTGTGGATAAAGCAATTATAACAAATGTTTAAGGTTATTCTCCAGAACGGGATAAGAGGCAAGCGGGGGAGTGTGGTCTGATCGGACAAGACATCGGGACCTTGTCAAACGGGGGGAAATGACGTGATGGCCTGGTATTGCCGCTTGTCTGGCCCGACCGGAGCCTGTCTGATCAAATCAGACTGTCGCGCCAGGCAGGCTTGTCGCCGGACTTGCCGGAGCTCAGCCCTTTGTCGATGTCTCTTTCAGTGACAGGTTGTGCTTCTTAAGCAGGGCATACAGTTGAGGGCGGGAGAGGCCGGAGATTCGGCATCCCTCCTGGATATCCCCTCCAGCCAGCATCATCATCTTCCGCAGGTAGCGCGCTTCCTCTTTCCTGACCGCCGCTTCCCTGGCCTCTTTCAGGGAGGGCAGCGGCTGCAAGGAGGCTGTCTCCTCTTCGGGAGCGTAACGGCCGGACGCGGCCTGCAGGCGGATCTTGGTGGGCAGATGTTTGGGATAGAGGATCTGGTCGTCAAATGCCGCGGCAATAGCGGAATCCAGTGTGTTGATCAGCTCCCGGACGTTCCCGGGCCAGGGGTAGGCGGCCAGGGCCTCCAGACATTCCGGGGAGAAGCCCTTCAACTCCACATTGTAGCGGTCGCAGAGACGGGCGCCGTAGAAGAGGGCAAGGTCGGGGATGTCTTCCCGCCGCTCCCGCAGCGGCGGAAGGGTGATGGCGAGGGAACGGAGCCGGTAGAGCAGGTCGCTCCGGAAGATTCCCGCGCGGACCATCGCCTCCAGGTCACGGTTCGTGGCGGCTACGGTACGGAAATCGCTCTCCAGCTCTTCCCGTCCGCCCACGGGACGGAAGTGTTTTTCCTGCAGCACCCTCAGAAAGGCCTTCTGGGCGGAGAGGGGGAGCTCTCCGATCTCGTCGAGAAAGAGGACTCCGCCATGGGCCTGGAGAATCATTCCGTCCTCTTTCCGGTCCGCCCCGGTATAGGCTCCCTTGACGTGGCCGAAGAGTTGGCTTTCCACCAGGGTCGGTGTCAGAGAGGCGCAATCCACGGTGATGAAGGGCCCTTGCGCCCGTCGGCTGTTCTTATGCAGCGCCCTGGCAAAAAGCTCCTTGCCTGTGCCCGTCTCTCCGGTGAGCAGCAGGTTGGCATCGCTGCGGGCCGCCTGGGTGAGGCGGCCAAAACAGAGATTCAGCTTGTCGCTCCTGCCGATAATGCCCTTCAGATCCATATCCGGAGGGATTGCCCTGCCGGCCCGGTTGGTTTCCGCATAACGGATCGCCCGCGACAGGGAGAGCTTCATTTCGATAAGGGAGGCGGTCTTGGAGAGGTAATCCCAGGCGCCGCTGTCCAGCGCCAGCTCAGCCCCGCTTCGGTTTTCGTAAGCGGTGACGATCATGATCTCGGCGCCGGTGCGTTCGCGCAGCTGCTGTATCCTGCTAAGTCCGTTGCCGTCCGGAAGATTGACGTCCAGGAGAATCACGGCGAAATCGCCGGCAGCGGCCGCCCTCAGGCCGTCGCTCAGCGTGTGGGCCCGGACGGAACTGCAGCCCATTTCGGTCACCACCTCGGCCAGCATCTCCGCAAAGATTTGGTCGTCATCAATAATGAGTATCTGCGCCATTCATCATCCTTCTTGTTTGGCCTCCGGGGAGAGCAGGGTGCGGATCAGGGGAACGAGACGCTCCATAGCGACCGGTTTCAGCACCACGTTCCGTATCCCCGCCTTTGCCGTTCGCTCCTCGATGGCCGAATCCAGAAAGCCCGTACAGAGAATGATGGGGATATCGCCGCGCCGGGAGATCATCTTTTCCGCCAGGGCGATTCCCGTCAATATCGGCATGGTCAGATCGGTGATGATCAGATCGAACTGATCGGGTTGGGCACTGAAGGTTTCCAGGGCCTCCACGCTGCTCGTTTTAACGGTCACCGTAAATCCCAGGGCTTCCAGCATCTCCTTCATCATTCCGGTCAGCACCACCTCGTCGTCCACCAGAAGGATCCGGCCCTCCCCTTCCAGCAGAGCAGGAACCGCTCTTGCAGGGGCTGCTGGTTCAGACTCGCCGGCCAGGGGCAGATAGACCGAAAAGGAAGTTCCTTCGCCCACACCGCTCTCGACGACAATCTTGCCTCCGTAACTGCTGACGATGCCGTGGACCACCGACAACCCCAGGCCGGTTCCCTCTCCGACATTTTTGGTGGTGAAAAAAGGATCGAAGATCCGCTCCCGGATCAGGGGATCGATTCCCGGACCTGTGTCATGAACGGTCAACTTTAAATAGGCGCCCGGCTTCAAGCCCTGCTGTTCCTCGTTGCCGGCAATTTCCGGGACCGCCGCGGCGTCCAGGGTCACCTCCAGCAATCCGCCCGTGTCCTGCATGGCCTGATATGCGTTGGTGCAGAGATTCATCAGGATCTGGTGGAGCTGCGTCGCATCGCCGCGAATCATGTCCGCCTGTGTTCTGACATCGAGCCGGACTTCGATGGTCGAGGGGATGACTTCCCGAAGCAGTTTGATCATTTCCTTGACCAGGGGCGTGACGCGAAGCGTGATCAGTTTCTTTTCCGAAAGCCTGCTGAATTCGAGGATCTGGCGCACCAGGTTGATGGCCCGCTGGCTGGAGGCGTGGATCTGTTCCAGGTAGCGCTTGATCCGGCTGTCTCCGCGGAGTTTCATGAGGGAGAGCTCGGTGTAGCCGGAAATGGCGCCCAGAATGTTGTTGAAATCGTGCGCGATCCCCCCGGCCATGGTGCCGATGGCCTCCATCTTCTGGGCCTGCCTCAACTGGTGCTCCAGCTTGGCGCGCTCCTCCTCGGCCAGTTTTCGCTCCGTGATGTCCAGTATGATTCCGTGCCAGAGTGTGCCGCCATCCGCCGATTTCTGGGGCTGTGCCTGAGACCAGCGCCAGCGGAGTCCCTGTCTGGGCAGGATTACACGAAATTCACAATAGAAAGTTTCCAGCGTGCGCGCCGATTCGAAAATGGCCTCGGCGACACGGTCATGGTCTTCCGGATGCAATCTCCCGAAAACCGGCGTAGCGTCCTGGCGGACCTCTTCCGGGGTCACTTCATAGATGTCGTTCATTCCCGGGCTTGCATAGGGGAAGGCGGAGCTTCCATCCGGATACAGGCGGTACTGATAAATGACGCCGGGGACCAGGCGGGCAAGATTGGTGATCAAGCGGGCGCTTTCCTCCGCTTTCGCCTCCGCCTCTCTGCGTTGGGTGATATCGGTTACGATGGCCATCACGGCCTTGACATCTCCATAGTTGACGAATCTGGTCGAGACCTCGACCGGATAGACAACGCCGTCCTTGCGCTGGTGTTCTGCCTCGACAATAAGCTGCTGTTGCGGTCTCCACCGGCTCCAGGCCTGGAGAATCTCTGCTTTGGACAGGTTTGTCTCGCTGTTGCCCCGGTGCAGGTCGAATATCGTGCGACTGAGACATTCCTCTCGGGAATATCCGGACTGCTCGCAAGCCGTCTGGTTCACGTCCAGAATGCGGCCGTCCAGATCGTGAAGGTAGATGCCTTCCATGGACTGGTTGAACAAAGAGTAATACTTTTCCTCACTTGTCCGCAGCTTTTCCTCTGCTTCCCTGAAGGCGGTCACGTCGCGCTTGACGGCCACGTAGTTCAGGATGAAGCCAGCCTCGTCGCTGACCGGAGAAATGGTGGCGTTTTCGATGAAAAGCGTTCCGTCTTTCCGTTTATTGACGATTTCTCCCCGCCAGGTGTTGCCGCTGCTGATCGTGGCCCACAAGCGGGAATAGAACGGTTCATCGTGTCTGTCGCTCTTCAGGAGGCGCGGAGTCCGGCCGACGGCTTCGTCGGACGCGTAGCCGGTCACGGACTCGAAGGCCGGGTTGACATACTGGATGACTCCATCGGCGTCCGTGATGACGATGCTTTCTTCCACCTGCTGGATGGCCATCATCAGTCGGAGGTTTTGCGCTTCGGCGCTTTTGCGCGCCGTGATGTCGCGGAAGAAGCAGACGAGCAGGCCACCGTCCATCTCCAGATAGGCGGTGGAGACCTCGACGTCGAAGAGCGTGCCGTCCTTGCGGCGGTGGCGGGCCTCGAAACGCTCCGAACCGTTTTTCCTGATCCGGTTAATCCGGCGGGCAGTGTCGTCAGAGGTTTCATCGGCGTCCAGGTCGGTGATGGACAGATCCTTCAGTTCCGGAAGCGTGTAACCGCACATGCGGGCGTAGGCCTCGTTGGCTTCCGTAATTCTGCCGCGGCCGTTCACGACCAGAAATCCGTCCTGTGTGGTGGCCAGCACTCCAGCCAGAAATACCTCCCGGTCGCGCAGGACTTGCTCCCTTTCTTTTTGCTCCGTTACGTCGAGACAATAGCCGATGAAGCCCAGGAAGCCTTCCCGGCTGTCATAGCGGGGCGAGCCGTCGTCCTGGATCCAACGGTAGGCGCCGTCATGGCGGCGCAGGCGATACGTCATGCTGAACCGCTCCCGGCGGTCGCAGGCGGCGTTGTAGGCGGCCAGGCATGCCTCCCGGTCCTCGGGGTGCACTCCCGCAAGCCAGCCTTCGCCCAGTTCCTGGGCCGGGAGGCGGCCCGTGAACGCAAGCCAGGGTTGATTGAAATAATTGCGCTGCCGGTCGGGCTTCGAGGTCCAGATCAGCCCCGGACCTGCATTGGCCAGGCGGCGGAATTGCAGCTCCGCCTCCCGCAGGACGTCATCCTTTGCCGCGCGCCGGAGGCGGTTGGCCATGAGGGCTCCCAGCAGAGCGGTTCCCAGAGGATAGAGCGTCAGGACGGGGAGGGCGATCCGGGAGATTACCGGGAGCACCGCTTCCCGGGGCAGCGTGGCCATGATTGCGAGCATGATCAGGTGGACGACCAGTCCGAAGAGGAAGAGCTCCCGCCAGCCGATGTCGGCCAGGGGGGCGCGGCGGAAACGCCGCCAGAGCAGGCCGGTCGCGCCGGTGGCCAGGATCACCAGAATGCCGGTGAGGGCGCCGGCCCCGCCCTGGTAGAGGCGGAAAGCAGCGGTGATGACCATGACGATCAGTGTGGGAAGGGTTCCGAAAAAGAGACCGGTGAGGCCCAGCAGGACCGAGCGGGTGTCGAAGACTATCCCCGGTGCAAGCGTCCAGGGAGTGAGCATGACTATGAGGCCGATGAGCCCCAGGGCCAGACCGACCGGGATCTCTCCCAGATTGCGATTTCCGCGGTCCAGGCGGGCGGCGACAAGATCGAAAATCATCGTTGCCGCCAAAAGCAAAGCGGCGTTTTGCGCCAAAATGATAAAAGGAATGTTATGCATGAGATTCTATGAGATTCTGTGCTGCTTCATCCGGTTACCCGTCTGGTGTCAATCCGTCCCCTGTTCCGAAGACGATATTCGGCAATCCATTGTCAAGAATGTGACAGGGCATCCCTTCCGTCACAGCCTCCCTGGCGACGACAACCCTGATGGGGCCGATGATCAATCCAGGTCGAGAGAAGATAAAAACTTATGGCGCTGAATATATGTGGCTGTATATTTTGTGTCAAGAAGTATCGCCAAAAAAAGCAGTGTGCGCCGGAGAGAAACGGTTGGGGGCTCCGGCATGGAAAAAAAGCCCGAAACGCGATGGAAAAGCGCGCTTCTGCATCCCCGTATTTTACGCTTTTCTTTCTTTAATGAATCCTTTAGTATGACCGTCCGAAAAGCAGGACAGCCCGCGCGCCTGACTTTCTTTTGCGGTTCTCCGGTCCGCGGTTTTTTGCGGGACCTGCCGAGGCCGTTAAAATGACGGCGCGGGGAAAACGCCGATTCGCCGGGTGATCAAAGAAACATGAAAGTGATTTTTACAAAATTTCTTCCCGCCCGAAGGCTTTCCGCCGTCAATGTTTTCGGTATTGTGCTGGCGCCGCAGGATGGAAAAATCACTGCGACGGTCCTCAACCATGAAAACATCCACACGCGGCAGATGAAGGAGATGGCCTATATCTTTTTTTACCTGTGGTACTTTGTGGAATGGCTGATCAGGCTTTTCGGAAGAGGCAGCGCCTACCGCCGGATATCGTTTGAGCGGGAGGCCTGTCTTCACGAGCAGGACAAGTCTTACCTGAAGAGAAGGAAACCTTACGAATGGATCAGATATTTATAGCACAGGATGACGGGAGCGAAAAAATGCCGGACTCGTGGAAAACCAGCCGCGAAAAAATTCATGGCCGCACCATCAGCATCTCGACGTATGAGCATGACGATCAGCGGATTGTTGTTGCAGGATTTCTCAAAGACGACCGCTTCGTGGACACGCGGGTGATTACCGGCGAAGCCTTTCCCCGCGGCACGATTCATCACATGGGCCTGTGGCTGCTGGTGAATTGTTCCACGCTGGTGATCGAAGATCTGGAGATGGAGCTCATCTCGGTTCCGCGGGAGATCTGCCGGGAAACGATGGGTTTTCTGGCGCCGGTCAAGGGCATGACCATCGCCCGCGGATTTACGGCCAAAGTCAAAAAGCTGGCGGGCGGCGAGAAGGGTTGTGCGCATGTGCTGGAGCTTTTGCTGGCCATGGCTCCCGCCACTTTACAGGGTGTGGCGACCCACCGGGCGCTTAATCCGTCCCGCGTCGATTCCGGACAGGCGAAGATGATCCTGAAATACCTGGTCAACACCTGCCATGTCTGGCGGGAGGACGGCCCTTTCGTGGCCCGGCACAGAGCATTGATTGAAAGGAAAGCGGGAGAAGAAGCATGATAAGAACGGTTTTCAGATCTTTGTCGCAATGGAGCATCGCGCTTGCGGGATTCTTTTTTCTTGCGGCCTGCACCGCCCAGTACGCCCTGAACCCGAAGCTGGATATGAAAGTCAGAAGCAATCCGCTGCAGAGCAAATTATCGTCGCCGGATAAAAGCGACGAGCTTTTTTTCATCCTGGCTTTTTCCGGCGGCGGCACGCGCGCGGCTTCCCTTTCCTACGGCATCCTGGAGGCGCTCGATCGCGTTGAAATTCCCGCCCCGCCCACAGCGGCGGAGCGAAAAGAAACCGGCCGGCCGCACACGCTTCTGGATGAAGTGGATCTGATCACCGGCGTTTCCGGCGGCAGCATCACCGCGGCCTACTACGGGCTTAACGGAAGGGAAACCTTCCGCGATTACCGCGAAAAAGTTCTGCTGGAAAATTTGCAGGCCGGTTTGATCCGCGGCGTGCTGAATCCCGTCAACTGGGTTCGTCTGTGGTCGCCGCGTTTCGGACGGAGCGACATGGCCCAGGAATACTATGATGAAATGATTTTCCACAACGCGACCCTGGGCGATCTGGCGAGCGGCAAAGGCCCCGCCATCAACATCCTGGCCACCGATGCCATCGACGGCGTGGTCTTTCCCTTTGTTCCGGGCCAGTTTGCGCAGATCTGCTCGGACTTCGAAAAATTTCCCGTTTCCCGGGCGGTCGCCGCCTCGGCGGCTTTTCCGGGCGCGCTGACCCCCGTTATTCTGAAAAACTATGCCGGCCAGTGCCCCTACAGGACGCCCGCCTGGGTCGCCGGCGCGCTGGCCGATCCCGATCCCGAAAGCCGCACCTATCACAAGGCGGTGATGATTCAAAAGTACCTGGACGCCGAATCCAAACCCTATATCCATCTGATCGACGGCGGCGTCGCGGACAATCTGGGCGTCCGGAACATCGTGGAAACGATCGCCGCCCAGGGGATTCGCGAGACCATGAAGGATGAGCAACTGTCCCGGACGCGCAAACTGGTCTTTATCATCGTCGACGCCCAGGTGGAGGAAAAACCCCGCTGGGGGCTGCTCGACGAGATTCCGGGACTGGGGGCCATTCTGGGCAGCTCGTCCACCATCATGATCAACAAATACAACTTTGAAACCATCGACCTTTTGCGCCGCACCGCGCAGGAATGGACCTATGAAACCGCGGCCGCGGAAAAGAAGCCCGTGGAAATCTATATCAGCCACATCACCTTCGCGTCTCTGTCCGACAAAAGCGAGCGGGAATATTTTCAGTCGATTCCGACGGCGCTCGCGCTTCCGGCCGAACAGGTGGACAAACTCAGAGCGGTGGCAAGCCGGCTGCTTTTCAGCCAGAAGTCCTTTATGAAGCTGATTGACGATCTGGGAGGGAAGATCAAGCCGGAAGGCGGGCCGGGAGGCTCTTAAAGTCTTTCCGCCGGCGCGGCTGCAAGGCCCGGCCCGGCGGTGTTTCGGGAGGCGTCATCCCCAGGACCGACACGAAATAAAGAAACGGGACAGAGGCCTCAGCGGCCCCTGTCCCGTTTCTTTTTCTGTTCTCGGATCGATCAGGATTTCGCTCCGGCGGGAACCGGCAGCCCCAGGGTTTCCATGGCTTTGACGGCTTTGTCCTTGACGGCGTTTGCCAGGGACACGGCTTCCGCAAGGTTTCCGGAGTTAAAGCTCTCCTGGGCTTTGGCCCAGTCGGCCTTGGCCGCGGCCAGGCCGGATTTGGTTTCTTCAAGCGCTTCGGCCGTCAGGTTGGCCGGAAGTTTTTTGGCCTGCGACAGAATACCCACGCGGCTTTCGACAGCCGCCACCATCCGGGGGACGCCCTGGCTTAAGTTGGTCCACGTCTGGGTAAGTTCATCTTTTTTCGCTTTGGCCGCTTCAATAACGTCTTTTGCTTTGCCGACCAAACCCTGAGCCTCCACGAGGGCTCCTTGAAAATCGCCTTTGGCCAGTTTGTCTTTGGCGGAGGCCAGCGCGCTTTCAAGCGCGGAGATCTGATCCGGAACAATCTTTCCCGCTTCCGTTTTCGCGGTGCTGACCGCCTCTTCCGCCGCTTTCATCGCCAGTTCCGCGGGCCCTTTATCTTTTCCGCCGCAGGCCATGATCATGACCGCCGCGCATATGATCGCAATCGCAATGCCCCAATATTTTCTTTTCATACATTTTCCTTTCATCGGTAAAGGATAAAATTTTTAAACGATGGTGACCCGATCCTTCGCGCCGGGAAACGGCCGGTTTTTATGGAATGTGCAGTTTCTGGCCCACTTGGATCATATCCGGATTTTTCAGGATGTCGCGGTTGGCGTCGAAAATCTTTTTATAGAGGCTTCCGTCTCCATAATACTTTTCCGAGATTTTCCAGAGGGTGTCTCCCTTTTTGACCTCGTGGTACTGTTTGACGTCCCAGGGATCTTCTCCTTTTTTCTTTTTGCCGTCTTCTTCAACCATTTTCTTTTCACCTCCTCATTAGGGCTTCTGATCGCATGGGGACCTAAAGGCGATCGGCTTCAAAAGTGTTGCAGGCCCGAAGCGTCCCTTCTTCAAACCCCCGCTTGAACCATCTGACGCGTTGCGCCGAGGAGCCGTGCGTGAATCCGTCCGGGACGGCGTATCCCCGGGTGCTTTTCTGAATGCGATCGTCGCCCACTGCGCTTGCGGCATTGAGCCCTTCCTCGAGATCGCCGCTCTCGAGAATATCGCGCCTCTTCTGCGCCTGATGGGCCCACATGCCGGCCAGACAATCGGCTTGCAGTTCGAGCATGACGCTCAATTTGTTTCTTTCGGCGGCGCCGGCGCGGGACTGAAGTTCGGTCACCTGCTCAAGAATGCCCAGCTGGGTCTGCACGTGATGGCCGATTTCATGGGCAATGACGTAGGCCCGGGCGAAATCCCCGGAGGCGCCGAACCGGTTGTGCAGTTCGTCGAAGAAAGCCAGATCGAGATAGACTTTGTGATCGGCCGGACAGTAAAAGGGGCCGACGGCCGAGCCGGCCATGCCGCAGGCGGAGTCGACAGAGCCGGAAAAAAGGACCAGTTTCGGCTCCTGGTAGCGCCGTCCTCCTCTGGTGAAGACATCGTTCCAGACGTCCTCCGTTTCAGCCAGAACGACGGCGACGAAACGACGGTCGTCGTCATCGCGCCCGGAACCGGCGCTTTGCTCTACGGACGCGGGCGGCGACTGCAGGGTTTCGCCGACCTGGAGCATCACGCCCGGATCGATGCCCAGAAACAGGCCGACCACAACCAGGAGGACCACTCCCAGACCTCCGATGCCGCCGATTTTGGCCCCGCGGGAGATGGACATTCCCCTGCGGTCTTCGACATTGTCACTCTGACGTTCGCCTTTCCATCGCATAAGGGACTCTCCGAACAGATATTTGACCGGGTTCCGGCACTCAGGATAGGGAGAGCGCTCGTGTAAGTCAAGAAGAACCTTTTTCGAGAGTTTTACCGATAAAGTCGTTTTTTCCGGAATCGGAAACAGGGGCCCTCGAAGGGATCGTTGCTTTTTGTCAGACCCGCGGGGCCGCTATTTCACGATGGCCAGCGGAAAATCCATGCCGCGGGAATCGACCACCGGAAACTGCGCCTCCTGTTTATACTTTCTGGTCACTTCCGGAAGTTGTTCTTCGATGTAGCCCATCAGTTTGCGGACGGTGACGGTGTCGCTGCCGCCGGCGGCTTTGCCCTTCAACCCTTCCAGCAGGGTATAGGTAAATGCGCCGTGCCCCAGCTCCCTGACCTCGGCGGCAAACTGCTCTTTGCTTGACGCGGCCACCACGTGCGTTCCCGTGGACCGGGAAAGCTGGGACAGCGCTTTCCTGTCCTCAAAGCCGCGGAAGGCCACCAGCACGGCGCCGGATTTGCAGGCATCGACGAGCAGCAGGATTTTCTGCGCCCGGATCTTTTTCATGGCCGCCGAAAATTCGGCGGATGTGATGCCTTTGGCCTGCACCTGTTCTTCGCGCTCCGGATAGGTCAGTTCGTGGGGTATGAAATACCAGACGTCCTTCACGTTCTCGCCATGGCCGGCCAGATAGATGAGCACCGCGTCCTGCGGATGCGTTTTTTCGAGGTCGCGCAGTTTGGCAAGGATGCCTTCCTTGGTGGCATCTGCATCGTAGATTTCCGTGATGTTCATTTTTTTGAAAAGCCGCTGCGACCGGCGGAAGAAATCCGCAATTCCCCGGGCGTCGGGCACGGCGTAATTGAGGTTCAGCGCGGGATTGCGGTATTGATTGATTCCGACGGCAAGAACGTAAAGCGACACGTCTTTGGAAGGCGCGGCAAGCGAAACGGTCATTTCATAAGGATTGGACTCAGTGCGGTCGGAACTGAAGCCCACGGCGCGGAAGGTGTTGATCCCGTCCACCAGCGTCACCTGAAAATCCCTGACGGTTTCGCCGCCGCGGCCGACGAGTTTCACGCCCCGCCGGTCGTCGCCCAGCGCCTTGCCGTTTTGGTAGAGCCGGATTTCATCGATGCCGCCACCCGTGTCTCGGGCCGCGACCTGAACGGTCAGGGTGTCCGTGTTGAGGACGGCGCCGGGCGCAGGCGAGACTATCCGGACATCCGGCGGCGATTGAATGCCCTTGCGGATGTCGGCCGTCGCTTCCACTTTTTTCCCCTGCAGGACGGAAGCGACATAAACGGGATCGAAGAAAGTTTCATACAAGTTGTCGATCGGAAAGACCCTGCTGCCCAGGCGGACCGAGAGGTGTTTCGCGCCGCCCTGAGAAGCGTTGAAATAGCCTTCCGGCGTGATAGCGATCCACTCGCCGTCCCAAAAGCTCACGAACTGCGCCATTTCCCTGCCTGTGGCGATGTCCCAGAGCCTTGTCGTGCCGTCGTTGCTTCCGGACAGGAGACGCTTTCCGTCGCGGCTGACGGCGATAGACCGGATAAAGCCCCTGTGCCCTTCGAAGGCGCGAACCTCTTTGCCCTGGTCCAGATCCCAGAGCCTCAGAATGTTGTCGCCTCCCGCCGAAACGGCAAACCGGCCGTTAGGAATGAAGGCAAGATCATTTATCCACGAAGATGTGGAAGCGGATGTTTCGCCGAATGTTCTGATCATCGCTCCGGTTGCCCGATCCCATAACTTAATGGGAGGGGCTTTATAGGCGTATCCGGCGGTGATGACCCGGCTGCCGTCGGGACTGATATCCACGAGGGATGCGTTTTCCGTTTCTTTTGTATGGGGATTGGCGGCCAGAAATGCCCCGATTTCCCCGCCCGTTTCCATATCCCACAGTTTGGCGGGCTCGTATCCGGTGGCCGAAACGGCATACCTTCCATCCGAACTCACGGCCAGCGATTTGATGGCTTTTTTATGGCCCTGAAAAACTCTGGCGCTTTTTTCACTTCCCGGGGAAATGCCGACGCGGCCGATCGTGCGTTTCTTTCCGTTCCGGTCTTCAAGAGTTGCCGCGGCGGGCGTCACGTTTACCGGAAACGTTTCGTTGCCCCGCCTGACGCCAAAGGCGAGGGTTTTGCCGGCGCTTTTCTGGATAACGGATACAAATTGGCTCCAGGTGTCCACGGGAATGTCGTCAACAGAAACGATGACGTCCCCCGGCAGCAGCTTGGCTTTCTCAGCCGCCGAACCTTTTGCGATAACGCCGGCGACGATGCCCGGCGATTTTCGCGCGACATCCCACAGCTTCAGCGTTCCGTCGCTTTCTCCGGTGAGGACGAATTTGCCGTCCGGGGTGAACACCGCCGCGTCCACCAGATTTCCGGTTGCGATTTCTTTGACGGTTTTGCCGCTTTCCATATCCCAGAGTGCAAGCGGCATGTCGCCGCTTTGCGAAAACACATATTTCCCGCCGGGGCTTACGGCAACGCCCCGGCTGCCGGTGCTCATGCCTTCAAAAGTCCCAAGCAGACTGCCGGTGGTGAGATCCCACAGCCGGCTGCCTGAAACGACGCGGTTTCCATCGGGGCTCACGGCTGTGCTGGACACGGTTTTGGCGTAACCCCGGAAGGTTCTGTGCGGCATATGGGGATTTTTCATATCCCAGACGAGAAGCCCTTGTCCCGCGCCCATGACGGCATACTTTCCGTCGGGGGTCACGGCCAGACAGCGGATGTTCCCTCTTTGGTTTTCCGGCACATCAAAGGTCCGTATCAAACTGCCCGAATCCGCGCTCCACAAACGGGCCGCGTCTCCATAGGCGCCGGGGCCCGAAAGGATATAACGGCCGTCGGGACTAAAGGCGACGGACAGGATCTTCTCCTTGTGGCCCTTCAGCGTCCGGATTTCTCTGCCCGTGGCGATCTCCCAGAGCTTCAGGGTTTTGTCCCAGCTTCCGGACACGGCGTATCGGCTGTCCGGACTTACGGCGATGGAGGTGAGGATGCTCGTATGCTCGCCCTGAAACGTACGCACTTCTCTGCCGGTGGTCAGGTCCCACAGTTTAAGCTTCCAGCCGCTGTTGGCGACGACAAACCGTCCGTCGGGCGTGACTGCGAGGGCGTTCACCTGCGAGGGATCGCCGATTTTCCGCATCTCTTTGCCTGTTGCAACATCCCAGATCGCGAGCGATTTGGAAGACGCTTCCCAGGCGGAGCCGGCCGATCCCGTAATGACGGTTTTTCCGTCCGGAGAGAAGGCCAGGGCGGTGACTTCATAATTGGGCCGAAAATCTCTGAGCTCTTTTCCTGTTCCTATTTCCCAGAGAACGAAACTTCTATCGTGGTTGGACAGTCTTCTGGATGCGGAAATGACGTAGCGGCCGTCAGGGCTGACTGCCAGGCCGTTGACACTGTCTTTGTGCCCGCTGAATGTCCGGATTTCCCGGCCGCCGGCGATATCCCAAAGCTTAAGCGCGCTGGCTTCGTCTCCGGAAACGACATACCTGCTGTCGGGGGTGACGGCCAGGGAGCTGACGCCGCTGGAATGCCCCAGCTGGACAAAAATCTCCGGCTTTTCCGGACGGGCCGCCGCTTGCGTCTGCTTTGCAAAACAAAATGTCGCACAGGCGGCAAAAATGATCGCGACCGCAACGATTGCCGCGCTGATTCTGCTTGGGAAATTTCTTTTGATCATCGTTTTTCTCCTGATTGATCGACTGCCCGTGAATATGGCTCCTTTTTGTAGTCAAAGCCGGGCAATTTTGCAAGTCGCTAATCGCGTTGCTTCCTTTGATCGGAGGCGATTTGTCCGATCATCCGGAGATTGACATTTTTCGGTATCAATGTCACGGTGGAGCGGCCATGACGTTGGCGTGTCGTTACATAATGCATGCGAAACAGAAGATCATTTTTACGGGGAGCGGCGAATGAAAAGACGGAATAAATCAGTCTATCTTGTATGGTATTTTCTGGTGATGGCCATTTTCCTGGTGACCGGCTGCGGCGGAGGCGGCGGAGGCGGCGGGGCAATGGCTCCCGGCTACACGATTTCCGGGACGGTGGATGGAGCGAATGATGTGGCCGTTCATCTCGTCAAGGCGTCCACGGGAGAAACGACAACCGCGACAACCAGCGCCGATTTCAGTTTCAAGGGCCTGTCGAACGGAACCTACACCGTAACGCCCGTCAAGGAAGGGTATTATTTCAATCCTGTCAGCGCAGTGGTTGTCGTAAGCGGGGCAAATGTCACCGGCGCGAACTTTACGGCTTACGCCGCCGGCTCTTCGATCCACAGCCTGTCCGGAACCATAACCGGTTCCGTCAGGCAAGGGGTGAGGATGACGCTCAACGGCACAGCCGATGCGGCAGCGGCTTTCGGCAGATCGAGAACCGGCGGCGGCACGGCGCTTACGGGAACGGTCGTGACCGATTCGAACGGCCGTTACAGCTTTTCCGGCATTCCCGGAGGCAATTATACCGTTACTCCGTTTCTGTCCGGGTATGATTTTACTCCCCCCGCTGCTCCGGTGAGCATCAGCGGCTCAGACGCATCCGGCATTGATTTTACATCGGCCCCGACGCCGGAGCCCACTTACAGCATCTCCGGGAGGGTCAGCGGCGATACGGTTCAGGATGTCACCATTCAGCTGACCGGAGCGGCAACCGCATCGACAGTTACCGATGCGGACGGCAACTACATTTTTTCGGGCCTGTACAACGGACGCTACACGGTTACGCCCTCCAAAAACGGCTTTGCCTTCAGCCCGACGAGCACGGCGGTCAACCTGAACGGGGCGAATCAAACGGGAAAAAACTTTACCGCGACGAAAATCCCGGCCAAGTATGCGATTTCAGGTACGGTGTCGGAAGGCGCAGCGGGAGCGGGGTTCACAAGGCTAAATCAGGTTCAGGGAGTAGAAGGCGTTCTGATGACCCTGAGCGGCGATGCTGCGGGGACCACCACCACCAATGCGTCGGGCAATTACAGTTTTTCCGGCATTGTCGAAGGCAGCCGGTACACCGTAACGCCGTCGGCGGCAGGATATACATTCAACCCGGAAAGCCTGTCGGGAACCGTCGTCGGGGATGCCGCCGGCGTCGATTTCACCGCCATTGCCAAGCCTTCGGTCACGTGGAAAGAGTTCTCCCTGACGACGTCGGCGGCGGCAACGGCCGGTTGGCGCCGCCGCACGCTGAAATTCGAAGACGCGAACCCCGGAATCCTGTTTGCCGCTTCGTCGTGCCTGAACAGTTCGGGCAGCACCGCCTGTCCGGCCGCGGGGTCGCTTTCCTGGGCGGAAAATGCCGCTGTCATCACGGAAAGCGGATCAGCCGCGGATAAAAATGTCCACATGACCGTAACGTCTTCGGGCAACTTCATTGCGGGAACCGGCAACAGCGCCGGCGGCTCCTACTCACAGTTGCGCATCGCCCTGAAGGTTCTGCCGGGCGCTCTTTACGCCGGCGCCGATTTGCAAAGCAAGACGTTTGTGTTTCATGAACTGGTTGTCGGTTCTGCGACAAAGTGGCGCTGGGGCAGCGGCTATACGGATGCTGCGGGCGCCGTTACTCTGACAAGCCTGTTTGAGCCTTCCGGCGCGGCAGCGCCCGAGGCCTGGGGCAACCTGAATGTCAACACGAACGGCACGGTCACGATCAGTGGCATAGCGACATTTTCGGGATTTCTGGCCGGCGACAAGAAAACAGTCGTCGGAACCTATACGAGCGGTACGACCTACCGTCTGATGATTCTGCAGGTGACCGCGCGCAATGACTATCCGGCGGGGCCGTTGCCCGCGTCCGTTTGGAAAAGCAGTTTCCTGGCCAAGAGCACCAGCATCCCTCTGGTCGGCGTTCAGGCCGGATGGATCTCCTGCACCAACACAGTGGATGCCGACGGCAACATGACATTCGGCGAGGACTGGACCAGCGACAACAATCAGTTCAGCAGCAACAGGCCCACCGACGCCTTTCGCGGAACTATCAGTTCGTCGGGCAAGGTCACCATGGCCGACAGCGGCTATGACGGACAGGTTTCCGATGACTGGAACTTCCTTGTGGGAACCATGACGCTGGAAGTGGATATTATGGGAAGTCCGATCTATATCTATTTAATCCAGGTCAGCACCCGGTGAAGCGGCCGGGCTGTGAAGAAGGTCGCGGGAAGCTGTAATAAAATATATCGGCCTGTCCCGGAGGTAAAACGGCCGCCGGGGCGGATCCTGTTTCTGAAGACTAAAATACTGAAGGGCATTCCGTTAAGGAGGATTTGATGAGTGCAAGGTTGTTGGAGGGGAAACCTGTCGCGGACGCGGTTTTGGCCGACGTGGCCGCCAGAGTGGAAAAGCTGAAACAGAAGGGAATCTTTCCCGGCCTCGGAACGATCCTGGTGGGCGACGACCCGGCCAGCGCGGGTTACGTGAGGAAAAAGCAC
>DBPV01000125.1:0-720 GCA_002304995.1 Syntrophaceae bacterium UBA1411
GGAGGTAAAACGGCGGGGGCGGGCGGGCGGGATTTTTCTATCCTGTCCACAGGCGGCGCAGCCGGAGGTGGCGGCGGCGCCGGCGTCCGCTTGATGCATCCTGCCGACCAGACCAGCAAAACGGTCAAGAGGATTACTACCAAAAGACCATGTCGNNTTCATGGGGCCTCCTTGATGGAAAGAAACCTACAGCATATTTCCGGCGGGGGCAACACAAAAAAGCCCGAAGCCGGCTGGCGGCTTCGGGCTTTTGGCATTGGGCACGTTACTTTTTCACTTCTTCAAAATCCGCGTCCACAACATCGTCGTCCTTCTTGCCGGACGACGCTTCCGCACCGGGCTGCGGCCCGCCCGCTTGCGCACCGGGGCCGCCGGCCGTCTTGGCGTACATGGCTTCCGCCAGTTTGTGCGACACGTTCATCAGTTCATCCTGAGCTTTTCTGATGGCGTCAAGATCGTCGCCCTCGATGGCTTTTTTCATGCGGGCGATCGCCTCTTCAATCTTCGTTTTTTCCGCCGCATCCACCTTGTCGCCGAATTCCTTGATGTTCTTTTCGACGGAATACACCAGGGAGTCGGCCTGGTTTCTGGCTTCAATCAACTCCTTGCGGCGCTTGTCTTCTTCCGCGTGCGCCTCCGCATCCTTGACGAGCTTTTCGATTTCCGTTTCGGACAAACCGCTCGAGGCCGTAATCTTGATGCTCTGCTCCTTGCCGGTGC
>DBPV01000125.1:747-961 GCA_002304995.1 Syntrophaceae bacterium UBA1411
GCGGCACGCCGCGCGGCGCGGGCGGAATGCCCACCAGTTCAAAGCGCCCCAGCGTCCGGTTGTCCGCGGCCATCTGACGCTCGCCCTGCAGCACATGAATGCTCACGGCCGGCTGGTTGTCCGCGGCGGTGGAAAAGATCTGGCTCTTCTTCGTGGGAATCGTCGTATTCTTCTCAATGAGCCGGGTCATCACGCCGCCCAGCGTTTCGATGCC
>DBPV01000125.1:1008-1549 GCA_002304995.1 Syntrophaceae bacterium UBA1411
GCCCTTGTGCGGTTCCTTGCCGAAAATCTCTTTGACTTTCTGCTGGACGCGCGGCATGCGGGTCATTCCGCCCACCAGGATCACTTCATCAATGTCCCGGGCGGACATGCCTGCGTCTTTGAGCGCGGTCTGGCAGGGTCCGGTGACTTTATCGATCAGGTCTTCCACCAGCGATTCGAGCTTGGCGCGCGACAGTTTGATGTTCAGGTGCTTGGGGCCCGACGCGTCGGCGGTGATGAACGGCAGATTGATGTCCGTTTCCATCGTGGTGGAAAGTTCCATCTTGGCTTTTTCCGCCGCTTCCTTGAGCCGCTGGAGGGCCATTTTATCGTTGCGCAAATCGATGCCCTGGTCTTTCTTGAATTCATTCACCAGATAGTCCATGACGCGCTGGTCGAAGTCCTCGCCGCCCAGGTGGGTGTCGCCGTTGGTTGATTTCACTTCAAAGACGCCGTCGCCCAGTTCCAGAATGGAAATGTCGAACGTTCCGCCGCCCAGGTCGAACACGGCGATTTTTTCATCCTTCTTTTTGTCCAGTCCG
>DBPV01000125.1:1612-11464 GCA_002304995.1 Syntrophaceae bacterium UBA1411
TCCTGGACCTTCTCGCCCAGAAAATCCTCGGCGGTCTGCTTCATCTTCGTCAGAATCATCGCCGAAATTTCCGCCGGCGAATAATTTTTGCCGCGCACCGTGACCTGCGCGTCGCCGTTGACCGCCTCGGTGATCTTGTACGGCGAAATTTTCACGTCATACTGCACTTCCTTTGAATTATATTTCCGACCGATCAGCCGTTTCACGGCATACACGGTGTTTTCCGAATTGGTAATCGCCTGCCGCCTGGCCACCTGCCCCACCAGCCGTTCGCCGCTTTCCGTGATGGCGATAACGGACGGCGTGGTCCGGTTGCCTTCCTGATTGGCGATGACCGTCGGGTCGCCTCCGTCCATGATTGCCACGCACGAGTTGGTCGTCCCTAAATCGATTCCGATAATCTTTCCCATTTTATTCCTCCTTATTCTCCATTGGCCTCGTTAGTTTCACATCTATTTTCCTGTGCCTTCTTGCACACGCAGACTCTCGACGGCCGAATCAGTCTTCCGTTGAGCAGATAGCCTTTCTCCATTTCGCTGACGATCTGGTTGTTTGCATGATCCGCGCTTTCCACCTGCATCAGCGCCTCGTGGAAATTGGGATCAAACGCCGCTCCCGCGCATTCGATCCGCTCCACGCCGTGCTTTTTCAGGCAGCATAAAAGCTGGTCCTGCATGAGCGCCATGCCTTCCTTGAAGCTCTCAGCGTCGGAACCGTCCGCATGCTCCAGCGCGCGGTCCAGACTGTCCAGAAACGGAAGGATGTCCCGAATAATTTCCTCTTTGCCGTACTTGAGCGTATCGGCCTTCTCCCGGGCCGCGCGTTTCCGGTAGTTGTCCAGATCCGCCACCGCCCGCAGATATTTTTCATAGTTGTCCTGTGCTTCCTTTTCCTTGGCCGAAAGCGCCTCCTGACAATTCCGCGCCGTTTCGTCCGCCGCTTCCGCAGGCTGCTTATCCGTATGATCTTTTTTTGTTTTCACTGCCTCTCCTGTTATTTCAAATCCGGTTTCTGAAACAGCCGGATGTCCACCAGCTCGCAAATCGCATGGCTCGCCGTGATGTGCGCTTCCTGAATGCGCGCCGTGCTTTTGGACGCCACATGCAGACAATAGTCGGCGAGTGCCGCAATCGCCCCGCCATCCTTGCCGGTGAAGGCCACCGTGACGAGTCCCATCTTTTTGGCCAGTTCCAGACCCTTCAGCACATTTTGCGAATTGCCGCTGGTGCTGATGCCCCAGGCAATGTCGCCTTCCTGGCCCAGCGCCCGAATCTGCTTGGCGAAGATTTCCGAAAAATCGTAATCGTTGCCTATACTGGTAATAATGGACGTATCGGTTGTCAAGGCAATCGCCGGCAGCGGCGGCCTCTCGATGATGAAGCGATTGACAAATTCCGCCGCGATATGCTGGGCATCCGCCGCCGAACCGCCGTTGCCGAAAATCAGAATCTTATTTCCCGCCTTGAGCGCGGCCGTTACCGCGTCGATAACATCCGCCAGTTTGCCGAGATTGTCGTTGAGAAAAGCCTCTTTGACCTGACAGCTCTCCCGAAACAGTTTAACCAGATGATCTTTCATGGGCGCCTGTCCTTCAGTTCCTTTTAAAAACCGCTGCTTAAAGCGGGCCTAATATAAGAACGGGGATATCGGGTGTCAAGGGAGGAAGGCGGTTTTTTCTCGCCCTTTTCCCTGATCGGCGCATGGCCCGGGCGAGCGGACCGTCTAGCTCTTGACAAGCAGATTTTCATTCATATATTTTGCCTGTAGAAGAAAAAAATCCAATAAGAGCAAATGCTTACAAAAAAAGATAGAAGAAAGGAGGAAAGTTTATGTTCAACCCCACGTTATGGAGATTTCGGAGATTTGCCGACGTCATGCCGGAAATGTTAAACCTGCAGCGGGAAATGAACCGACTTTTTTCCGCCGTAGGACAGAAGGCGCCTCAGGATTACCCCGCGGTCAATATCTGGGAAAAAGAAGGAAAGGCCGTCGTCACGGCGGAGGTGCCGGGGATTGATCCGGGGAAAATGGATATCTCGGTATCCGGAGACCTGCTCACCATTGCGGGAGCCGCCGAAAATCAGGCTTTTGCCGAAGGCGGAACCTATCTGCGGCAGGAAAGAGGCATCGGAAATTTCAAGCGGACGCTGACCTTGCCGTTTCAGGTGGATGCGCAGGCGGTGGAAGCCAAATACGAAAGAGGCGTTTTAAAGATCACGCTGCCGCGGGTGAAGGAAGATTTGCCC
Source organism: Syntrophaceae bacterium UBA1411 (assembly GCA_002304995.1). GTDB lineage: Bacteria > Desulfobacterota > Syntrophia > Syntrophales > Smithellaceae > UBA8904. The sequence goes on from DBPV01000125.1 coordinate 3,859, forward strand.
AAAAAGATCAAGATTTCTTAAGCGGAAAGGAGGTTTGTTTCCATGGTGGAAAAAGATATGCAGAAGACAGAAAACGTGTCGGCCACGGAACGGATCCGCTCTGTCAAAACGTTCGTGCCGCGCGTCGACATTTATGAAAATAAGGATGCGCTGTTTCTGGTCGCCGATATGCCCGGCGTAGATGAAAAGACAGTGGACATCGAACTCGAGAAAAATGTTTTAACCATCACCGGACGGGTGGAAAACGGCCGGGTCGCGGGAGGAACATTGATGTATTCGGAATATGAAATCGGCGACTACGAAAGGGTGTTCACGCTTTCGGAGGAAATCGACCGCGACAAGATTGTCGCAACCGTCAAAAACGGCGTCCTGCGCCTGGAGCTGCCGAAAGCAGAGCAGGTGAAGCCGAAAAAAATCGCCATCACGGCGGCGTAGAAAAGAAGAAAGATTTAAGGTTCAAGGCCCGCTTGGCGGGATTATTTCAACAAGATGATTTTTAAAGGAGGATATGATCATGAGAATTCGCAATCTGTTGCCGGCGGTCAACCGCCCTCTGGTGAGAGATGACGATCATCCCTTCTATGCCTTGCAGCGTCAGATGAACAGTCTGTTCGACGATTTTTTCTCCGGTTTTGACGCGGCGCCGCGGCCTGCGGCGGCCGGAGAATTCGGCGCATTCTCTCCTTCGGTCGACGTAAAGGAGGGCGACAAGGAGTTTGTCATTCGCGCGGAACTTCCCGGCGTGGACGAGAAGGATATTGAAGTGACCGTCACCTCCGACGCGGTGACTATCAAAGGGGAGAAAAAAGAAGAAAAGGAAGACAAGGGAAAAAACTACTATTACATGGAAAGATCCTACGGATCCTTCAACCGCACCATTCCGCTCGGCGCGGAAACTCAGGCCGAAAAGGCCGCGGCCAGCTTTAAAAACGGCGTGCTCCGGATTACGCTGCCCAAAAGCCCCGCCGCCAAAGCCACGGGAACCAAAGTGCCGATTAAAGCGGCGTAAGAGGGATCAAGAATAAAGGTTCAAGGAACAAAGATCAGCATTCAACATGCACAGCCGCCGTTCTTCGCAGGAGGAACGGCGGTTTTTTTAAACCGGCGCGCGTCCTGGCGCCGGTTATTTCGCTTGCGTTTGCCCCCTTTGCCTGCTAAATCCGCTCGAGCAAAAAAAGGCGGGCTTCAATCATGGGGAAAGCACCCCCCGGAAAATATCCACAGGTCAGGACGATCACCGATTCGGAACGCATCCGCATGGTGCAGGAAATCTTCTCGACCATCACAGGCAGGTATGATTTTCTAAACCGCTTTTTAAGCCTGAGACGCGACGTGTACTGGCGGAAATTCGCCGCGGCCAAAATGACGTTCTTCCGGACGCACCGTTATCTCGATGTCGCCTGCGGCACGGGCGACCTGTCGGTCGCCGCCGCCAGACGGCATCCGCACATCACGGTTACCGGCGTCGATTTTGTCGAGGCGATGGTCAACGCGGCCCGGCGCAAAGTCGAAAGAGAAAAGCTTGCCGACAGAATCACGCTTTTGCAGGGCGACGCGCTTTGCCTGCCTTTTGACGACGCGTCGTTCGACGTCACGGGAATCGCCTTCGGCATCCGCAACATCCCCGACCGGTCGCGCGCCCTTTCCGAAATGCTGCGCGTCACGGCGCCCGGCGGACAGGTAATGATTCTGGAGATGACGTTTGTCCGAAACCGCCTGTTCAAAGGCTTCTACTCCCTGTATTTAAACCACCTGCTGCCCGTTTTCGCAAAAGCGTTTTCGAAAAATCCCGCGGCTTACTATTACCTGGCCGACTCGATCATGAACTTTCCCGCTCCCGACGAATTTTCGAAAATTCTCGAACAGGCAGGCCTGGTCGATGTGGAAAAATTTCCCCTGACGTTCGGCATCGCGTGGCTGCACGTCGGCAAAAGGGCGAATTAAAAATCGCGGTTGATCCGACGGTTTTTCAGCTCGGCCCGCTTTCCCTTGTTCCAGCCTGAAATCCTGCTGTAGTAGCGGGTGAGCTGGGCGATGCCCTCCACCTCCGGCGATCCGCAAAAAGGGCAGGACTCGGACAATCCGCGCGATGTTTTGCCGCAGGCCGGACAGGCCGTAAACTCCGGCGTGAAATCGATCTGGCGGTTCTTCGAATGCCCGAAGACGGTGTTCACAAATCCGGCCAGCGCGGCCGGATCGGGGCGGACGCCGCCGAGCTGAAGATGCGTGACGACATCGCCCGCCAGAAAAGGATGAAAACGGCCCTCTTCCTGAACCCGCACAAGCGGCCCGATGTCCGCCGCCGTATGCAGCTGCGTGGAATTGGTATAGTAAACGGAGCCGCTGGCGATGTCGCCCTGGACCATGCGGCCGGCCGCTGGCGAATGGTACTTCAGATCCAGCCTGGCAAACCGGTACGCCGTCGTTTCCGCGGGCGTCTGCTCGAGAACAAGCGCCATGCCGAGCGTGTCGCCCAGGCGCCTTGCCTCCTGCTCCAGGAAATCAACGACCCGGAGGCCGAAGTCCATTGCCGCGCCTGATTCGTGCAGCTGGAATCCCGTCATCATCCGGGCCAGTTCGTTGAGGCCCGCCAGACCGATGATGTAGTAGGCGCGGTTCATGCGCAAAAAGGATGAGCCGTCGGCGTTCATCGCCAGAAGCGCGAGCGGTCCCTCTTCCGCGTGGGACAGAAGTTTTTCCAGAAAGTCCTTCTTCTGGACGTGCGCGCGGACGGCCGAGGCCAGAAGCGCGCCCAGATCGCCAAACAGTTTGTTTTCGTCGCCGTTGGCCCGGTAGCCCAGCCGCGGCAGGTTCAGCGTCACGCTTTGCACCGCCGCCTGGCGCATCAGCCAGGGCTTGTCCAGTTCCTTCCGGGCGGCCGCATCGGCAAAAAAGATATTGTTGAAGCAGCCGGCGTTCGGAGGAGCGTCCGTCCGGTCGAAGACAAAGCAGAGATTGCCCCGCGTCGCCGCCACATCGCAGGCCAGAACCAAAAGCTCTTCCGCGCCCGGCTCCCGCCAGAAGGCGTCGGTGATGTGCAAAAGCGGCCGGGGCAGAATAAAGGTCCGTCCCGCCGCGTCGCCCTGCAAAAAAATTTCAAAGATCGCCCGCGCAAAACGCTGCGCCTCGGAGGCGTAGTCACGGTAGAATTTTCCCGTCGGCTGTCCCGCCGGTCCGACGGCGGGCAGATCCGCCCAGGCCGCCGGCAGGTCGTAGTACAGGTGAATGTCGGTATAGAGCGCCTGGCCGCCGCGCGTGGCGGAAAGCTGTGAAAACTCATAGACCAGCATCTGCGCAAACTGGCGGATTTCCGTGTCGCTTTTTCCGCACAGATACGGCGCGAAGGAAATGTTGAGGGCGTCCCAGCCGATCGTGCCGGTGAAGTGTCCCTGCAGGACGGCGCTGAAGCGCACCATGTGCGCGAGCAGCACTTCCGCGTGCCTCGCGGGGGCGGCGGAATTGATCGCGTGCGGCAGCGCCAGGCCGAAACGCTTGAGGTACTCGAGCGACTGACGGCAGCTGTATGGCCGGTCGATGTAGCCCAGGCCGTGAATGTGCAGATCGCCCGCCGTGTGCGCCTCCCCGACGTCGAGGGAAAAAACGTCGTAGAGCGCGAATTCCTTTTTGATGCCTTCGGCAAACAGAAGATTCGTGCCCTCCGGCGAATGGGGCGTGTTGGCGTTTTCCTTGTTGGGATGCAAGATGAGCCGGCGGACGTCGTAGAGCGGAAATCCCATGCGCCCGTGCAGGCGGCGCTCCTTTTCCAGGCCGCGCTCGGTCAGCTTGGCGTTGACCAGTTCGCGCACCAGCGACGTCGTCAGATGGCCGATGCCGGAAGCGACGATCTGCTTTTCCACGTCCTTGGAAATTTCGGCGGCCAGCAGATAGTCCACGCCCGCCTCGCGCAGCAGCGCGTCGACGATGCGCTGACGGTTCCAGGGCGCGATCTCTTCGCCGGACGTGCGGATGAACAGGGTCAAATCGGTGGTTTCAGAGGCGTCGGTCATACGTTCGTCGTCACGGCTTTCTCGAGATGGCCCAGCGCCGATTCCGCCGCCCGGCCGAGTTCTTCGTCATAGGCATGATTGAGCGCAAAGACGCGGAAATGGCGGACGCGCGCGGGAATAAACCGGTAAATCTCCGCCAGCGGCTCCGGAGAGGTGCGTCCCGTGACGGGATTGAAGATATTGATCTGTTTGCCCGGCTCGGCCATGGGATTGAGCGGGCGGGGGTCCTGGGTCGCGACATCCACCCGAAACGCCAGCGTCTTTAACCGGGCCGGCAGGCGCTCGCGGATTTTCGCCTCATAGTGGCCGGCGCCGACAAATTCGGTGCCGCGCTGGAACTGATCGACGGAAATCTCGGCGGCAAAAGCCATTTTCCATTTAAGCTCGCGGGCGTGTATTTTCTGCCATTCGCGGGCCAGGGCGCGCCGGCGCGCGTCCCGGGCGGAAAGCCAGGCCCGCACTTCGCTGAAGAGCGACCATTCGTCGCAGTCCAGATAGGCGTCGAGGCGGCGGACCGGATTTTGGTCGTACATCAGCTTCAGCGTGTCGGAAAAAATCTCCTGCAGGTGCAGGTCCAGCGCGCGCGTCGTGCGGTGGAAATACACGTTGCTGTAAAGGTTCAGTCGGGCGTTGAGAAAGCGCCGCAGCGCCGAAATGCCGGACTGGTGGAGCGCCAGGCCTTCCGGCGTGAAAAACGTGTAGTAGCGCAGGCGCGGCATGTCCACCATGTCGAGCGAAAAGCCCGTCATATAAGCGTCGCGCTGAACATAGTCGAGGTTGTCCACCGTGTAGATGCCGGAAAACAACTGCCGGAGCAGGACAAGCCAGCGCGGCTGGGTTTCCGGTTTTGCCGCATCCGGCATCTTGATCAGGTAGGCCACCTGCCGCGGATCGATTTTTTCGCCGCGTGCAAACAAACCCGACGGGCTGCGGGTGATGCGCGCAATGACCGGGCCCAGTTTTTTGACGATGATCTGCCGGCCGAGGTCTTCATGCGTCAGCCCCCACGCGGAAAGGTAATGCTCGTCGAAAAAATGGCCGAACGGGCCGTGGCCGACGTCGTGGAGCAGTCCGGCCAGGCGCAGCATCTCTTCCACAAAGTTCGGAGAGGGAGCGTCGCGGCAGACGCTTTTCAGGCTGGGATACAGGTGGCGGGCAAATTCCCCGGCAACGTGCATCGTTCCCAGCGAATGCTGAAAGCGGGTGTGCTCCGCCGCCGGATACACCCAGCGGGCGCTCTGGAGCTGGTAAATGCGGCGCAGCCGCTGCATCCAGGGGGAATCGATCAGATCCTTTTCCGTTTTTTCCGCCGGGTTCCGGTCCTCGGGCACCGTGAAAACAGCGTACGAGTGAATCGGGTCGGCAATCAGCGCCATTCCGGCATAGGCGGTCGGAGAAACGTTTTTTTCCTTCATGCCGCTGATTTACAATATTCTCCGCAAAAGATCAAACCGATTGATGATCCGGACAGACGCGCCGCGCGGGCCGGGAAGACAAACGCATTGACAGATTTCCTCAATATGGTAACAAAGTGCCGCTTCACCGGATTCAACTTTATTTTTAAGCGAGGCCTCATGAAAACATTTTTTTCTCCCGCGTCTATTGCCGTGATCGGCGCCAGCCCCCGCGAGGGCAGCCTGGGCGCCCAGATGATCGCCAACCTGCTTTACGGCTATACGGGAAAAATTTATCCCGTCAATCCCAACCACTCCGAAATTTCGGGCCTCAGCGCCTTTCCCGCCGTGGAGGATATTCCCGATCCCGTGGACCTCGCCCTGGTGATCGTGCCCGCCCCCGCCGTCCCCGCGCAGATTGAAGCCTGCGGGCGCAAGGGCATCCGGCGCGTCATCATCGAGAGCGCGGGATTTGCCGAAACCGGCCCCGAAGGCCGCGCGCTGCAGGAGCGCTGTCTGGCTGCGGCCCGCCGGGCGGGCATCCGCCTGTGGGGGCCCAACTGCATGGGGCTCGTAGACATTCCCCGGAAGTTTCTTTTCACCTTCATGCATCCCAAGGTGTACGCCGACGGCCTGGTTCCGGGCCGCATTTCCATGATCGTGCAAAGCGGCATGCTCTCAGCCGGATTTCTGGCCGATCTGATGAGCGAACGCGCCGTTGGCGTGGGCAAGGCCTGCTCCATCGGCAACAAAATGGACATCGACGAATGCGACGTCCTCGAATATCTTATCGAGGACGATGAAACGGACGCCATTGCCCTGTATCTGGAATCGATCATCCGGGGCCGCAGGTTCCTCGAGCTCGCCTGGAGCGCAAAAAAGCCGATCGTTTTGCTCAAGGGCGGCAAAAGCAGCGCGGGCGCCAAGGCGGCTCTTTCCCACACATCGAGTCTGGCCGGAAACGCGCGTCTGCAGGACGCGCTGCTGTCGCTGGCCGGCGTTACCCTGGCGCGCGATTTCCAGCAGATGATGGAAGTCGCCCGCGCGCTGGCCATGATCGGAAAAACCCCGCAGGCCTGCCGCACGGCGCTTCTGACCTTCAGCGGCGGAGCGGGCATTTTGTCGTGCGACCTCCTCGAAGCGCAGGGGCTTCGCGTGGCGGACCTCTCCCCCGCAACAAAACGCGAGCTGGCGCACGTTTTTCCCGACTGGATGCCCGCCGCCAATCCGGTGGACCTTTTCCCCGCCTTTGCCCGCCGCGGCCCGATCGCCGCCTACGACGACGCGTTTCGCGCCGTGGTCAAAGATCCCCGCGTCGATGTGCTCTTTCTGCACTTTTTCGTCGGCCTCTATCCCAATTACGAGCGGCTTAAAGTCTTCAAGGAAACGGCGGACCGCGAAGGGAAGCTGCTCGTCATCTGGGCCATCGGCCGGCGCGACGCGCTTCGGATCTTCAAGCGCGAAGCGCAGGAGGCCGCGATCCCCGTCCACGGAGAATTATACCGCGCAGTCGAATGCCTGGCTTTCGCGGCGCGCTACACGCCCCGCCGGAAACCCTCGCGGCTTCTTGCGGGCGGCGGCGCATACCGTCTGCCGCCCCGGGCTGCGGCGGTCCTCGGCGAAAACCGCGGGCGCGTCTGGGATGAATTCGAAAGCAAGCGTCTCCTGAAAGCGCTGGGCATTCCCGTCGTCACGGAAAAAATCGTCGCCACGGCTGCCGCTGCGGTTGCAGCCGCGCGCCAAATCGGATTTCCGGTCGTTTTGAAGGGGTTGACGCCGGACAACGTGCATAAAACCGAAGCCGGCCTGGTGGTTTTGAATATTTCCGGACCCGCCGCGCTCAAAAAGGCCTTTGCGGATCTGGCGCGCCGGATGAAAGGCCGGGGCAGAATGCTTTTGCAGCGGCAGATGCCTGTCGAATACGAACTGATCGTCGGCCTGGTGCGCGACCGGCAGTTCGGTCCCTGCGTCATGTTCGGCCTGGGCGGCGTTTTTTCCGAGCTGCAAAAAGACGTGGTCTTCGCGCCCGCGCCGCTTTCCGCTTCTATCGCGCGGGAGCTTCCCGACCGTCTGGCCGGACGAAAACTGCTGCAGGGCTACCGCGGCCAAAAGCCGCTGGACCGGAAGGCGACGGCCGATATTCTGATGGCGGTGGGGCGTCTCGCGGCCGCCTGCCCGGACATCGAACAGATCGACATCAATCCG
>DBPV01000042.1:0-17716 GCA_002304995.1 Syntrophaceae bacterium UBA1411
GACGCCCGGCCGACGCTTGCGTTGGGCCTCGAAAGGGACTATAGTATGTGCCACGGGCAGGCGCCGCATGGATTCAGCGACAAGCGAAGATCAAAACGGACGCCCATTCTTCCCTGTCCAGGAAACAATACGCAATTCGGATAAAGGAGGAATGTATGAAAAAATATGGCGCAGAATTTTTTGGAACGTTCTGGCTGGTGCTTGGCGGATGCGGCAGCGCCGTCCTCGCGGCGGCTTTCCCGGATGTCGGCATCGGACTGCTGGGCGTGGCGCTGGCCTTTGGCCTGACCGTGCTTACGATGGCCTTCGCCATCGGGCACATATCCGGCTGTCACCTGAACCCGGCCGTTTCTCTCGGCCTCTGGGCCGGAGGCCGCTTTCCGGGAAAAGAGTTGCCGCCCTATATCATTGCGCAGGTTTTAGGGGGCATTGCAGCAGGGGGCGTTCTGTTTCTGATTGCTTCGGGTCACGCCGGCTTCGATGTCTCCGCCGGTTTTGCCTCAAACGGCTACGGCGCCCACTCGCCCGGCGGCTACAGTCTGCCGGCCGCCCTGATAACGGAAGTGGTCATGACCATGATGTTTCTCCTGGTCATTATGGGCGCCACGGATAAAAGGGCGCCGCAGGGATTTGCCCCGATTGCCATTGGATTGTGCCTGACGCTCATCCATTTGATCAGCATTCCGGTGACGAACACCTCGGTGAATCCTGCGCGCAGTACGGGCGTTGCTCTGTATGTCGGCGGTTGGGCGGTGGCGCAGCTTTGGCTCTTCTGGGTAGCCCCGATCGTTGGCGGTATGCTTGGCGCGCTCATCTACCGTTTTATCGGCAGCGAAGAAAGCTGACCGGCAACATGCCGGACACACTCCTTCAGCGGAGCGCAAATGCCGCGCCCGCTGAAGCGAGTGCCGGCGTCCGGGCGAATCGGCTGCCCGCTGCTGAATTTCTGTCCCGCCGCTTCTTTGATCAACATTTCAGAACTGGCGCGGGAGGGACGTTGCCGGTGCTTCCTTCCGCTCCATCCGTTCTTTTGTTTGTGCAAAACAACGCTGACCTTTTCCGCCCGGTCCGCGGCTGGGTGGCGTTGCCGGCACTCAGCCGGCAATGAATTCGGAACTTGACAATATTCTTCAGTTTATATAATTTCTGACCGCCGAACGTTGCGTTCGGTTATCTTTCCTCAAGACTTTTTTGCAACAGAAAAAACAGTGCAAGCGGATAGTGTGTTCAGTATTCATTTTGTTTCAGAACTCTTTGAGAACGGATCTTGATGAGGAGAAATGATTATGAGGAAAACCCTGGTCGTGGTGGCGGCGGTTCTGTTTGCTCTCTTATTTTTTATTTCAGGCTGCAGCCGGGGCGACGGCGATTCAATGGCCGGCGGCGCAAAGATTTATTCCGCCAAAGGCCGTATACAATTGCCCGAGGGCAGCGCGCTTGCCATGAGTGACCTCACGGTGCTCGGCTGCCTGTCCAGCGTGACGCCTGCAAACGACGGCAGTTTCCGTGTGGACGAGCCGGACACCGGCCCCGCCCTGGTGTTAGTTCGGGACAGGGAAGGCCATTTGATCCTCATGGGATTTGTGGACGGCACGGATGACACGGTTGCCGAAATCAGCGCCAAATCGACGGCCGCGGCCATTCTCTTCCAGCAGCTCTGTGTTTATACCCTCCTGCCCTCGGCCTGGAAAGAGGCCCTGGCCGTGCTTATGGCGGACGCCAACACGGCCGCGTTGGCCAACGTTATCGCTGCGCGCCTTGCCGCCAATCCGGCCGTGTTTGAAGACCAGGATGCCGGGATCCGCGCTGCCGTAACCGCCGCCGCCGAAGCCTTGCTTCCCGCGCCGATGCGAGCGGCATCGGGCCGGAAACCGGCCAGCCGGCAAGCAAAGCGTTTCGCTGCGGCCGCCGCGTCAGGCGACGTCGCCGCTATTGTCGTTACGAGCGAGCCCCTCCAGTCAGGGATTCAGGTCGGCGCCAATCCTGACGGCGACGGCATTATTTTAACCAACAACTACCGGCGCCATGCCTGGTACTGGGTCTATGTCACAGGCTACCAGAACGCCGACGGTCAGGATGTCCCCTACGGCATCGGCCAGTGGGTCGATGTCACCAACGGCTATCTTTCAGCCACCAACGGCCTGGCCGGCGCTCTGGGCGCCACGCTGGATGCCTGGTATGACAACGTCGCGTACAAGCCGGTCAACACTTCGCCGATCGGCATCTCTCTTGTGCCCGGCAACGCCAAAAAAGTTTATATGGCCGTCGTCACGGCAAGCTACGGACGCAAAAGCCAGACCCTGCCGGGGCCGATTACCGGAGATGCTCAAAAAGAGAGCTCCTGGTACAAGGGACATGAAGGCATGCTGGGCGTCGGCCTGGTTAAGGACTTTCTGTTTCCCGCCATCTTTACCTTTGTTCCGGCCAACGCCCTCGGACGCCTGACGGGAAAACAACTGACCGATTTATCCTGGGATCTGATCGGCGCCTGCACGCAGGCCGGTTTCGATGCGACCGCCTCGCTGGCCACCCTGGACTGGAACGGAGCAAGCTGGGCGATCATCAAGGGCGTCGCCACCGACGAAAAGCTTCGCGAGACCGTGGGCGCCCTGATTGCCACCCGGGTGCTTTCCAATTATTCCTCAAAGACCAGCGGACTCATCGCCGGCAGCGCCAAGCTGTTGATGAAGGCGCTGAAAGTCATCGATTACGCCTATCTCGGCATCGACTATGTGGCCATCGAGAGAGACTGCGCCCGTTCCGACACTTACAATTATTTCACGCTCACCGCAGTGCCGCCGGTTGTGAGGATCGAACCCAGCCCGGCCTGCGTCCACCCCGGCATGTCCGTGAATCTGACGACGTATAAAAACATTGCCACCGCCGGGAGCTATACCTACAGCTACTCCACGAAAGGCAAGTACGGCACGTTGTCCGCAGGCGCGCAAAGCGGCATCGCGTTTGATTCCACCAGTGAAACGGTGACGTACAACTGCAAACCGGACGCGGCTGTCGGGGCCACGGAAACCGTCAAAGTGGTGGTGGAGCGCCGGATTGTGACCGATAGCGGGTATCAGATGAATACGATCGGCGAGGCGACGGTAAACATTACCGTCACGGCTCCCGCAATCACGATCGATCCCCCGGTCAAGTCCGTTTCCGCCAATTCCGCCGCCGAATTTGCCGCCCGGTATGACGATGCTGTTTCCACGGACACTCGCCTGATGTACCATTGGACAAACACCGGAAAAGCGGGGCATCTGCTGGACGCGTCCAGCGCCGCCAGCGATGACTTTACGACGTCATCCGCCACCGTGGCATACGTCGCCGGAACATCCGCCGGCAATGATACCGTGACGGTTGAAGTCCTTCTGGTCGTCGACGGAAAGTCCTATCCGCAGGGGAAGGCCGCCGCCCTGGTGACCGTGACAAACGACAATTACAAAACCGCCGGCGAAAGACGCGTCATCTGGAAGGTTGTGCAAACGACAACCTCCGGCGACCCCACGCGGTTTGACATGACCGCCATGTATCTTGTCGTCTGGAAGAAGCCGCCGACAGTCTACCCCTATTATGCCGTTACCGTTCACACGCACGGCAAGGATGGAGAGGGCAGCGGCGCAATTAATCTCGATACGGACGGCGAAATTGCCTACCTCTCAAACGCCAACAACGGAATCTGGGATCGGGCCAGGCTGGAAGGCCTGTGTTTGTGGCCGGAGATGTGCGGACACGACTTGCTCAAAGGCGTGCTTGCCGATGATGAACTGGCAATGGTCGTCATCGGTTTCTGGACAAACGCCTCACAAAATGACGTCAACTTTTATAAGGCGCGTTTTTATGACTGGTGGGTTCAGGACACCGCCGGCTGGACGTACGATGTCGAAGGAAGCCTGAAAAGTTTTCAGTAGGCCGGACATGAGAGGGGGGAAGACGGCGGAAGGTCGTTGATTCTTGACTTGTGTCGCTTCTTCGCCCTTCTTTATGTCTTATTGTAAATCATGAAAGGAGCGCTGTCATGAAAGCCTTTTGCACAATTGCCGTCCTGCTGGCCCTGCTGATCCTGACGGTCGGCTGCGGGGCAAAACATTCCGGAATCGGCGGCGCGGCCGGCGAGGCAACGGCGGCCACGGTTGCGGCCAATGACCGTTTTTCGCAGTTGCTGATCCATGCGAACGCGCAGGATGACGATGAGGCCCGGCGCGGTTTCATGGCAAGACCAACCGGCAGGATCACGAACGCGAAAGGCGAGGTCCTGGTCGATTTCGATGCGTTTGCGTTTGTTGCGGGCGCGGCGCCCCCGACGGTCAATCCGAGCCTCTGGCGGCACGCCGTTTTGAATAACCGGATCGGTCTGTTTAAAGTAACGGACGGCATTTACCAGCTCAGGGGTTTTGATGTAGCCAATATGACGCTCATCGCAGGCAAAACCGGCTGGATCGTGGTGGATGCCCTGACCTGCCGGGAAACGGCGGAAGCGGCCCTTGGCTTTGCGCGAAAACATTTGGGGGACAAACCCGTCTCGGCCCTCATTTTCACGCATAGCCACATCGACCACTTCGGAGGCGCATTGGGCGTGCTGTCTTCCGAAGAGGCGGCCGCGCGCAAAATTCCCGTTCTCGCGCCGCAAGGATTTCTGGAGGAAGCGGTCAGCGAAAATATTCTGGTGGGAACCGCCATGGGACGCCGGGCCAATTATCAGTTCGGCATGACGCTCGAGCGCTCGGCAAAGGGTCTGGTTGATGTGGGCCTGGGCAAGTTTATCGCGTCCGGGAAAAGCGGCATTCTGCCGCCGACGGTCATTATCCGAAAGGCCGAAGAGGCTCGGGTGGTTGACGGCGTCCGCTTCGTCTTCTACAACGTGCCGGGGGCGGAGGCGCCCGCGGAGCTCACCTTCCTTCTTCCCGAAAGGAAGGCCTACTGCGGCGCCGAGATCCTGAACCGCACCATGCACAACCTCCTGCCGGTGCGCGGCGCGAAGGCGCGCGATGCCCTGCGCTGGGCAAACTATCTGCAAGAGGCCCTGGAGCAGGCCGCGGACGCCGAGGTGTGCTTCAACACGCACAACCACCCGGTCTGGGGCCGGGCGCGCATCGCGGAGTTTATCGCCAAGCACCGCGATGTCTACAAATACACCCATGACCAGACGATCAGGCTCATCAATGCCGGCTTGACGCCCCGCGAAATCGCCGACCGGATTCAACTGCCCGCCTCGCTTGCTTCGTATCTGGCCGGCCGCGGCTATTACGGCGATCTGCGCCATAACGTCAAAGCGGTCTATCAGTTTTACATGGGTTTCTATGACGGCAATCCGGCGCACCTCAACCCCCTGCCGCCCGAGGAGTCCGCCAGACGCTACGTGAAGCTGGCCGGCGGCGCGGACAAAGCCGTAGCAGAGGCGCAGGACGCTTTCGACCGCGGCGACTACCGCTGGAGCGCCGAGCTTTTGAATCACGTCGTGTTTGCCGAGCCGGGCCATAAATACGCCGCCGAGCTGCTGGCGCGCACCTACGAGCAGATGGGCTACATGGCCGAGGCGGCCACCTGGCGCAACAGCTATCTCGCGGCCGCTTTTGAGTTGCGCAACGGACCGCCGAAGAAGGGAAGGGACAGGAGCTCCGTTTTCGACATGCTCATGCAGACGCCGACGGAATATTTCCTCTCCGCCATGGCCGCTGCCCTGGACGGACCGGCCGCGGAAGGCAAGAACCTCAAAATCAATCTCGTCATCTCCGACACCGGAGAATCCTACGTCCTGTGGATTGAAAACGCGGTGCTGCACCACCGGAAGGCGGCGCCTGCGGCCGGCGCCGACGCAACGCTTACGCTCAGCAAAAAACTCTTCATCAAAATGTTGACCGGCGGCGCCGCGGCGAAGGACGCGCTGCTTGGCGACGAACTGCAAATCGCGGGCAGCAGGATCGATCTGGTCCGCTTCTTTATGCTGCTCGGCAAGGCCCCCGGCACTTTTCCCATCGTAACACCATAGGCCGGCTGCGGGGGGACGAACGCCGGCCGCCGGGTATCCGCCGCAGTTATTCTCCGGCAGATGGCGTTTGCATTTTTAACAAATGCCGTATAAGCCTGCCTTGGGATATCAAGAAATCGAGGAGACAAGGCATGCTGAAATCCCCGTCCGGATTCCTGCGCGGCATAGTGGGCGTGGCATTTATCGCGATCAATACGTTGTTCTGGGCCGTGCCGGTCTATATCACCGCCGTCTTTAAACTTATTTTGCCCTTTCGCGCGGCGCGCCGGTTCTTCGATACGATCCTGAATTTTTTGTCCTATGCCTGGATTTACTGCATCAACGGTTTTATCGCCGTCATCAAAACCGTCGAATACGATGTCGCGGGGCTGGAAGAACTGAAGAGGGACGAGTGGTATCTCGTCATTGCCAACCACCAGACGATGGTCGATATCATTGTCCTTCAGAAAATATTTCACGGCCGGATTCCCTTTCTCAAGTATTTTTTAAAACAGGAACTGATCTGGGTGCCGATCCTGGGCCTGGCCTGGTGGGCGCTGGACTACCCTTTCATGAAGCGGTACTCTTCCGAACTCTTGCGGAAAAAACCGCATCTCAAGGGCCAGGATATTGCAGCCACCCGGAAGGCCTGCGCAAAATTTAACGACCGGCCCGCTTCCATCATGAACTTTGTCGAAGGCACCCGTTTCACCCGCAAAAAACACGCGCGCCAGAATTCTCCCTACCGGCGCCTGCTCAAGCCGCGGTCGGGCGGCATTGCCTATGTGCTGTCCATGATGGGCGACAACATGCGGAAAGTGATCGACGTTACCATTGTTTACCCCGACGGCGCCGAAACGGCCTGGGAGTTTTTCTGCAGCAAAAGATCGCGCATCATCGTGAGGATAGAAGTGCTGCCGATTGACCCACGGCTCTGCGGGCAGGATCCCGACGATCCGGAATACCGGGAACGGTTCAACGCCTGGTTAAACGCCCTGTGGGAAAAGAAGGACGCAAAAATGGCAGAGGTGATGAAAGAATTGCGCGGCGCCTGAAAGCGGGCAGGGAACGGTCTCGTGACCGTCAGATTATCGCGACCGTTCCCTGCAATGTAGCGCGGACCTTCAGGTCCGCTGGCTGGCAGGGCTAAAGCCCCGCCCTGCATTATTGAGGTGGGAGCGAGTCAGTCATGCAGGGCGGACCTTCAGGTCCGCCGCTTGCGGTAGGCTGCCCCGTCGCTTCGTGTCACCTCTGCCTGACCCAAACATCACGAAAGCGGAGGACGAAAGGATGTCCCCCTCTGGAGGGGGTCAGGGGGAGGTCAGCGCAGGCGAACCGGCCGCCCCGGCTGCTCCCAAACGAAACGGTGCAATCCCGGCCGCAACCGGAATTCCGGATCAGAAGAACAGAAAAAAGCCGTTGACAAAGTAAAGCGAGCCGACGAGGCCCGTGACGCTGCCCAGAATCCACAAGGGCTTTTTCTTCATCAGGGCGGAAATGGAACACAGCAAAATCGCGATCTGCAGGAAGATCACGGCCAGGCCGAAAATGCTGGAATGTTTCTGCGAGGCGTCACGGACGGATTCCATTTGTTTGGCCTCCTTGAAAATGTCCTTCTTTTCCGCGTCGTATTTCTCGATTTTCTGCCTGTAGAAATCCATTTTCTTTTCATAAGCCTCAGCCGTCGGTTTGGACATGGTCCCCCGGCTCTTTTGCATCTCCATTTCCATGGATTCCATCTGGTTTTCGTAGAGGTAACCCTTGATGCTTTTGGCCTGGTAGTAGGCCCACTGATTGGCTGCCTGCGTCTGCGACAGCACCGAACGCGTTGAATATTTCGCTCCGTTGAAGGTGGACAGGGTCGCGAAAACCGCGAAAATTACCGTGGTGAGTGCGACATAGTTGAGCCACTTTTCTTTGGTTTCTTCCGCCATATACTTTACTCCTTAAATAATTACTGCCAGAAGGACGGTTCGATCAGCACGCCGTCCGTCAGGTTGATGTCTTTGAGGATCACGCGGTCGATCTCCAGCGCCTGCATGAAGCCCAGGACCAGAATCAGGTTGGTGACGTCGGTGTCCGCGTAAGCGCCGCCGATTTGGCTGTCCGACCAGTCGATGCGCTTCTGCAACGCGGCTGCCAGCTCATCCCTGGTGTAGGCGTCTTCGGCCTGAAGCTGGTGGCGAAGGCTTGCGTTATGGACGCCGCCGATGCCGATCATGTTTGTATCGCTTTGTTTGAGAGCGTTTTGAATGGCGGCGGGAACGTCTCCGGCGGCCGACCGCGCGGCGGCCAGCGCCCGAGCGAGGTTTTTTGCTCCGATGGGATTGGGCGAAGAGGACCGGCAGGCCTCCTTGTGCAGGATGTCTTCCAGGACCAGCCGCTTGAAGGTTACGGAGGCGGTCCGGCCGCGGTAGAGGCGGTAGCGGCCGCTTCGGTCCTGATAAACCATCTGCATGGAATTGCCGCCGATATCCCAGGTTACCACGGGACCGGCCGGCATCGCGGCCCGGACGGCCTTGTAGCCCAGAAGGGCTTCTTCATCCTGGGAAATGAGCCGGATGTCCACGCCCGTTTGCCGTTTGACTTCCGCAAGAAATGCCGGCGCGTTTATTGCCTCGCGGAAAGCGGCGGTCGCCACGCCGGCGAATTTGCTTACGCCGCGCGCTTCGGCATCGCTTTTGAGTTTTTGCAACTCGGCGATGCCCAGTCGCTGAATCTCCGGACTGAATGACCGGTTCGGCGTGTTTTCGGAAAAGGCGACTTTGACGTCTTTTCGAAGCAGAGGATTCAAGGGGATATTGGCGCAGCGGTCGACTTCGGCGGCCTTCATTTTCAGTGTGGCCGATCCGATGTCGAAGGCGGCGCGGCTCTCGATGCAGGCCGCTCTTTCGGATCCGATCCAGGTTGCGCAGCCGCCAATCCAGACGGCAAGCAAAAGGATCGGAATGAGGGGATAAAAAACCGGCCGTCCGGCCGCCAGAGATGGTTGATGCTTTCCGTAATGCATGAATGCCGTTTACTTTTGCTCCGCGCAGAATATGCACAAAATCGGGGAGAATATATGTTGCCGGAAGACGATTGTCAATGTCGAAGCGGTCGTGTTTTTTTTACACGGCGGTCGCGGATCGTTTCTTCCCGGCGGGGATTTGGCGTTTTCTGCATGAAGGACGATTTGCGCGGCGCTATTGATTTTTGAAAAGGCGGACCTATATTGTTCGGTAAGGGCTGCTTGCAGAATGCCTGATGACCGCGAAGCGCCTTTCGGATGGCACCGGGGCGGAGGAAGCCGCGGCGATCGCATCCATCGCGAAGGCCGCCGGCACGGCGCTGTGTAAAACGACAATCAAAGGAAAAGAAAATGATCGAAATTACGATTACGGAAAAAGCGAAAACGGAGCTTCTCAAGGTTATTGAATCTTTCAATGTCCGGACGATCCGGCTGATCCGGCAGGGCTTTGGGTGAATCGGGCCGCGCCTGGCGATGGTTCTGGACGAACCCAGAGAAGAAGACGAAACGGTGCAGACCGAGGGCTTTACATTCGTGTATGACCGGGAAGAAAAGGATCTGTTTCATCAAACGGTCATCGACTACAAGGATTCCTGGTACGGCGAGGGATTTACAGTGTGCTCTCCGGCTTCCGAACCCTGTTGAAAACGGATCATCTTGACATCCGGCGGCAACAGTTATAGATCGC
The DNA here is from genome assembly GCA_002304995.1 of Syntrophaceae bacterium UBA1411. Lineage (GTDB taxonomy): Bacteria > Desulfobacterota > Syntrophia > Syntrophales > Smithellaceae > UBA8904. Next base: position 9,667 of record DBPV01000042.1, read on the forward strand.
CTGGGTGTTCCTTGTTTTTCAAAACAAGTCGCATCGATCGCTCCCTCCGTTGGCAAAAAAGCGGAGCGGGGCGCTGACGACGCCGGATCTCGGCGAAAAAACAGCAAATGCCGTTTTTGACGGCCGGTGGGGGATGCCGCCGGTGATGGGGGAACGATGACATGCGTTCGGTAAAACTCATAACATTTATCGCCTTTACCTTGGTTGCCGTATTCATTTTATTTGTCCTGGCCGCTCTCCTGTTTCCCTGGATTCGGAAACTGGGGCCGGCCCTTTTGCAGCTCTACAGCCGGATCTGCCTCTGGATTTTGCGGGTGCGCGTCGATGCCGCGGAGCCGATTCCCGTCGGTGTGGCCAAGGACAAAGGCATCATCCTCATCGCCAATCACGTGAGCGCGCTGGATATCTTTCTTTTGTCTTCTCTGTACCGGACGCTTTTTTTAAGCAAGGAGGAAGTCAAGCACTATCCGATCATCGGAATTGCAGCGCGGCTCATCGGCATTTATTTTCTGAAACGCGAATCGCCTTTCGACCGTCACCGGGTCATCCGGAAAATCGCCAGCCAGTCCAACGGCAGGATCATCACCATCTTCCCGCAGGGAACGACCAGCCCGAGCGACAATCCTCTGCCTTTCAAGCGCGGAATTTTCAAGACCGTGGAGCTCAATCACGGCACGATTCTGCTGCCCGCCGCCGTTCGTTACCGGGAAGACCGGGCCATCGCCTGGCGGCGGGATCAAATCCTCATCGACAATGTCAAAGCCGTCTGCGCGCAAAAAAGAATTCACGTCAAAGTGTCGATTGCCGAGCCGATGTCCATTTCCGATTACACGGATAAAACCATCGATGACGTCTGTCTGGTCGCCCAGGAAAGGGTTTTTTCCCGGTTAAAGGGCAGTTATTGATTTTTCCGGCCGGACGAAGTAAAGGAGTGGCGATGAAAACGATAGCAATCATAGCCCATGACGGGAAGAAAGCGGAGATGGTGGCCTTCACCAAGGACCATCTGGAGATTCTGAAAAAATATAAAATCGTCGCCACCGGGTCCACCGGCGGCTATATCGAAAAGGCGGGACTGGAAGTCGAAAAAAAACTATCGGGCCCCCTGGGCGGCGACGCGCAAATCGCGTCCGATGTGGTCGACGGAAAAATTCAGGCGGTCATCTTCCTGCGCGATCCGCTGGGAAAGCACCCGCACGATCCCGACATTTTCATGCTGATGCGCATCTGCGACGTTCACAATGTTCCGCTGGCGACCAATACGGCGACAGCTTCTCTGATTATCAAGTCTCTGGAAGAATAATCCTTTTCCGGAAGCGCCCCGGTCTTTCCGCCGCGCGGTGAAGGATGCCGGTCGTCAGTCCCGGCGCTTAGCGTGTTTCCTGTCGCCGGCACCGATTTTGCTTTTGAAAAAACCGGAGAAATTGACGATGAAGAAAGGCCGGAGGTCACGCTATGGAATTTTCGCTCACAACGCCCGCGCTGTTGTTCCCCGCCATCTCGCTTTTGCTTTTGGCCTACACCAACCGCTTCAGCGCCATCGCAGCGCTGATCCGCGAACTCTACGCCCGCAACCAGGCGGCGCCGCATCCGCACATTGACGGACAGCTGCGGAGCCTGGGCCGCCGGATCCGCCTGATTCGCAGCATGCAGGTTTTCGGTGTGGCCAGTTTCTTCAGCTGTGTGTTGTGCATGTTCCTTTTGTTTCTGAATCTGCCGTTGGCCGCCAAGGTCGTTTTTGCCGCGAGCCTGCTTCTCCTGCTCGTGTCGCTGGCCCTGTCCCTGCGCGAAGTGTACCTGTCGGTCGACGCGCTTTCGCTGCAGGTGCATGGTTTTGAGGCGCCGGCGAAGAAGCGGAAAGAGAAGGCCCGGTAAAGGGGGCGGCGAACAATTCTGTCCGGGAATTTTTAAACCGCACAAAGTTGTGCCGGCATACAGCCGCACGTTTTTCTAAACTCCCTGAATTTCTCAGACAAAACGATCGGACGGCTCTGGCACGGCAATTGCTCATGAACTCGGCGTTTGCGGAAATCCGGCGCGACCCTCTTGAACGTTCGTCGTGAGGACAATGCCGGTTTTAAACGTCACGCACTGAGGGGTCGTCTAAAGGTAGGACGGCAGGTTCTGGCCCTGGAAATCGAGGTTCGAGTCCTTGCCCCTCAGCCATTTTCCCTGCTGCGGATTTTTTCGACAGTCCGGCGGCGGGGCGTTTTATTTGCGCCAGAACGCCGGCATCAGCAGAACGATGACGGTATAAATCTCGAGACGCCCCAGCAGCATCGCGACAGTCAGCACCCATTTGCCGGCGACGGGAACGCCGGAGAAGTTGTCCATCGGCCCGACGCTGCCCAGTCCGGGGCCGACGTTGCCCAGGCAGGTCGCCATCGCGGAGAGGGCGGAAATCATGTCCATGCCCAGCGCGGTAAGGGCGATCACGCCCACGGTATAAATCCCCATGAAGAGCAGAAAGAATCCCCAGATGCTGCGCATGATCGTTTGCGAAACCACGACGCCGCCCAGCTTGACCATCGTGGTGGCGTGCGGATGGATGATGCGGAAGATTTCCAGATAGCAGTGCTTGGCCAAAAGGACCAGGCGCATGATCTTGATGGCGCCGCCGGTCGATCCGGCCATGCTGCCCACGAACATGCAGATGAGAAGGATCAACTGGGACAGGGCCGGCCATTTTTCAAAGTCCGCCGAGACAAATCCCGTCGTGGTGAGCATCGATACCACCTGGAAGGACGCGAAGCGGAACGCATCGACGAGACTTGAATAAACGACCGCGTAGACATCCCAGCACACGAGCCCGATAAAAACGGCGGTGATGAGGACATAGGCGCTGAGTTCCGGGTCCCGAAAGAACTGCCGGATGCGGCCGCTCACGAGTTTGAAGTGCAGGGAGAAATTGATTCCGGCCAGAAAGATGAAGATCAGGATAATGTAATCGATAAACGCGCTTTGATAATATCCGACGCTGGCGTTTTTGGTGGAAAATCCGCCGGTGGGCAGAGCGGCGAAGCTGTGGCAGACGGAATCGAACAGGGACATGCCTCCCATGAGCAAAAGCCAGATGAGAACGAGCGTGAGCAGGATGTAGATTTTCCACAGCGACCGGGCGGTGTCGGCGATCCGGGGCGTCAGTTTGTCCACCACGGGGCTGGGGGTTTCCGCTTTGTAAAGCTCCATGCCGCCGATGCCGAGAAAGGGCAGGATGGCGATGGACAAAACGATGATGCCCATGCCGCCCAGCCACTGGGTCAGGGCGCGCCACAGCAGGATGCCCGGCGGAACGGCTTCGACATTGGTGAGAATGCTGGCGCCGGTCGTCGTAAAACCGGACATGGATTCGAAATAGGCATCCGTGAAATCCGGAATGACGCCGGAAATGAGATAGGGCAGGCTCGCCGCCAGGCAGGCGACGATCCAGCCCAGCGTGACGATGATCATGCCGTCGCGGTGGCTCAGGTAGAAGTCCCGCTGTCCGCGGGTCCACAAAAAGACGCAGCCCCCCACGCCGCAGGTGACGACCAGAGAAATCAACAGGGCCATGGCGCTGCCGTCTTCGTAGTACAGGGACGCCGCCAGCGGCAGAGCCATCGACGCGCCGAGACAGACGACCAGCACAGCCACGAGGTAGGCGATGAGCCGCGGATTCATCAGAAGTACTCCAGTTTGACGGTCAAGAGCTTTTCCAGCTGGTTGACCACCTGCTGCAGGGCGAAGATGATCAGCCGGTCATGCGGCAGGACGATCGTGTCGCCGCGGGGAATGATGATTTCGCCTGCGCGTACGACGGCGCCCAGAATCGCGCCCGGGGGAAAGTTCACCTCCGCGAGAGGCGTGTTGACGATGTCCGACGTCTCCAGCGCTTCGGCCTCGATGACCTCGGCCTGTTCCTCCCGCAGGGGAGCGACGGAAATGATCCGGCCCCGCCGCAGGTGCTGCAGAATCGCGCGCACCGCCGACATGCGGGGGTTGATGACCGTGTCGAGGCCGATGGCGGACACGATGTGCATGTAGCTGAGCTTGCTGACCCGGGTGATGGTGCGCCTCGTTCCCAGCTCCTTGGCCAGAAGCGAGATGAGGACGTTGCTTTCTTCATCCCCGGTGAGCGCGATGAGCATGTCCATGTCGCCCGCGTTTTCTTCCCGCAGCAAATCCCGGTCCGCGCCGTCGCCCCTGATGACGAGAACGTGGTTGAGGATCGTGGCGGCCTCTTTGCATTTGTCTCCGTCCTGGTCGATGATGCGCACGTTCAGACGCCGGTTGTCGAGCGCCCGGGCGACGTCCATGCCGGTGCTTCCCGCCCCGACGATGACGATGTTTTTGACCGGCCGGGTCGGTATGCCCAGGTGGACCAGCGTTTGGGGAACGTCCGATTTTTTCACCACCAGATAGATGAGATCGAGCGGCAAAATCGTGTCGCTGCCGCTGGGGATGCGGATCTTGTGTCCGCGGACGATCGCGCCGACCAGGAGATTCGCCTGGGAGATTCTAAGGTCGCTGAGCTTTTTTCCGGCCAGCGGCGATTCGTCGGTGATCAGAAAGCCGACCAGCTTCACCTCGCCCTCCAGAAAATCGATGACCTCCGACGCGCCGGGAATTTCCATGAGGTCGAGAATCGTCTTGACCATCATCGCCTGAGTGTTGATGATCAGGTCCACACCAAGCAGGTCCTGGCTGAACAGCGACGGTTCCCGCAGGTATTCCTGATTGCGGACGCGGGCGATCTTGATGATGTGGCGGTTGAGGCTCCGCGCGAGCAGGCAGGCAATCAGATTCACTTCGTCGCTGTCGGTGGCGGCGGCCAGCAGTTCCGCTTCCTGGATGCCCGCCATCCGCAGCATGCGGGGGCTGGTGCCGGAGCCCAGCAGGGCCTGGATGTCCAGGTTTTCGCTGATGCGCCGGATTTTAGCCGGGTCCTTGTCGATGAGAACCACGTCTCTCTTTTCGTCGGAAAGTTTCTTGGCGATGTGGTATCCGACTTCGCCGGCGCCGATGATGATGACTCGCATGGATGCCTCCGCCTGAAAATAGGTGAGGCGTTTATATAACAGGTGGAATACGGATAACAAGAAGAAAAAATTGCGTTTCCGGGATCGGGCGCAGGCGCGCCGCCGTTGGTCGCGCCGAAAAAATCCCCCTTGCCAATAGAACGGAAGTTCTATATAAGGAAGCATCCGCCGCAGCAAATGCCGGTACGGGAAACAAACCATGGACACGCCGCAGAAAACGCTCAGAAGAATTCTCCACATCGACATGGACGCCTTTTTTGCCGCGGTCGAGGAAAAAAGAAACCCTGCTCTGGCGGGAAAGCCGGTGATCATCGGCGGCGCGGGCGATCCCTCCCGGCGCGGCGTGGTGGCCACCGCCAATTACGAAGCCCGCAAATACGGTGTGAACTCCGCCATGCCGCTGCGCACGGCCTACAAACTCTGCCCGCAGGGGATTTACCTGCCCGTCGATTACGAAGCCTACGCCGCCGTTTCCCGCCGGTTCAAAAGCGTGCTTTTGCGCGTGACGACCGAAATGGAAAGCGGCGGCATCGATGAAGCCTACCTGGATCTTTCCCTGGTTCCCGAAAGCAATGAAGCCGTCGCTTTGAAAATCAAAACCGGCATTGCCCGCGAGACCGGCCTTACCTGCTCCATCGGCATCGCGCCCAACAAGCTTCTGGCCAAGATCGCCTCCGACATGCACAAACCCGACGGGCTGACGATCCTCACGCCGGACGACATCGAAGGCCGCCTGTGGCTCATGCCGACGCGCAAGCTCTACGGCCTGGGGCCCAAGACGGAAGCGCATCTCAAGGCCATGAATATCGCAACCATCGGCCAGCTGGCGGCTCTGCCGCTGGAAGTCTTGACGGAGCATTTCGGCCCGTCTTACGGGGGCTATCTGTTTGAAGCCTCCAAGGGTCGCGACGACAGTCCCCTCATCACGCACTGGGAACCGCGTTCCGTGAGCCGGGAAACCACTTTTCAGACCGATGTCGGCAACTGGCAGACGATTGCCCGGACGATTGCCGACCTCACCCGGGAAGTCGTTGCCGATCTGGCCCATCAGGGCTATTGTGCAAGGACCGTCACGCTGAAAATCCGCTTTGGCGATTTCAAAACCGTCACGCGCGCCTGCTCCGCAAGCGCGGCGCTCGACCGGGAAGAAGACATCCGGCGCCGGGCGTTTGCCTGCCTGAAACGCGTCGACCTGGTCGGAAAAAAAGTCCGCCTCGTCGGTGTCCGAGCCGGCAATCTGGAAAAAAGATTATAAAGCCCGCGACTTTTTGCCCCGAATATGATAGGTGCAGCAGGCATAAACGGCACGATTTGGAAAGCGAATGATGCGCACAGCAGGTATTGATATCGGATCGATCACGGCCAAGGCGGCGATCCTTGAAGACGGGAAAATTCTGGGCACCCGGGTCATTTTCACCGGCTATTCCGCGGAGACGGCGGGAACAAGGGTTTACGAGGAGCTCCTGGCCGATGCCGGCAGCGATCAATCATCCATTGCCGCCGTCGTTGCCACCGGCTACGGCCGCAATTCGGTCAAATTCGCCGACAGGTCCTTCACGGAAATTCTGGCGCACGCCGCCGGCGCGTATTTTCTCAATCCGTCCGTCCGGACGATTATCGACATCGGCGGGCAGGACTCGAAGGCCATCAGCCTCGATGAAAAAGGGAAGGTCAAAAATTTTGTCATGAACGACAAGTGCGCCGCGGGAACCGGACGGTTCCTGGAAGTCATGGCGCGCGCGCTGGAGGTCGATCTGGACGCCTTCGGCGCGATGTCGCTTGCGGCGGCCGCCCCTGCCCGCATCAGCAGCCTCTGCACGGTGTTTGCCGAATCGGAGGTGATCTCGCTCATCGCCCGCGGTGAAAAGCGGCCGGACATTATCGCCGGCATTCATGAATCGATCGCCGCGCGCGTTTCGTCGATGCTGGCCCGCGTCGGCTCGGCCGAGCCCGTGACCATTACCGGCGGCGTGGCCCGCAACGCCGGCGTCGTAGCCGCGCTGGAAAAAAAGCTGGGTGTGAAGATTTCGGTGTCGCCCCACGCGCAGCAAAACGGCGCGATCGGCGCGGCGGTTCTGGCCGCAACGCTTTGATCCGACGTTCCTTTCGGCCTATCCGAAATTATTTGTTAGAACATCTGCGCACAATCTGATATAGCCCGCCTCCTGAAATTCAACCGGAGGAGTTTTTAACGTGCCGTCTGTTGGCGATTCCATTGATGCGTATTGTCTGAAGTGCAGCCTCGTGCTGGATCATATTATTTTATTCAAGGTCAACGGAGTGGTGAAACGCGTCCAGTGCCGGACCTGCGGGGCGCAGCACCAGTACCGCCCGGGCGCGCAGGCCGACCGGAAAAGCCCCGCGGAAAAAAAGCCTGCCGTCCGCAAAACCGCGGCGGCAAAAAAGGCGGATGCGGCGCAGACGGCAGGCCGCGAGGCCGCCCTGGCGTGGGACCGCAAAACGCGCGAGACCGCGCCGGATACGCCCGTCCGGGATTATGCTCTTGGCGAAGGCTATAAAATCAACGATGTCATCCGGCATCCGACCTTCGGCGTGGGATTTGTCGAAAAGGTCGTTTCGGACAAAAGCATCTCCGTATTATTTTCCGACGCCGTGCGTCTGATGGGCATGAATATCGTCCCGTGAACCGGCGGCAATTGTGCCTCCATTGCTTTTTCGCCGGGCCGGCATTATAGTAACGGCGGATTAAAAAAATCGCACAAGGGGGATCAGACTATGCCGGATGACGTTTTGTCGGCCTGCACCGTGACGATGAACGTTCCCGTGGCCTGGGGAGAAATGGACGCCATGGGCCACGTCAACAACATTATTTATTTCCGTTATTTCGAGACGATCCGCATCGCGTACTTCGACCGCCTGAACATGATGGACTATACGCGCGAGACAGGCATCGGGCCGATTCTGGCCTCCACCGAATGCCGCTTCAAGATGCCGCTGCAGTATCCGGATACGATCATCGTCGGAACCAAGATCCACGCCATGGAAGAAGACCGCTTTGTCATGGGCTACGA
>DBPV01000042.1:17826-66730 GCA_002304995.1 Syntrophaceae bacterium UBA1411
GCGGCGCGGCTTAAATGCCCGTCAGCCGGACGATCTGGTACGCCGCCATGCCGCCCAGGTACGAGACGGCCAGCGTGAGCAGGATGGTGGTGTAGAACCAGGCCCGGCTGTTCATTTCCTTGCGCAGCACGGCGACGGTCGCGACGCAGGGAATGAAGAGCATCATCACCACCAGGAAAGCGGCCGCGGAGGCGTGCGTCATGATGGTCGGCAGCACGGCGGCCAGCCCCTCTTCGCCTACGGAGTAGAGCACGCCCAGCGTGGCCACGACGGTTTCCTTGGCGACCAGCCCCGTCAGCAGCGCGGTGATCATCTTCCAGTCCAGACCCAGCGGGCCGCCCAGAGGTTCGATGACCCGGCCCAGGGACGAAAGCCAGCTTTCCTCCACTTTTCCCGTCGGAAAATACGACAGAATCCAGATGGCCACCGACATGGCCAGGATGACGGTCCCGGCCTTGCGCAGGAAGGAAAGCGTCCGCGACCAGACGACCAGACCGATGGTCCGCGCGTCGGGCCGGTGGTAGATGGGCAGCTCCATGATGAACGGCGCATCCTGTTTCCAAAGCGTGTTGTTGACGAAGATGCCGGCCAGTCCCAGGACCGCAATGTTGGTGGCCAGAATGGCCCAGGACACGTAGGCGGCGTTTTCGCCGAAGACGGCTGCGGAAACGAGTGTGAGGACGGCCAGCCTTGCGGTGCAGGGAACGAATGGAATCAAAAGCAGCGTGATCATGCGGGCTTTGCGCGTCTCGATGATCCGCGCGCCGAGCACGGCGGGCACGTTGCAGCCGAAGCCCAGACACATGGGAATGAAGCTTTTTCCGTGCAGGCCGACGAGGTGCATGATGCGGTCCATGACGAAGGCGGCGCGCGCCATGTAGCCCACGTCCTCCAAAAACGCCATGATGGCAAAGAAGATCAGCAAAATGGGCAGGAAACTCAGCACAGAGCCCACGCCGCCGATGACGCCGTCCACCAAAAGCCCCTGAATCCAGGCCGGCCAGGCGGCGAGCGCCGGCGCAACCGCCCGGCTGATGTGCTGGATGCCGTCGTTCATCGTGTTCTGCAGCGGCACGCCGATGGCGTAAGTGAGAAAGAAGACGAACGCCATGACGGCCAGCAGAATCGGAATGCCGAAAATCGGGCGGGTGAGGACGTGATCGATCCGGTCGGTGAGGACGACCTGGCCCATTTTAAAATGCGAAACGGCCGCCCGCGTCATTTTTTCAATCCAGTCGTAGCGTCCGTTGACGACGGCGTGCAGCGCGTCTTCGTGTTTGGTCAAAAGCGCCTCGACGGTTTTCCAGGCGTGGGGATCGGGATGCCCCTCGACCAGGGCGGACGCTTCCGGGTCGCCCTCCATGATCTTAACCGCAGCCCACTGGGCCGTGTACGGTTCGGGAACGAGCGGCCGGATGATCTCCAGGATTTTGTGATAAATGGCCAGGTGGTCGGCGGAAACTTCCGGCTGATGAGGCGTGATTTGCAGTTCGCCGGCGGCAAAGGCGCTGATGCGGTCCACCAGATCTTTGATGCCGGTGTTGCGCTTGGCGACCATGGGGATGACGGGAATCGACAAGGCCTCCGCGAGCGTCTTGCTGTTGATCTGGGTGCCCTGATTTTCGGCGACGTCGAGCATGTTGACGGCGGCAATCACCGGCCGGTTGAGCAGGAGCACTTCGGACAGCAGGTAGAGGCTTCTTTCCAGCGCGGCGGCGTTCAGCACCAGGACGACCAGGTCGGGCTTTTCCCGGATGATGAAATCGCGGGCGACCCGTTCTTCTTCGGAAAAGGCGGTCAAACTGTAAGTGCCGGGCAGATCGACCAGGCGGATCAGCAGATCGCCCGCCCGGTGTTCCCCCTCTTTTTTCTCCACGGTTTTGCCCGGCCAGTTGCCCACATGCTGGGAAAGCCCCGTCAGAATGTTGAACAGGGTTGATTTGCCGACGTTGGGCTGGCCGACCAGCGCGACGGAGATCTCCCTTGCGATCGGCTCGCGGCAGACCGCGTCCTCCGGATCGATTTTAAACACGGTGATTTTGGACGCCTCGCCGCGGCCCAGCGCGATGCGCGTTCCGGACACCTGCACCACGATCGACCCGCCGCTGACCTGCGCGATCCGGAATCTGGCGCCGGTGACGATGCCCATGCCGGCCAGGCGGCTGGTCAGAGCCGCGCCGCCGTCGATAGCAGCGATGATTCCCTGATCCCCTTCTTGCAGGTTGGTGATGGTGTCCGCAGGCGTCATACGTTGCATGCTCCGGCGTCGGTCCCGGCCAGACGAACGCGGTATTTTTTCAAAATCCGTTCCGGCCCGTAGGAGACTTTGGTCCGCCGCAGGTTGCCGTTGCCCATATCTTCCTCCAGGTTCAGATAGGTGTAGCGTGACTGCAGGCGCCGGGCCGTATCGTTGAACATGAATTCGTAAATGCCGTGGTACTTTTTCGAAGCTTTGGCAAAATGCAGGCAAAACATGTCGTCGTCGAGCGGTTCGCCCACAATAAAGCCGGCCGGTTCGTTTTCTATGTAATAGATTGTGCCCCAGAGTGCAAGCTCCCGGAAGTTTGCAAGCGCTTCGGCGCACTGGGGATAGTCGGTCTTTTCGCAGGCGGTCCGCGACTCGTCCTGCCAGGTGTCGAGCACGGCCATGGCCGAAGCGAGTTTGTCCGCTTCCAGCGGGAGGCCTTCCGGCCGGAAAAGGCCGAAAAACTGGTTGAGATGGTTGCGGTGCCGCTGATAGGTTCTTCCCGCAAAGGAGGCCATTTTTTCGGTCAGATAAACATAGTCCGACTCGCCGTCGTCATATGTGACGCGGAAGTCGTCAGAGGGAAAGAAAGGCAGCCATTCTTCGGGAATGGGGAAAAGAAAATGGTTGCCGCCAAGCAGTTGTTTGATCATGTCCAGGCTGCATACGCGCAAATCGGTGAGCGGCATGACGTAGTTCTGCCCCTGGCGGTTGCGGGCGGAAATGAAAATGCCGCAGTCCTTCCGTACGATCTCATAGCTGCTGATCTTGCGGAAAAGATAAAGATTGGCGAAGGTGTAGTCGGACAGCTTCAGATGCAGGTTGCGGAAATGCTCCGACAGGAGCGGCTGGTGGTCAAGCTCGATGGTTTCTTTAATGTCCATAAGAATAACAGGTTGCGATCCTTTCTGCAGCGCTAAAATTCGAAAAGGAGCTGGTGGTCGCGAAGCCAGCGCCGGTGCGCTTGATAATCCGGAATCACTCCTATCACCAAGTTCCAGAATTGAGAAGAATGATTTTTCTGGCGGACATGCATCATTTCATGCACCACCACGTAGTCGATGACCGGCGGCGGCGCCATGATCAGGCGGAAGCTGAAGGACAGGCGATTGTCGTGCGAACAGGAGCCCCAGCGCCGCCCGGCGGAGGTGATCCGGACGTCTTTGACCGGTAATTTAAGCAGGCGGCTGTAAAAATCAACCCGCTCGCTCAAATAGGGCTGCGCTTTTTTTCTGTACCAGGCCGCCAGATGGCGCCTCCGGTCTTCCCGGCCGCCTGCGCAGTTCAAATAAAAGCGGTTGTTCCAGAACACCAGACCCGCGTTTTCCAGCGGCTCGAAAAAGACTTCCAGGGGATGGCTCTCACCCAGATAATAAAACCGTTCACCCGTGGCGATTTGCTTTTCCGCGGGCGGCGCGGGAAGCGCGGCCTGCCGCGTAAGCGTTCTCGCGATCCAGCCCTTTTTTTGTTCGACAAAGCGGTCGATTTCGGCGATCGGCGTAAACGACGGCGCGTAAACCGTGATTTCCGAATTCTTTCCGATTTGCAGGGAAAGGGTTTTCTTTCTTTTGCGGCTGCGTTTGAGGGAATAGCGGATCGTCATAAGCGTCTCTTTTGCTTATAGAATGGATGGCCCTCTCAGTCAAGAAAAAGGGTTTTGCTTTCCGTTTTCCGGGAAACAATGCTACAATCCGCGCCAAAAAAGGAAGAAGCAGATGAAAATCACATTCACATGGATTCCGGTTTTGATGATGTTGCTGCTCGGCGCTTTTCCGGGACATGCCGCCGGCTGGCAGATGAAGGACATGGGCGTGGGGATTTTCGACGACGCGGCTTACGACAGGGAATTGCGGATCGTGGAGAAGCGGGCATCGAACACCTGGTCGATAAAAGAGCTCTACGAGCGGGGCGCGTTTCGGGGAAACGGCAAGATTTTCGGCGTCTGGCTGGTCGGCCCGCCGGTGAGCGCGTACCTGGACAAGAACGGTCTGGCGCAATACGACTACAAGGTGCGTCTGACCGATCCGAAAGGAAACTCCGTGGTTTACGGTCCCTACGGTTTCTATCCGCCGGGCCACGCGACCAGCTTCATCAACGCCGGGATTCCGGGAAAGTGGCGGGTGGATTTTATGATCCGGCAGCGCGACACAAAAGGTGATGCGCCGATCGGCGCCATCGAATTCACCATAACGGATTAGGGAGGAAGACCATGGACGCAAACGGCAAAAGACCCTGGGGATATTTCGAAGTTCTCTCGGATGCGGCGGACCACAAGGTGAAGCGCATCGTCGTTTCGCCCGGGGAGTGTTTGAGTCTCCAGCGCCACAGGAAGCGGGCGGAACACTGGTATGCCGTTTCCGGCGAGGGGGCGGCCACCGTGGACGGAAAGGTCGTTCCGCTTGCCCGGGGCCGGGCGGTCGATATTCCGCAGGGGGCGTCCCACCGCCTGGAAAACACGTCTTCGGCCGATCTGGTGATCATCGAAGTGCAGACCGGAACCTACTTCGGCGAAGACGATATCGAGCGGCTGGAAGACCGCTACGGAAGGGTATAACGTCCGGTCCGCGGGGCCGCGGCCACGCGGTTCAGAATGGCATTGACAGGCTTACCCGGATGATTTAAAGCTCTTTTCAGCCTAATCCTGAAATGTGTGTTTCAGGAGCGGAGGAACCGATTTTCTGGGGCGCATCGCTTTTATGCGTAGGGTAACCTCTTCGACCCGAGCCCTTCAGCTAACTTCGCCGGCTTCGATGAGGAGAACCCGCCGGAGCAATCCGGGAGAAGGATTCTCCCCGATAACGCCTTCGGAGGTCTTTTTATGTCGTCATCATCTGATGAGCCTGACGGTTCACCGACAGCCGGCGGAAACGTATCCGCCGGGCGTCTCGACAAGAAAATCCTTTTGCTTGCCTCGGGCTCGATCGGCGTCGTTTTCGGCGACATCGGAACAAGCCCCCTTTACGCTCTCAAGGAATGCTTCCACGGTCCACACGCCATCGCCGCCGGCATGATGAATGTTCTGGGCGTTTTGTCTCTCATCTTCTGGTCGATGATCATGGTGGTGGGGATCAAATATGTGACCTTCATCCTGCGCGCCGACAACCGCGGCGAGGGCGGCATCTTTGCGCTCCTGGGCCTGCTGTACGGCTCCGATAAAAGCGTTTCCCCGCGCTTTGCCCCCGTGCTTTTGTTTGCCGGAGTTCTGGGAGCGGGACTTCTCTACGGCGACGGCGTGATTACGCCCGCCATCTCCGTGCTTTCCGCCATCGAAGGCCTCGAAGTCGCCACCCGCGCGGCGGCGCCTTTTGTCCTGCCCGTAACCTGTATCGTGCTGGTCGCGCTGTTTTCGCTGCAGCGCCGGGGCACCGCCCGCATCGGCCGGCTGTTTGCCCCGGTCATGATGCTCTGGTTCGTGTCGATCGGCGTCTTCGGCGTCTGGCAGATTCTCCGCGAACCGGATGTGCTGCGCGCGGTAAATCCGCTGTACGCCCTGGAGTTTTTCCTGATCAACAAGATGCACGGCATCGTAGTGCTCGGTTCGGTGGTTTTGTGCATCACCGGCTGCGAGGCGCTTTACGCCGATCTGGGGCATTTCGGCCGGTCGGCTATTCGTCTGTCCTGGTTTGGATTTGTGCTGCCTGCGCTGCTTTGCAACTATTTCGGGCAGGGGGCTCTCCTTCTGGCGCATCCGGAGATGAACGTCAATCCGTTTTACAACATCGTTCCGCCGCCGCTCCTCTATCCCATGATCGGGCTGTCCACGCTCGCCACGGTCATCGCCTCCCAGGCGCTCATCTCGGGCGCGTTTTCCCTGACCCAGCAGGCCGTGCAGCTCGGGTTTTGTCCCCGGCTGCGGATTATTCACACCTCGGGCGAAATGCAGGGGCAGATTTACATTCCGTTTGTGAATTACGCGCTCATGATCGCGTGTCTGGCCGTGGTCGCGGGCTTTCAGCGGTCCGGCGCGCTGGCCGGCGCCTACGGCATTGCGGTAACCGGAACGATGATCATCACGTCGTTTCTCTACGGCCTGGTGCTGATCCGCCGCCGGCATTGGTCCTGGGGAAAAGTGGTTTTACTGATCGGCCTGTTCCTGGCGTTCGATTTTGCCTTTTTCGCCGGCAATCTCTTCAAAATTGCCGACGGCGGCTGGCTTCCCCTCCTGATCGCGGCGGTCATCGCACTGGTCATGACCACGTGGAAAAAGGGGAGAAGCGAACTTGCCCGCAAGCTCACGGGGTCGCGGCTGCCGGTCGACCTCTTTCTGGCCGACGTGGCGAAACGACGGCTGCCGCGCGTGCCCGGAACGGCCGTTTTCATGACGCTCGCGCCCGTGGGAACGCCGCCGTCGCTTTTGCACCATATCAAGCACAACCATATTCTGCATGAAGAAGTCGTGCTGCTTTCCGTGGCGACGACGGACACTCCGACGGTGCCTGTGCACGAGCGCGTCCGTCTGACCGATCTGGGGCAGGGCTTTTACCGGATTGAGGCGTTTTACGGCTTCATGCAGAAGCCCAACGTGCCGCAGGTCATGAAAATCGCCGCCCAGGCGGGCCTGGTCACGGATCCGCTGAACACGACGTTTTATCTGGGGAAGGAAACGCTGCTCACGACCGGCACGGCGAAAATGTCGCGGTGCCGCAAGGCCCTTTTTGCTTTCCTGTCGCGAAACGCGGGAAATCCTACGTCCTATTTCGGAATTCCCGCCAACCGGGTCGTCGAACTCGGCACGCAGATTGAATTGTAGCAAAAACAATCCCCGCGCCGGACATTGATGCCGTCGGGGGCATGATTCCCGGAAACAAAGGCCGTCGGAACGATCACACCACAAACGCCGTCTGGCCGTCATCGCGTGTCCCCGTCATTTCGGCTGGCGCACCGGTATGCTGTACTGCGATGACGTTTTGCTGAAAGTGGATACACCCCCGTTTTTCAGGTTGACAATGTAGGCGGACGTTCCGTAGGCCGTCGTGGAGCTCCAGTGATAGTCCTTCCACACAGTGCCCAATTCGCCGACATGCGAATAGACGGCCACCAGTTCGTCTTTTGTCGGAAGGCGCCAGTCGCCCGCCTGGGAATTGTCCTTGAGACCGGGACAGGATCCGCTTTTGAAATACGGGACGCCGGACATGGCCGAGTCCCACGTCATGCTTCCCAGGCAGCTGCCGGAATTTTTCAGCCAGACGAGCCCGTTGATGGTCACGGTTCCGTCGCCGTTGTCCTTGGCCGACGCTGCGCCGGACGCCAGCAGCAAAAAGCAGAAAAAGACCGTTAGAAGAATTGCCGTGCTTTTTCGTTTCATCTTTTCCTCCACGAATTTTGTGCTTTTTTATACACCCGGTAAAACGATCTGTAAACGCAAAACTGCCTTTGCATCCCGTCTTCCGGAGGACTGGTCAACGCTGTGCGCGCGGTTTTCTCTCCCCGGTCCGCGGTGTTTTCGCCGGGCGCCGGTTTTTATGTTTTTCTTGCGGCCCCGGCCGTTTCCCGTCCGCGGTGAGAATGTCTTTTTGCCTCTGTCTTTTGCCGGGGTCCTTTTCCACGAAAATTTTCCGGCCGGTGGCCGGATCGGTTTGCGTCCTGTAGAGGACGGACGACCAGGTGGACGGCAGCGGCGTGAAGATCTGCACCTGCTCCGGAACGATGTGCAGCTTTTGCACGGCGAAGGTTTTTAAAAGGCGCATGTCCTCTTGCGTGCATCCCGGATGCGCCGCGATGAAATAGTAGGTCAGAAACTGCCTGCGGCCTTCCTCGGCGTTCATCCTGGCAAAGAGCGTCTGAAATGTGGTAAGCGCCTGCGCCGGCGGTTTCCCCATCTGCGCCAAAACGCCGGGAACGGTGTGTTCGGGAGCGATTTTCAACTGGCCGGATACATGGTGCTTCACCAGTTCTCGCAGGTAGGCCGCACCGTGCTTTTTGTCCGCCAGCACCAGATCGTGGCGGAGGCCGGAGGCGACAAAAACTTTCTTGACGCCGGAAATGCTGCGCAGATCCGCCAGGAGGCGCATCTGCCGCGAGTGATCGATGCACAGCGACGGGCAGGGCTCGGGATAAAGACACTGCCTGTCCGCGCAGGCGCCCCGGCGGGACTGGCGCACGCAGGCGATGCCGTACATGTTGGCCGTTGCTCCGCCCACATCCGCCAGATAGCCCTTGAAGTCCGGCTTCCCGGCGATTTTCCGCGCCTCTTCCCGGATGGAGGCTTCCGACCGGTTGAGAACGGTCCGGCCTTCGTGCAGCGCGATGGAGCAAAACCGGCATCCGCCAAAGCAGCCGCGGTGCGTCGTGATGGAAGACGCGATGGTGTCCATCGCCCGCACGCCGCCCTGATGCGCGTAAAACGGGTGAACGCGTCTTGTAAAAGGCAGCGCGTAAACGGCGTCCAGCTCCTGTTCGGTGAGATGCGGCTGGGGCGGATGGTGCACGAGAAAACGGTCGGCGTGCCTCTGTACGAGGCCCTGCGCCGTAACCGGATCCTGGTTGGCGGCGAAACCATCGAACATTCGGAGAAATGCTTTGTTGCCGGCCGCCGCGTCTTCGAAAGAAGGCAGTTCCAGATAGCCGGGGGGTGGTTCGTGCGCAATGACGCACGTGCCGCGGATGCTGCGGAGGTCTTCACCGGCGGCCAGGCGCCGGGCGATTTCCCGAACGGCCCGCTCCGCCATACCGTAAGCCAGGATGTCCAGCCGTGCGTCAAACAGAAGCGACCGGCGCACGGAATCCGACCAGAAGTCGTAGTGCGCAATGCGCCGCAGACTGGCCTCGACGCCGCCGGCGACAATCGGCCTCGTTTGTTTGAAAGTGCGGCGGATCAGGTTGGCGTAGGCGATGACGGCCCGGTCGGGACGGCGGTTGTTGACGGAGCCGGGCGTGAGATCGTCGCTGCGTCTTCTTTTTTTGCCGGCCGTGTAATTGGCGACCAGCGAATCCATCGAGCCGCCGGTGACGCCCCAGAAGAGCCGCGGTTCGCCCAGACGGCGGATATCCGCGTCATCTGCGGTATCGGGCTGCGCGATGACGCCCACGCGAAAACCGGCCGCTTCGAGCACCCGGCCGATCACAGCCGCGCCGATATGCGGACTGTCGATATACGTGTCGCCGGTGACGAGGATGACGTCAACGGCCTCCCAGCCCCTTTTGTGCATTTCTTCGGCGGTGGTCGGGAGAAACATTTACAGGATACCGATCATGGAGAGCCCCAGCGCGATCGTTCCGAGGATGGCGATGAGCGCGAGCCGGCCCGACCAGCGGTGGACCGCGCGCACGGCCTGCTTGTTGGCGGCCCGAAGCGAATAATACCCGAGGAAAATGGTCAGGGCGGCAAGCGCCGCGGCGGCTGCGCCGAACCAGGAGTGGAGGCCCGCCAAATGATCTCCTCCGGATACCGCCACGTTGGCAAACGCCATCGCGCCGCCTGCGGCCAGCAGGCCGAAGCCCGCGGTGTTGAGATTTTTATGCATTTTGAGCCAGGTTCTTTTTTTTCTTCCGAACATCGCGATGCCCACGCCCGCAAGCAGGCACAGGGCGGCGATCATCATCAGCGACAGGTGAAAAAGAATCAGCATGGTTTATCCTCCGGGTGATAACCGACAAGAAGCGGTTTTGGGTTACAGCGCCAGATCCATTCCCTGACGGACGGCGAAACAGGCAAGCGCGCTCTGCCGCGCGCGGATGATCCGTTCGCACGCGGCAACGAGTTCGTCCACCTCGTCGTCCACGCGGTCCTGGTTGTGATGAAAAAGACCGAGACGCCGGACGCCGGAATCAAGCGCGAGGCCGACCGCCTGTTCGATGGTGGAATGCCCCCAGCCGCGCCTTTTCGGATATTCCTCGTCGCGGTATTCCGCGTCATGAATAAGCAGGTCGGCGCCGCGGCAGAATTCGCGGTAGTCGTCATACGCCAGCCCGCCGTCGTGGCGCATGCCCAGTTCGTTATCGGTCAGAAAAACGAAGCTCACTCCGTTTTCCGAAAACTTGAAACCGGTTCCCTGGTTCGGGTGCGAAAGCGCAATAGGGGTAATGGTCATATTGCCGAGGGTGTAGGTGTCCGCGCAGATGTCCTGGTAGTCGATTTGGGCATGAACGTCGTCGTATTTGATCGGAAAGTAAGGAGCGGTCATGACGCGCGCCAGCATGTCGCGGATGGATTCCCGGGCAAAGGCGCAGCCCCAGACGGTGATGCGGGTATCGTGGCGGTAAAGGGGCTTGAAAAACGGGAAACCCATGATGTGGTCCCAGTGGGCATGTGTGAGCAGCAGCGTGAAATCGCGCCGGCCTTCGGTCAGGAAGGCGTTGCCGGCCTCGCGGATACCCGATCCGGCGTCCACCAGCAAAATATTGTTCCGGTCGTTGCGGATCTCCAGACAGGTCGTGTTGCCGCCGTAACGCAGATATTTTTCTCCCGAGGTCGGTATGGAGCCTCTGGCTCCCCAGCAGCGTATGATCATGGCTCACCCTTTATGGCTGTAATCATACAGAATATTTATTTTATTTCAAGCGGGATAAGAAATCCCGTTTTTTTAATTGCTTTCTCCTTGTTCATTCATTATAAATTTATTCACGGCTCTCGGACGATACTTATCTGAATTTGTCGAAATCGTTAATAGATTAATTTATGCCGTTGTGTTTTGCGCGTGATTTTGAAATTGAGCAGCGAAAATGGCCAAAGGGACGAAACGAAAAACGACGGAAATCAGGCAGCAGCAGATTCTGGAAGCGGCGCAGAAAATCATTTTTAAATACGGCAGCGAACATCTAACGGTCAAAAGGATTGCTGAGATCGTTGGCATTTCCGAAGCGGCCATTTATTGCCACTTCAAAAGCAAAAAAAGTATCTTGTCCTTTCTTCTGGCCCATATCGAAAAATCTTTGATTCGGGACATTACGGAGGGGATGGCCGGTGTTACTATCGTGTCGCTCGACACCATCGACAGGATTATCCGAACCCATTTTTCCATGATCGACCTCCACAGGGGAATTTCATTTCAGGTCATTGCTGAAATCGTCAGCCTGGGCGATCGTAAATTGAACCGGCAAGCGGCGCAAACCATCAGCAATTATATTTCCCACCTGATCCAACTGCTGGCCGCCGGCGTTCGGGACGGTGCCATCCGCCGGGATATCAACCTCGAATCGGGAGCGACGCTGCTGTTTGCCCTGATTCAGGGATTGGTGAACATGTGGGCCCTCAATGAGGGAAGCTTCAAGCTGATTTCCAAATACGACAGCCTGTGGCTGATTTACCGGGAAGCCATCGCTGCACGCTGACATTGCAGGGCACCTTCCGCCTGCCGATCACAGGAGGTGGCCGAATCGGACTGCACGTCGGTTCGGTCGGATGGATCCGCGCTATCGAAAACCGGATTTTGCTTTCCTCAACGAATGGCGACCGAAAAAAAGATTTGCCTGTCTCAGCCGAACCACGCATGAATCTGGTTCGTGACGGAGTTTCCCCGACTGCAAAAGGCAAGAAATGAGTCTGCAACGAACCGGCGGCAGCGCCGTTCGATGATGCAAGACCCCATTAAGGCTTTGGGATGCAGTTGTCTTTTGATTGGCCAACACCGGGGTGCGAAACGAAGCGAACTTTAGTGCTTATCGGATGACGCCACTTGCTTTTCACCGGATGATTCGGCCCGGGAGATAAACGCCGGAAGCGCATAAATAAAAAGTGCCAGGGCCGCAAGAACCAGCAGGACGCTGATCAGTGCCGGAACCTCGAGAGCCTTGGCGCACGCAATCAGCACAATACTTACAACGATAAAAATGATCCCTTTAATTTTCTTCTGCATTTTTTTTGCCTCTTCCTCGGTTATTCTGCAGCAGCCCGCCCGGAGCAGATTTTCTTTTTCCGGAATTTTTATGAGGACATCCGTTAACTGACTTCGGCAAGGCTGCATGCGCTCTCAGTATATAAGTTAGCGCTCATTAAGTTGATACTAGTAAATGCTAATTTATTTTGTCAAGAAAAATTCTTTACGGGAGATAAAATTAAGAAGCTTTCGCCTTGCTATTCTTTTAAAAAACGTTATCTTAACAATTAAGCTATTTCTTTAAGGAGGCTGCTGATGAAAACAATCAAGATTAAAGGGATGAGCTGCCAGCACTGTGTGATGGCGGTGACCAAAGCGCTTTCCGCCATCGACGGGATCCGGAACGTTTCCGTGGATCTGGCCAGGGCGCAGGCGACGTACGACGAAGCCAAACCGGTCGACGCGGCCGTGATTGCCCGAGCGGTCAAAAAGGCGGGGTACGAAGTTGTCGGATAAGGTCCAGCTGCATATTGCGGGGATGACGTGCGCCGCCTGCGTGCGGCGCGTCGAGGAAGGCCTTCGCGCCATGCCCGGCGTGCGCGCCGCGGCGGTGAATTTTGCCACCGAAAAAGCGCAGGTGGAGTACGACGGGACGCAGGTGGACGTTGCCGCGCTGCAGGACAAGGTGCGCGATTTGGGGTATGAATCCTTTGTCGATGCTTCCGCGGCCGGCCGGAGGAAAACGACGATTTCGGTGGGCGGCATGACCTGCGCGGCCTGTGTGCGGCGGGTGGAAAACGCGCTTGCGGAAGTTGACGGCGTGGTGGAGGCGAACGTCAATCTGGCCACCGGCCGCGCGACCGTGATCCATCAGGACCGCTGGGCGGGCGTTTCCGCGCTGGCTTCCGCCGTCGCCGACCAGGGCTACGACTTTCTGGGCGAGATCACCGAGGCGGGCGCCGATCCGATTGAGGCCGCGCGCGCCCGGGAGCTTGGCGACCTGAAGCTGAAAGTCGCGGCCGGCGCCGTGCTGAGCGTCATCATTTTTTTCGGATCGATGCAGCACTGGTTCGGTTTCCTGCAGGCCGTTCCCCGCCAGGCGATGCTGGCGGCGATGTTTTTTTTAACGGCGCCCGCGGTGTTCTGGGTGGGCAGCCGTTTTTTTGTCGGGGCCTGGAAGGCCGCAAAACAAAAAACGTCGGACATGAACACGCTGGTCGCAGTGGGCGCTTTTTGCGCCTATGCCTATTCGGCGGCGGCGACGTTCTTTCCGCAGTTCTTTGAAAAGGCGGGCGTGGCCCCCCACGTTTACTACGACGGCGCGGCGATGATCATCACGCTGATCCTTCTGGGCCGCCTGCTGGAAGCGACGGCCAAGGGAAAAACCTCCCAGGCGATCAGGAAACTGATCGGGCTTGCCCCCCGGACGGCCCGCGTCATCCGCGACGGCACGGAGGTGGACGTTCCCGTGGAGGCGCTGCAAATCGGCGATGAGGTGGTGGTGCGGCCGGGAGAAAAAGTACCGGTGGACGGCGAAATTCTGACCGGCCGGTCCACGCTCGATGAATCGATGCTGACCGGCGAGAGCATGCCTGTGTCCCGGGAGCCGGGACAGAAGGTTTTTGCGGCCACGATCAACCGGACGGGCAGCTTCACGCTGCGCGCGACCGGCGTGGGCGCCGACACCATGCTGGCCCACATCATTCAGATGGTGGAAGAGGCGCAGGGCTCCAAGGCGCCGATCCAGCGTCTGGCGGACAGAGTGGCTTCCGTGTTCGTGCCGACGGTTTTCGTCATGGCCTTCATTACATTTTTGGTCTGGTACATTGTTCCCGCCGATGCCGGTTTCAGCCGGGCGCTTATCAATTTCGTCTCCGTGCTGGTCATCGCGTGTCCCTGCGCGCTCGGTCTGGCCACGCCCACGGCGATCATGGTGGGCACCGGCCTGGGTGCGCACAGCGGCATCCTGATCCGGGGCGGTGAAGCGCTGGAAAAAATCCATAAACTGACCGTGGTCGTATTCGACAAAACCGGCACGCTGACCCGGGGTGAACCGGAAGTGACGGATGTTGCGGCCGTGGAAGGTGTTGAGGAAAGCCGTGTGCTGGCCATAGCCGCGGCGCTGGAAAAATCCTCGGAGCATCCGCTGGCCCGGGCCATCCTGAAACGCGCGCAGGAGCGCGGAATCGCCTGGCCCGCTGCGGAAAATTTTGAGGCTCTGTCCGGCCTGGGCGCGCGGGCGGTTGTGGCGGGAAGCCCCTGCCTGATCGGCAACCGGGCGCTTGTAAACCAGGAGGGGATCGATGTTTCCCGGCTGCAGAAGAACGCGGCGGCGCTCGCCGCTGCGGGCAAAACAGCGGTTTATGTGGCCGCGGGCGGAAAGGCGATCGGCTTGATCGCGCTCGCGGACGTTCCGAAGGAATCGGCCGCCCCGGCGGTCGCTGGCCTGAAACAAAGGGGACTGAAGGTGGCGATGGTGACCGGCGACAATTCGGGAACGGCCAGAAGCATCGCCCTTCAGCTGGGCATTGATTACGTGATGGCCGAAGTTCTTCCCGCAAACAAGGCGGATGAGATCCGGGCGCTCCAATCCCAGGGCGAAGTCGTCGCCATGGTGGGCGACGGCATCAACGACGCACCGGCGCTGGCGGCCGCCGACGTGGGCATCGCCATCGGCGCGGGAACGGATGTGGCCATCGAAGCCGCGGACATGACGCTCATCCGGGACGATCTGAAGGTCGTCCCCCAGGCAATCGCCCTTTCTTTTTCGACCATGCGCGTCATCAAGCAGAATCTCTTCTGGGCGTTCATTTACAACATCATCGGCATTCCCATTGCCGCCGGCGCGCTTTACCCTTTCTTCGGCATCATGCTCAATCCGGAATTTGCAGCTGCGGCCATGGCGGCAAGTTCCGTTTCGGTCGTTACCAATTCACTGCGGCTCAAAAGGGTGTGGCGCAGGCAGAACCGGACGTGAAAGGCCCGACAGTCCGCGGTCGTTTTCTGCCCGTGCTTCCAAAAAAAACCGGCCGGGTTCCCGCGACCCGGCCGGCCTGCAATACAAACGCTAGAGTTTCCTTTTTTCAAACCAGGCGAAAAGTCCGATAAAGAGCGCGATCAGGACAACGATGACGATCCAGTGATTGACGCCCAGCGCTCCGGGCAGCGTGACTTTTCCGAAGTCGCCGCAGCCCAGCACGCCGGCCTTGATCTGCGGATAAAATTCGGCGTAGAGGCCCGCCCCCAGAATCATTCCGGCAAGGCCAAAGACGCTGTCGTAGCGCCCCTCGCCGAGCGCCGCCATGGCCGTCGCGGGACAGTAGCCCACGATGGCCCAGCCGACGCCGAAGATCAGCCCGCCCAGAACATTGCCGCCCAGAATAAGCGGTTTGACGGAAAGTGTGATCCAGCCGAGATCATACAGGAGATAAATTCCCACCATGGCCACCAGGATGGTCGAGAGCATGAATTTGACGATGGTCATGTCCAGGAGACGCAACGCGCCCAGTTGCCGGTCGTACCGGATGACCTGGGCCTTCTGCATGACAAAACCGAAAAGGATGCCGGTAACGGCGCCGAGTAGCAGTTCATTCATGGCCCTTACCTCCTTTGTAAAGAAGATTGGCCACGACGACGCCGGCCGCAAAGAAACATATCAGGGAAACATAACCGCTCGCGGCTATCTGAGCCAGACCGCTCAGACCGTGGCCGCTCGGTCACCCATCGGCCAGACGCGCTCCGAACATCAATACGATGCCTCCCAGAAAGGCGGCGATCCAGCGCTTTGCCCGGGACGGCCCGAACCGGCGTTTCCACATCGGCGGCACGGCGACGGCTTTATTTTCGCCGGAGATCCAGGCGGCGGCCAACGATCCGACGAGCACGCCGACAACGAACAGAAACTGCCAGTCGATCTTCACCTTTTCCTTGATGAAGTACTCCATGCCGGCCACCTTGTCCGGCGCCACGGCCTGTTCCACGAAGCCGGCGGCGCGGACAAAGGTCGTCGATGCGCCGAAGTACTTGCCTGCGACCAGAACAGACAGGACCAGCAGGAGCCCGGCCAGGGCGCCCGCCGCATAGGGGGACCACTTTTTTTTGCGAAAGACGTTCATGGCACTTCACCTCCTGAAAATTAATGATGGCGGTAAACTGTCCGAATAATGACGCGGCCCCGACGGCCAATAATGTAAGAGACGCCGGCGCGGAAGTCAACCCATAACCGCCGGTCATGCCGGAAGGGATTTGTTTTTTTACGCGCAGCGGATGTTTCGGGAATGCGGCGCAGGAAAAGCGGCGTCGTTTCCATCCGGGTCATCGGAAGGGGGAAGCGGTTTTTCGTTTAAGGTGTTTCAGGCAGGGACAGGCTGCCGCCTGTTCCTGCCTTTTGTTGCGGTCTATTTCTCGACGACAAACTGAGATTTGTCCGCGCCGCAGATCGGGCAGGTCCAGGAATCGGGAACGTCTTCAAAGCGGGTTCCGGCTGCGACGCCGTTGTCCGGATCGCCCTTTTCGGGATCGTAAACGTATCCGCAGACGCTGCATACGTAGCGTGCGGCTTGGGCGGGTTTGGGTTTGGCGGCGGCCGCGTCCGCGTCGAACGTCGGGGCGGTTTTCGGAGATTTGCCGCCTTTGACATTCCGGTAGTAGGCGTACGTCATCGGCGTTCCTTCTCCCAGGACATCCGCTTCAACCACTTTGCCGAGAAAGAGCGTATGCGTTCCGCAGTCCAGCTCCCCTTCCAGTTCGGCTTCGATAAAAGACAGACAGTAGTCAAGCACGATGGGCACGCCGGTAACACCGGGGCGGGTTTTGACCTCTTTGAGCTTATCCATGGTACGGCCGCTTTTGAAGCCGAACAGGCCGATGAAAGTCATCGGCGCGGCTTCGGATACGACCGACACGGTGAATTTACGGCTTTTTGATATCAATTCATGCGTATAATTTTCCTTGTTGATGCACACGGCCAGCGTGGCCGGTTTGGAGGTGGCCTGGATAAGGGAATTGGCGATCTGGCCGTTGAACTTTCCGTCGCTGCCGGAGGTGACGATATAAAGGCCGTAGCTGATCTCATGAAGGGCCGCTCGATTCATAATGGACTCCTGTTTTCCGGGTGAATTTTGTAGCGTTTTCTTATAACTGAAAATTGTTATTCCCGCCACGAAATTTCTTTGGGGGTTTTTTCTTTTGACAAATGCCGGTTTCTTGTATAGGGACTCCAAACGTCAGAGATTTTGAGATATTATCCGATCGGGCCTGATGCATCTTCACGCAGACAAACGCAGAACTCCCGCGCGGGCCGGGCCTGTCTTGCAGAAAGAGAAAAAATCATGATGACTTATGAGATGTTTTTGCAGAGAAATGCCTTTGCTTTTGAAGAGCTCCTGGCCTTTTCCCGCGGTTCGCTCATCACCGATCCGCCGGCCGGATTGGACGCCCGTCTGCCGGCGCCGCCGTTTCTGATGATGGATCGGATTGTCCGGATCGAAAGCACGGGCAACACCGGAAAAGTCATTGCCGAGCAGGACATCCGTCTGGACGCGTGGTATTTTCAGTGCCATTTTACGAACGATCCCGTGCAGCCCGGTTGTCTGGGGGTGGACGCCGTCTGGCAGCTTCTGGGATTTTTCTGCATCTGGCGCGGCGCGGTGGGGGCGGGCCGCGCGCTGGGGTGCGGAGAAGTCGTGTTCAACGGCCAGATTCGGCCGCATAACCGGGTGGTTCGCTACGAAATCGACGTCCGGCGCTATTCGCGGCTGAAGGATTCCGGGGCGTCCGTCGTTATCGGCGACGGCCGGGTTTATGCGGACGATGAACTGATTTACACCGTCGGCCAGGCCAGAACCGGCCTGTTCAGGGACATTGCCTATCCCGATTATCCCAACCGGTCGAAAAACGCCGTCGGCGGGATTATGCAGCGATAGAGCATTCCGCCCCGGCGCCGCGGCGGGGATGCAAGAAAAAAGGATTGAAAATCTTGCCCGATTAACGCTATGATCCCGCGTTTTCTGAAATACTTAAGCCGGATTGGGACAGGGTTTGAACATTATTAAAAAAACGGCTCTCTATTTTGCCCGCACCAAATACTGCCGGCAGGCAATTGCAGAACGCGCCGATCTGTCGGCGATGCGGGAGAAGCCCACAACGAAGATGATGATCGGTCTGGGGCTCGTTGCGTTCAGCTATGTGATCGGTTTGCCGGCGGTCATTGCGATGGGCATCCTCGCGGTCTGGCTGCGGGAGCCGCTGGTGGGCATTATCGGCGGGCCGCTGATTTACGCGATTTCCACCATTATTTTTATTGTGGGCATCAAAATGGCGGGGAAGAGGTATTTTCACGTCTTCTCCCGGTGGCTGGTCCGGGTGGTGCTGGAGAAAATTCTGGGCGAGGACATCCGGGCGGTATGCGCGCCCGGTCGGGACGATTCCTGTCCGTAAAGGGAAAACGTTTTAATTCTCAATTTAACATATTCGAGGTGGCTCATGAGTACGATTGAAGAAACAATCAGTGAACTGAAGGTGAAAATCATTGCGACGCTGGGACTGCTGGATGTGACCCCCGACGACATCAAGGATGATGAACCGCTCGTGGGCGGTGATACGGGCATTGATTCCATCGATGTTCTGGAACTGGTCATGATGATCGAAAAGGATTACGGCGTAAAAATCGAGAGCAAGGAACTGGGCGCCAAAGTGTTTGCGTCCGTCCGCGCGCTGGCGACTTACATCCGCGAAGCCCGGAAGGCCAGAGCCTGAGGCCGGAACACCGGACGATCAGACCCAAAGATGACCTTCAAGCGGAAGAAGTCCATGAAAAAAGTTCTGCTGATTTCAGCCAATATGATGAAAAAGCCCTATCCGGTTTATCCGCTGGGGCTGGACTACGTGGCGGGCGCGCTTGCGTCTGGCTATGAAACAGAAATTCTGGACATGAATAATGGACTTTCTCCCGCAGCGCTCGGGGAGGAGATCCGGCGTGCGGCGCCCGATTACATCGGTTTGTCCATCCGCAACATCGACAATACCGATACCATCAACAGCCGGGGATTTTTGTCCGACTATCAGGAGCTGGCGGCCGTCATCCGGCAAAATTCGCAGGCGCCGCTCATCCTGGGCGGCAGCGGCTACACCGTCTTTCCGGTGGAATTTCTCCGCGCGCTGGACGCGGATTACGGTCTCGCGGGAGAGGGAGAGAGGCTTCCCGCGCTGCTCGACGCCCTGGAGGGACGGGGTGATATCGCGGCCGTGCCGGGTGTGGTGACCCGGCAAGCGGCAGCGGTTTCCTGCCGCGCCTGGGAGGGAGAACTGCAACGCGCCTTCGCGCCGGAAGCCGCGCATGCAAAATATTATATTTCCTATGGCGGCATGCTCAATTTGCAGACCAAGCGCGGCTGTCCGTTTCGGTGCAGCTACTGCACCTATCCGCACATCGAAGGCGCGAGAATGCGGTTTTTCCCGCCGGAAGAAGTGGCCCGTCAGGCCCGCGCGCTTGAGGACGCGGGCGCCAAGTATATTTTCATCACCGATTCCGCGTTCAACGCGAGCTACGATCACAGCCTGCGGGTCGCCCGGGCGTTTCAAAAGGCGCGCCTCACCATTCCGTGGGGCGGTTTTTTTGCCGCCACGGTTCCGCCCGACGGCTACTATCCGGCGCTGGCCGATGCAGGGCTCACGCACGTGGAATTCGGCACGGAGTCGATGTGCGACGCCATGCTGGCGGGGCTGCGAAAACCTTTTGTGTCGGACGATGTCTTCCGGGCGCACGAAGCGGCCCTGGCGGCGGACCTGTTTATCGCCCACTATTTTCTTCTGGGAGGCCCGGGCGAAAACGAAGAGACGCTTCGGCAGACGCTGGCCAATGTCGATCGGCTGGAAAGGGCCGTCTTTTTCTTCTTTTGCGGTATCCGGATTTATCCGCACACGGCCCTGTACGAGACGGCGCTTGGCGAGGGACAGATTTCCGCGTCGCAAAACCTGATCGAGCCTGTTTTTTACCGCTCGCCCTTCATATCCGACGTCGAAATCGTAGAGCGGATTGAAGCGCACGCCGCCGGCCGGATCAACTGGCTTGTCGGCGCGGGCGAGAGCAAGGCGACGCGCATTTTGCCCAGGCTCTATGAACGGGGGCATACGGGGCCGCTCTGGGAGCACCTGATTGCCTAGCTTTGCCGGACGAGATGCGCCTGTGCGGGGAGGCTTTTTTTCAATGGAAGCTGAAAAAACACGGCTGCGTCCCGCCGAGATCGCGGGTGGAGCGGCTCTGATAGCCGCGGTCGGTTTATTTTTCATTGAACCGCTTCTGGCGGCGGCCTTGCTTCTGGCCTATGTGCTTTTTTGCGTGGCGGCCTGCTTTTTTCCGCAGACCTGTTTTCTGGGGCCGGTGATCCACCGGGGCCGCCGGGGAAAAAATCAAGTCGCTCTGACATTTGACGACGGTCCGTCTCCGGCTACCACGCCGGCAATTCTCGATGCGCTCGACCGGCACCGCGCGCCGGCCACCTTTTTTGTCTCCGGGGTCAATGCCGAGAAAGAGCCCGGACTGATGGCGGAAATTCTCCGGAGAGGCCATGCCGTCGGCAATCACACGTACCGCCACGATCCGCTGGTGATGCTCAAAGGCTACCGCACCCTTTACCGGGAAATTCGTGACGCGGCTGAAGCGCTGCGGCGTCTGGGAATCGATGCGCAAGCGTTTCGCCCTCCGGTCGGAATCGTCAATCCGGGACTGTTTCCGATTCTGGATGAACTGGGACTGTTTTGCGTCACGTTCAACCGGCGGGCGCGCGATGCGGGAAATATCCGCGTGCGGCGGCTCGCCCAGAAAATTCTCGGGCGCGTGGCGGACGGCGACATTATTT
This sequence comes from Syntrophaceae bacterium UBA1411, assembly GCA_002304995.1. Lineage (GTDB taxonomy): Bacteria > Desulfobacterota > Syntrophia > Syntrophales > Smithellaceae > UBA8904. Next base: position 38,685 of record DBPV01000042.1, read on the forward strand.
TGCTGCACGACGTCAAACCCCGCCGTCCCGAAGACGAAGCGCTGCTGGCGCGGGAAATCGAAAAGATTCTGGCGGGCATCGATGAGCGGGGGCTCGACATCGTCCCGCTGGCCGAGCTCATCGGCCGGGAAACGATGTCCGGCGTGCGGCCGTCTTAGCCGTTCGGGCCGGCGGACATTTGTCCGTTGACGCCGGAAAAAATTTTTGATTGAAAAAACAAACAATGATATAGAGTTGAACCCTTGGCGCCTCAGGGGGACAATGGAACCGCTGTAAAGGAGGAGATGGTGACGGATCGCTGGAAATTGCTTCAGGAAGTCCGCCAAACTGCGCCCAATATTCTGGAAGCCGCTGTAACCGTGCCTTGCGATTCCATCTGGTTTGCGGGCCATTTTCCGGACGAACCGATCCTGCCGGGCATCGCCATCGTGCACGCGGTCTCCGAGGTGATTGAACAGGAGGCCCAAAAGAGAGGCGAGACCGTCCGGACGGCATCCCTGAAGCGCGTGCGCTTCACCGGCCCCGTCCGGCCGGGGGATACGATCCTGCTTCACCTGACAAGCGAAGACGTCCGCGGAGAGACGTGCTTTAATTTCAAAGTGGCGCATGAAGACAAGACCATCTGTACCGGCCAGATCGTCGTGGCGAAAACGGAATAAAGAGAAAACCATCAAAGGAGGACGGAATGCCTGAAAGCAAGGACATCCAGGGCATTATAAGGCATGTGGCGGAAATTATCATCGGCGAGCTCAAACTCGAGGACGTGACCCCGGACACCTTCAATCCGGAAATGGATCTGGTGGATGAACTGGGGATCGACAGCATGGATCTGGCGACGATCGCGCTGGTTTTGCAGGATGAATACAAAATTGTCATCGACGAAGACGATTATCCCAAGTTGAAAACCGTCCGTTTGATTGCCGAATATATCGAGGAGAAGCTGGCCGCCAGACAGTAACCGGCAGGCCGGAGGAGATTCATGACCATGACCCCGACAACAGCCGCGGCGGAAAAACCGCGTTTTTCCGATCTTCTGGCGCACCCCGGTGTGCGGGAGCGCTGGGAGAAAGTGCGGAAGTATTTTTTCCTGCGGGAATCCACCTACGACATGACCAACCGCTGCAACATCCGGTGCGACGGCTGCTACTACTACGAAGGGGACAAGCAGTTTGCCGCGGAAAATCTTTCCGCCCCGGAGTGGCGCCGGCTGATGCAGGCTGAAAAGGCGCGCGGCATCACCTATGTGGTGCTGGCGGGGGCGGAACCGTCCCTGGTTCCCCAACTGCTCTCCGTCTGCTATGACGAAATGCCGCTGGGGAGCATCGCCACCAACGGATTCAGAAAGATACCGGAGTCGGTCGGTTACAAGATCCACATTTCCGTCTGGGGCAACGACGCGACAAGCGAAAAAACGCGCGGCGCTAAACATCTCCTCAAAAAGCAGATTGAGAATTATCAAAATGATCCCCGCGCGGTTTTCGTATATACGTTTACGCGCGACAACATCGAAGAGGCCTCTGACGTGGCGGCCGATCTGGTCGCCGCCGGCTGCCGGATGACGTTCAATGTCTTTTCTTCTCCGGTCGGATACACAGGGCCCCTGCGCCATGACGCGGAGTCGCTTTTGAAAACCCGGGAGATGATGCTGGCGCTTTTAAGCCGCTATCCCCGGCAGGTGCTCTTTTCCGCCTACAACGCCGTCGCCCATACCAGCGGGCAGGGGCTGCACGCGCTTTACGGCTGTTCTTATCCCCGCTGCAATCCGTCGCAGGATATCGGCCTGGGCCGCTCCTTCCGCCAGTACCGGACGGATTTGAACTGGGACCGGTCGGTGGCCTGCTGCGTGCCGGATACGGACTGCGCCGACTGCCGCCATTACGCCGCCGGCTCCGCCGTGGTGACGGCAAGGCTCTACCGCCATGTCGGCGACGCCGACACCTTCATGTCCTGGCTGGACTACGTAGACACCTATCTGGCGGTCTGGGTCATGGGATATGAAAAAGGCGAAAATCTCTGTTCGAAGATCATCCGCCCGCCGGGTGCGGCCGGCGGCTTCGGATCCCGGGACCGAGAGGAACGAATGAGGAAGGAAGGAAGATGAAAACGGTAAGCACCCTGCTGGATGCCGAATGGCGCGAACGCTATCGCCGGATATCCAGCCTCAACATCCGCAGCTCCATTTACGATCTCACCTGCCGCTGCAATCTGCGCTGCAAGGGATGTTTCTTCTTTTCCTCGGGTGAACATCACGTTCAGGAAGAAATGGATATCCGCAAGTGGGAAGCGTTCATCGACGGGGAAAAAGCCCGCGGCGTGAATCTGGCGATTCTCATCGGCGGCGAACCGACGCTGTGCATGGACCGCCTGGAGGCCTTCTATCGGCGTATTCCGACGTACTGCGCGACCAACGGCCTCATCAAGGTTCCCCGCGACCGTTTTCCCGACATGATGGTGGGCATTTCCCTGTGGGGCGGCGGCGAAGATGAAAAGATCCTGCGGGGCAGGGATACATTTGCCGTCTCGAGCAAAAACTACGAAGGCGACCCTTACACTTACTATCTTTACACTCTGACGCCCAGGCAGGTGGGAAAAACCGAGCCGGTCATCCGGCGCATCGCCGACTGCGGCCTGAAAGTTCATCTGCAGCTGCTCTCCAATGACGAAGGCGTGGACGGATTTTCCTGGCGGCCCGAAGAACTCAGCGATTTGCGGTTCGAACTGGACGAAATGCTCGACCGCTATCCGCGGACCGTCATTTCCAGCAAGTACTACCATGAGGTGATCACTACCGGAATGATGCAGGGCCGCCGCTTCGGCTGGCGGGAGTGTCCGTCCGTGACCGAATCCCTCGACACCCGTCAGCCGCCGGTGCGCCGGCTTATTCATTTTTACCGCTGGGGGGCCGATTTGCAGACCGTCCACCGCTGCTGCACGTCCGCCACGCGCGACTGCGCCACCTGCAAGGACGGTGCGGCGCACATGAGCTGGATCATGGTCAACAAGCGCGACCACATGACGAGCACGAAAGATCTGCAAAACTGGATTGAAGTGTACGAGATGTTCGCCAAGCTCTACCGGCTGATTCCGTGGTGATCTTTAGCCTGACCGGTTGCAGACTGTCAGGCTGTAAGGTAAAAACGAAACGGGATCAAAAAAATTTTGCCCCGCCTTCCGATAACAATCTTGAAAAAATAATTGATATTTTCGGCCGGCTCTTGCATATTGACCGCTCCTGTAAATTAAGAACCGCGCCGCGGCCGGCCATGGGGAAGGGGAAGGCAACGCTTGTCCGAAAAAACACTCATCTTAGCGTATGACGCTGTTTCGTCTCTGGGGACGGATCTGGAAAACCAGTGGCAGCGCGCCTGCCGCGGCGAGAGCGGCGTGGGGCCGCTCACCCGCTTTCCGTACGGCGATGATTTTCCCGTGCGCGTCGCGGGTCAGGTCGAAGACGTGGATGTCCGGCCCTATCCTTTTTTGCAGCCGCGCGAAATGGCGCACTGGACGTCGCCGATCTTCAAACACGCGCTTCTGGTGGTCCACCGGGCGCTGGTGAAGAGCGGCATCGCCATTACGCCCGACGTTGCGCCGCGCGTGGCCGTCACCTTCAGTTCGGCCGTCGGCGGACAGGACGCGGTGCTGAAGGCGGACCGCCAGATGATCGCTGAAAACAAGCTGCCGCATCCCTTTGCCAATCCCAACTCCTGCATCAATATGGTGGGCGGCAAGGTCTCCATTCTGACGGGCGCCACCGGTCCGATCTCTGCCACCATCACGGCGTGCGCCACCGGCGTCACGTCCATGATCATCGGCGACATGATGATCCGGCAGAATCTGGCGGACGTGGTGATCGCCGGCGCCGTCGATTTTCCACTGGTCGAACCGATTCTGGCCGGCTTTGCGACCATGAACGGCGCGTATCGTCCCAAGGAAGGGCAGCCGCACGAAGCGCCGGAAAAAACGAGCCGGCCCTTCTCGGCCAACCGCCGGGGATTCGTCGTTTCCGAAGGGGCGGGCGCCGTTATTCTCGCCTCGCCGGCTTTTGTCCGGGCGCACGGCCTTGCGGCACGAATCGAAATGGCCGGATTCGGCATGACGTCCGACGCCAGCCACTTTGTGGCGCCCAATCTGGCGACGGTCGAGCGCTGCATGGCCATCGCGATCGCGGACGCGGGGATCGCGCCCGCACAGGTAGACGCCGTCAACGCCCATGCGACCTCGACCAAAATCGGCGACAAGGTGGAAGCGGACGCGCTGGAGCGGGTCTTCGGCGCAAAGGTGCCGCCCACTTCGGCCAACAAGTCGCAGCTCGGCCATGCCATGGGCGCGTCTTCCGCCATTGAAACGATTCTGGCGATCGAGGGCATGCTGCGCGGCACAGTCCTGCCCACCGTCAATTACGAACCGGACCCGGCCATCCGGCTCGACTGCGTGCCCGGGACCGCCAGAAAGCTCAGCCAGGAGTTTGTGCTCAAAAACGCGTTCGGCTTCGGCGGGTGCAATTCCTGCCTGCTTTTGCGCCGGATCGCGTAAGGCGATGGAAGGCAAATTATGAAACCTCCGCAAAACCGAAGAGTCTTTGTTGTCGGGTACGGGGCGGCCACGCCGCTGGGGAGCACGTTTGCCAAAACCTGGCAGCGCGCCGTCCGGGGAGAAGCGGGCTTCCGCAAGGTCACCCGCTGCAAGGTGGAGTCGGCCTGCGACATCGTGGGCGAGATTCCGGACTGGTTTCCCCTGGAACTCGATTTTACCGACGCCAAGGAAGTCTATAACTGGAACGCAGCGTTCGTCATCCTCACCATGGCCGTCTGCAAGGAGGCGCTGGCGGACGCGGGAATCGTGATGGATGAAGCCATCGCGCCCCGCATGGCCTGCCTGATCGGATCGGCGCTCAACGGATCGGACGCGTTTCGCGTGGCCATGCACGACCTGGAGCACCGCGGCCCGCTGCGCGTGAGCCCCTACCTGCTGCCGAACCTGTGCGCCAATCTGCCGTCGGGCAAGGCGGGCATGCTCCTGAAGTTCACCGGCCCCATCTTTTCGCCTCAGGGCGCCTGCGCTTCGGGCAATCATGCCATCGGCATCGGCGCGCGCATGATCCGCGACGGAGACTGCGACTTTGTTCTGGCGGGCGGGGCGGATGCGCCGATTCTGCCGGAGCTCATCCATGGCTTTGCCAACATGAACGCCACCATCAAGGTGCATGCCGATGATCGTGCCGCGAAGGATTTTGCGCAGGCGTCGCGCCCGTTCAGCATCGACCGTCGGGGATTTGTCCTTTCGGAAGGAGCGGGCGTCGTGGTGCTGGCGGCGGAAGAAGCCGCAAAGGCCCATGGCCTGACGCCGCGGGCGGAAGTCTTAGGGGTGGGCTGGACCTCCGATGCCTACCACTACACCAGCCCGAATCCGGCGACGATCATCCGGGCGTTGCGGGAAACGATCGCGGACGCACAACTCAAGCCGGCCGACATCCAGTATGTGAACGCCCATGGCACGTCCACGCCCAAGGGCGACCGGACGGAAATCAAATGCCTGCGCGATGTTTTCGGCAAGCTGCTGGAGAAGATTCCCGTCTCGTCCAATAAATCCCAGCTGGGCCACACGCTGGGGGCGACCGCCGCCATTGAAGCCGCGCTGACCATTGAAGGCATGCGGCAGGGGATTCTCCTGCCGACCATCAATCATGTGCCGGATCCGGAGTTTGCCGATATCGACGTGGTGCCCAACGCGGCCCGCCGGCAGAAATACGAGCTTGCTCTGTCCAACGCCTTCGGATTCGGCGGGACGAACTGCTGCGTCATCTTCCGAGGAGTCTGACATGCGACCCAAACCGTTTATCCCTGAGCCTTATGTGCAAGACGAGCGCTTTGTCCGCGACCGGACCACGGGACTGGTCTGGCACCGGGCGTCTTACCGTGTGCTGTATGCGGACACGGACCGTTCGCAGGTGGTTTACCATTCCAACTATCTGCGTTATTTCGAATACGGACGCACGTCGCTCATGCGCGATGTGGCGTATCCCTACAAGGAAATCGAAGACAGCGGCTACGTCTATCCGATTTACGATCTGGGTGTTTCGTTTTATACGTCCCTGTTTTACGACGACGTCATGCACGTCCATACGCGGCCGGTGAACCTGGAGCGCGTGAGGCTTCAGTTTGACTATGTGATCACGCATGCGGAAAAAGGCTGTCTCGTCTGTACGGGATTCACCCGGCACTGCGCAGCCAACGCCGCGGGCCGGCCCGTGGCGGTCGATCCGAAAACGGTGCAGTTATGGCAGACCTTTCCCGGCAAGATGTAACAGCCCGCTATCCCCTGTCGCTTTTTGTCCCGCCGTATGTGCGGGATCATGTTTTTCAGGGGAAAGTCATTTTTCCCGCCGTGGAGGCCATGATCGTCCTGGCCCGCGCCGTAAAGGACCGCCATCCGCAGGCGGCGCTTTTCCATCTGGCCTGCGCGTCCTTTCCCCGGATGCTGGAAATCGCGCCCGGACGGGATACGCTCGATGTCCTTGTGGAGATGGAGGTTGCCGCCGACCGGATCCGAGCCTCGCTCTTGACGACGGTCCGGATTAAAAACGCAACGATGCGGCGGACGCTGGAACACGCGCGGGTAACCTTTCTGCAGGAGGATGACGTTTTCCAGCCGGCGGCGGATTTCCGGACCGCCCGGAAGCTCGGCGGCGCGTGCATCTGTGTTCCTTCCGCATCGATTTACCGGGAACTGATTCCTTTCGGCGCCTCCTACCAAAACGTCATCGGCGATCTGGCCGTTTCCCGAAGCGGCGCTTTTGCGGAGGTTTCCGGCGGACAATCTCCGGCCGACAGCCTTCTGGGATCGCCCTTTACGCTGGATGCCGCAATGCACGCCGCCTGCGTCTGGGGACAGCGGTTTGCCGGCAGAGTCACCCTGCCGGTCGGATTTGCCGGACGGATGATCGTCGCGCCGACGCACCCCGGCCGGTTCTACCCGGTGCGCATTTCGCCTGCAGAGGCCCGGGGGGAGACGCTTCTCTTTGATGTTTGGATATTCGATCAGGAGGGCGCGGTCTGCGAATGCATCCGGGGACTCGGCATGCGCGATGTGACGCGGGGGGATCTCCGCCCGCCGCAGTGGATCGGTGAGGGAGCATGGGAAAATTCTTGATGGTCTGTCTGCTGGCGTATCTTGCCGGTTCCGTCAATTTCGCCATCCTTTTTTTTAAGATCGCCGGCAAGGCGGATCCGCGCCTGGGTTTCAGCGGCAACGCCGGAACGACCAATGTTTACCGCCAGGCGGGCCGTCTCTGGGCGGCGCTGATCCTGGCGCTCGACGTCGGGCGGGCGCTGGCCGTGGCGGCGCTGGCGCTGTATTTCCTGGATCGCGCCTGGGTGGCCTGGCCCGGTTTTTTTCTGATTCTGGGCAACACGTTTCCCTGTTTTCATAAATTTCGCGGCGGAAAGGGCGTGGCCAACTATCTGGGCTTTACCCTGCTTGCCGCGCCCTGGGCAGCGCTTACGGCCTGCGCCCTCTGGGTGCTGGTTTATGCGATCGTCCGCCGGCCGTTTATCGCGTCTTTTTTCATGGCGGCCGCGCTGGCGGCGGGACAGGCCCAACCGCTTGACGTGTCCTGGCCCGCCCTGACCGGAGCGCTGGCCGCATTGATTTTAATCGTCTTCAATCATCGGGTAAACATCCGGCAATACCGCCGGGAGCAAAATCCGTCTTCTGGCGCATAAACGGAAGCGTTTTCACCCGCAGCGCGGACCTTCCGGTCCGCCGGAAAAAACAGGCCGGGAAGCATCTTTCCTAAAGAATCACCGCAATGGCCGGATGGGCTTTGAGTTCCTCGTACAGGATGCGCCGGTGCGCTTCGCTCTCCACCGTCAGCTCGAGATTGAGGGCGATGTATTTTGCCTTTTCGCTTCGCCGCGATACGGAGATCCGGTAGCTGCGGTCGCGGATAATGTCTGCGACGGCGCTCTTCATTTCTTTTTCATCCGTGCCGATGATCTTGTAGGTCCAGCAGCACGGATACGTCAGGCGAATTTTTTGGTTTTTATTTTCAGTCATGGTCCGCCGGCTTTTTTAAGCGCTACGTTAGCGCCGACAAAAGGAGCCGTCAAGGCGTTTCCTGCCGGCGCCCGGCGCGGCAATGGCTTTGACAAGGAAGGGGAACTCTGTTAGAAATCCTGTCAGTCCGGGCAGGCGTTGTCCGGTCACAAAAGGGAATTTCCAAATGAAGAAGGAGGATCTTATGAAGAAAGTTCTGTTTTTTGTGTGCGCGTTTATGCTGGTTGCCGCCGTGGCGCTGGCCGCCGGACCGAAAACCTATCAGGTCACCGGGCCGGTGCTGGAGGTCAAGGGAGATGTGATCGTGGTGCAGAAGGATACGGATAAATGGGAAGTGGCCCGCGATGCCGCAACCAAAGTGACGGGGGATCTGAAAGTCGGTTCCAAAGTGACCATCGAGTATACGATGACGGCCAAGAAGATTGAGGTCAAGGAAGACAAGAAGGCGGATGCCAAAAAGAAGAAATAGCCGGGCGATGACCGGAATGAAAAACGGCGTTTCCGCGGATTGTGCGGAAACGCCGTTTTTTTATGAAGCGAAACGGCGGGCGGGGTTTTTCGGGCTCAGGGGCTTGCGACCTCTCCTGCCGGCGTCAGTCTGCCCGTGACGGGATCGATGGCGTAGGCCGATATCGTTTTGGATGCCGCGTTTGCCGCATAGAGAAATCTTCCTCCCGGATCGACGGCCAAGGCGTAGGGCTTCGTTCCGGCGGCAAAAGGAGAACCGGCGATTCTGGTTAACGTCCCTCCGACTGCCTTGACGGCATAGGCCGAAATCGAGTTGGACTGGATATTGGCCACGTAGATGAAGTTTCCGGTCGGATGCATGGCCACCATGTAAGGCTTCGCTCCCGTGACAACGCCGCCGGCCCCGGCCAGCGCTCCCGTAACGGCGATGCCGTAAGTGGTGATACTGTTGGCTGCCATGCTGGAGACATAGGCAAACGTCCCCAGGGGATTGATGACCATATGGGTGGCATCCCCGCTTGTGGCCGCGCCGGTTCCGGGGGTGAGGGCTCCCGTGGCGCCGATGGTGTAGACATTGATGCTGCTGGAACCGGTATTGACCACATAGGCGAAACGGCCCGTGGGATCCGCGACCAGGGCGCAGGGCGCTCTTCCGGCGGCAACGGAGATGCCGGCGGTCAGAACGCCTGTCAACGGATCGATGGTGTAAACGGAAATGTTCTTGGATCCGGAATTGGTCGCATAGGCAAACTGCCCGGTGGGATCGATGGTCAGGGCAAAAGGCTGCGTTCCGGCCGCGAAGGGCGATCCGGCGACTTCCGTGAGGATGCCTGTGGCCGCGTCGATGGCATAAGCCGAGATATCGCCGGAGGTGATGTTGGCCGCGTAGGCGAAGGTTCCCGTCGGATCGATCGTGACTGCGTAGGGCAGTGTGCCGGCGGCGAAGGGCGATCCGGCGACTTCCGCGAGGATGCCTGTGGCCGCGTCGATGGTATAGGCCGAAATGTTGCCGGTCGTGATATTGGCCGTGTAGAGAAACTGGCCTGCCGGATCGATCGAAAGTGAATTCGGATGGGCGCCGGCGGCAAAGGGCGATCCGGCCACCGGCGTGAGCGCTCCGCTTGCCGCGTCGATGGCATAGGCAGAAATATTGCCCGCCGCATAGTTGGCCGCGTAAACGAACCGGCCCGACGGTTCGACCAGCAGGCGGGGCGGGGGAGGAACGCAACTGATGATGACGTTGCCTACCGGCTTCGTATTGATGACGCCGGTGGCGTTGCTTACTGTGCAGGTCTGCGAAAGGGTGGCCGGTTGCGTCTTGATGGTGACGTTATACGTGGCGCCGTTGGCGATGGCCTTGGGAAAGGTGAAGGTGCCGTTGGCGTTTACCAGAAGATCGTCGGCGCCGTTGTTTTGCAGAATCAGTCCGCCGCCGATCATGCCGTAAACGACGCCGCGGACCGTGTAACTGTATCCCTTGTCGTCGCTTCCGCCGCCGCCGCAGGAGACCAAGAGCGCCGCCAGGCACAAGACCAGCGCCCCCAGCGACAGAACCGGTCGGGTTTTCCCGGCTTTCTTTTTACCTTCGGACAGTGCCACCATTTTCCCCTCCTTAAGTCAGCGGATTGACGGATGATTGACAGATCGGATCGTCGCTTTTTTTCGTGGCGGATATATATGTAGATTTGACGGCGATGTCAATCAAATATTCGGCGGATTTGACATCCAACGGATCGTCGTTACTCTTAAAGACAACGGCTTTAGGGCCGCGGGGAGAAAAAAAGTGAAACGTCAATGGTTCAGCAAAACAGGATTGGGGCTGTTGTGTCTGTGCATCGCCCTGGCGGCGCAATCCGGAGAGGGAAAACAAATGAAGACCAAAAACGAAACGCAAAAGACAGCCGTGGCGACGCTTGCCGGCGGATGTTTCTGGTGCGTCGCGGCCGATATGAAAAAACTTCCCGGTGTGGTCCGGGTGATTTCCGGTTACGCGGGCGGCGCAGGCGAAAAACCGACGTATGAAACCTATGAAGCCAAGGGGCATGTGGAGGCGGTTCAGGTGCATTACGATCCCCGACAGGTATCGTATGAGCAAATTTTAACGTATTTTCTCAAGCACATCGATCCGACGGATCCGGGCGGCCAGTTTGCCGACCGCGGTTCCGGCTACGCTCCGGCGATTTTTTACAACAATGCCGCAGAGCAGGAGACCGCCCGGTCTGTGCTTGCGGCTTTCGGCCGTTCGGGAAAATTCAACCGGCCGCTGGCGACGAAACTGCTTCCCTTAACCGGTTTTTATCCGGCTGAAACGTATCATCAGGATTACGATGAGAAAAATCCGCTGCGGTACCGCTCTTACCGCCGGGGATCGGGCAGGGAGCGGTTTATCGATGAACACTGGCAAAACGACACTGCGCCCGTCTCGCCCTATAGAAAGCCGGACGGAGCGGCCCTGAAGAAAAAGCTGACGGCGCAACAGTACGAGGTGACGCAGCACGGCGCCACCGAACCGCCTTTCTCCAACGCTTATGTGAGCAACAAGAAAGACGGCCTTTATGTGGATGTCGTTTCCGGCGAGCCGCTGTTCAGCTCCCGCGACAAGTACGATTCCGGATCCGGCTGGCCCAGCTTTACCCGGCCGCTCGAACCGGGAAATATCGTGGGAAAAGAGGACCGCAGCCACGGCATGGTGAGAACCGAAGTGCGCTCCCGGCACGCGGATTCGCATCTGGGGCATGTTTTTCCGGATGGTCCCGGACCGTCCGGCCTGCGCTACTGCATGAACTCGGCTGCATTACGCTTCATTCCCCGGGAAGACCTGGAAAAGGAAGGTTACGGGCGGTATCTGAAACTGTTCGAATAAACAGGAGCGTCTTTACGAGCGACGGAAACGCGCGATGATCGGATTCGGACAGGTCCGGTCCAGATCCGCAAGCAAAAGACTCTTTTGCCGCGATTTCCCGGCCCCGGGCGGTTTGGCGCAAACAGCGTCGGCGTCGGAAGAACAATCCAGCGGCAGGCAGAGGCGGACCTGATCCGCCGCGTTTTGGACATTGGACAGAAAGGCTTCCACACCGATGTTGCCGCAGACCACGGAATAAACGGCCAGATTGTCCGCGATCAGTTTTTCCGCTGCATTTTGCGCGCATCCCAGCCAGGCCAGAATGGCCCGGCATAATTGCGGGGTTCTTACGGGGGCGAAATCCCACAGAATCAGCGCAAACATGTAGTACATGTGCGGAATGTTGCCGCGGCACATCACCAGATTTTCGTAGCGGGCAATGAAAAGGGTGATCGTGGCCAGAAGATCCTGAAAATTTTTGTTTCGGGTTCCGCTGCTTCGGGCGGTGGAATCTGCAAGCCAGCCGATATTGCGAAAAACGCGCTCGCTCACCCGATTGAAAATGCCGCCGACATCGACGGAATTCTTCCGGCGGCCGTCTTCACCCGCCAGCAGGTCCAGAAGGCACAGTGTGTAGCCGAACATGTACAGGGAGTTCAGGGCCTTTCCCCCGGCGGAAACGCTCATGCTCCTGACGAAGGCGTCTTGCGCCTGGTCGAGGAGCGCCCCAATATCCGCCAGCCCGATCGGACGGCGTCCCGCGGTTTGTTTCCGACAGTGGAATTGCAGATATTTAACGGCCTGGCCGAAGTGCAGGACGCCGATTTCATGCCAGATGTCGCTTTCCGGTTCGCAATGGCGGACGATAAAATCCCCTTGCGCCCGCGCGCGGGCAAAACCGATGGCGGCGGCTTCCGCGTCGGTTTGCCCGTGGGCAATGGACGCGTAAATCTGCATCCGCAGAAGTCTGGCCGTCAGATTGAGCGGGTGGGAAAGGAGCAGATTGGCCAGCACCGCGTCCGCTTCAAAAGGCATTTGCCGGGCAAACAGCACCCGGGCGATTTCCGTCAGTAAGAGCGCGTTTTGCGGGAAACGGTGCATCGCCGCGATGGCGCCGAAAAAGCAGGTGCCGGCCTGTTCCGGAAAGAGAAGCGCCCGCCGGAAATCTCCATAGGAAGGATCGGACACACAGCGTGGCAGCATTTTTTCGTCAAGCAGGCAGGGGATGAGATCGTAATACCGAAACGAGAGAAAGTGGGTGACGAGCCAGATATTGCTGCCGGCGCCCGTCGCACGGTAAGCATTCGGCGCGTAAAGGCCGAAGCCCGCCTTGACGGAAGCGGAAAGCGCGCACAGATGGGCGAAGTCCGTGAGGTAAATGCCCGATTCGTTGCTGATGCGGAATTCCACTATGCGCTGGATGGCCGTATGGGCTTCTTCCAGCGGACCGGCATGGATAATGATCATCAGTTTCTTCCGGGGATCGCTCTGATCGGAGAGCAGCCAGCGGGCGGACATCTGATGGACGATGGCCATGCCGTTGCGGACGGCTTCATTGTAAAGCCGGGGTTCGTCGGGCGGGCCGGGCTTTTTTTGTACCCGAACCGTGAAAGACGTCGCGCCGATCGTTTCGAGCGCCTTTTTATGAATGACATTTTCCAGGCTCAGAGTGTCGATGCACGACGAGAGTTCTTTTTTCAGCCACGTGACATCCGCGGGAGCGATGACGGCTCCTTCGCTCTGCAAATGAAACGTCAGCGTGATGCCGGCGGTTTCCTGGAGGTGCTTTGTTTCATCGGCCGGACCCGCCGGCAGCTGCAGGAGCACATCGTAGCGCCAGTTCAGCTCCGGTCGCTTCTGCCCCAGCTTGAAGGCCAGGAGGCGCAAAAGCGCGCGTTTCTTGGGCGTGTTGACGACAAACCTTTTTTTGAGCCTTGTGACCATGGAGGCCCGGACGGAGGGCAGGCACAGTTCGCGGGCGGTCACCTCCAGCTGCGCGATGAGTGCGTTCACGGACAGAGAGCCGGCCAGCGTCTCGATGACGTCGGGAAAGGACAGGCCGGCGGGCGTCTTGGCGCCGCCCACGCCTTCATTTTTTTCCAGAAACGCCGCGAAAGCCGCTTCGGTCGGCGTTTCGATCACCGAATGCGCGTGCGCGTGCCGGATAATGCCGGGAATCGCGCGGCGGGAAATCTCCCGGTCGTTGTCCCTGAAATCATAAAAACTCGCGGCAGTCGGAAAAGCGGAAAGCAAGGCGTCGACAATCATAGTCTGTCCGGTCGCTATTCAGTTGTTGAATTTAGATCCTGTTTTGCATAAAACCCGCCGGCTTTCAACAGATTTTTAAATGAGCCCTTTCAGCGGCTCACCACCTGATGATGCTCCGCGGCGATCCGCTCGCCGATGGCGCGGACCTTTTCCATGGCTGCGGCGAGGTCGATGGTCAGGAGCCGGCGGTTTTCCATGACGATCCGGCCGTCGATGATGCTGGTTTTCACGTCTGCGCCCCGCACGGCGTAAACCAGGTGGGAGTAAGGATTGTAAAGCGGCGTCAGATGCGGCTGGTTCATGTCCACGAGGATCAGGTCGGCCCGTTTGCCCGTTTCGACCGAACCGATGAGCGCATCGAGTCCCAGCACGCGGGCGCCTTCAATCGTGGCCATCCGGACGACGGTTTCGGCGCTCATCACCGTCGGGTCGAGCTGCGTGACTTTATGAATCTTCGCCGCGAGATCCATTTCCTGAAACAGGTCCAGATCATTGTTGCTGGCCGAGCCGTCCGTGCCCAGACCGACGGCGACGCCGCGGGCGAGCATGTCCGGAACAGGCGCGATTCCCGCGGCCAGCTTCATCGAACTTGCCGGATTGTGGGACACGCTCACGCCCAGGTCGGCAAAGAGCGCAATGTCGTCGGGCGACATCCAGTTGCAGTGCACGGCGATGGTCCGCTCGTCGAGCACGCCCAGATCGTAAAGATGCTGTACGGGCTTTTTGCCGTAGCGGCCTTCAATGGTGTCGATCTCGCTTTGATTTTCCAGAAGGTGCGTGAGGTACAGAATGCCCGCGCCGCGGGCCGCCGCCTTGACGTTCACCAGCGTCTGCGGCGAGCAGGTGTAGGGGGAATGGCAGAAGAAGGCCGGCGTGATGAGCGGGGCATGCGGCAGCCAGCGCGCGGCAAAGCGGTCGGCCGCCGCCATCATTTTTTCATACCTGGGATTGTCCGGCGTCGCGAAATCGGCGAATCCCTGCGAAACCACCGCGCGCAGGCCGCAGGACAGGGCCGCTTCGGCGATTTGATTCTCGAAGAAATAGCCGTCGCAGACCGTGGTGGTTCCCGACAGGATCATCTCGGCCATGGCCAGAAGCGCGCCGTCGTTCACCATCTCTTTGTCGACGAAGCGCGCCTCCATGGGAAAGATGTGGTGCTGCAGCCAGTCCATGAGCGGCAGATCGTCCGCGAGCCCCCGGAAACAGACCATCGGCAGATGTGTGTGCGTGTTGACCAGTCCCGGCAGGACCAGGCAGCCGGTCGCGTCGATGGTCCGGGCGGCCCGGGGACGAAAGCCGGCGTCGACCAGGGCAATGCAACCGTCGCGGATGCCGATCGTCGCGTCCTCGATGATTTTCATGTCGGCGGATAAAGTGAGCAGTGTTCCGCCGGCGATGACCAGGTCGAAATTTTCCGATGGCATAACCTTTTCCCTCTCAGTTGAACTCGATTTTGTAGTAGATGTCGACGCCGCTGGTCTGTCCCGTCTGCGTTTCCACCTGCCAGTTTTTGGAAATATCGTAGCGCAGAAAAAACAAATTGCCTCCGGAAAAGAGCGACCGACCGTAGCTCACGTACAGCTGCGGCGTGAGGTATTTCCCGACGACCAGAAGCGTTTCCGGAACGCTCTGCCCGTTGCCGGCGGCGCCCGAACCGGCGGGGCCGACGGGAATGCGCTTGTACCCCATGTAGCCGTTCTGCGTCAAGACATCCGATTTGATATCGAACGTGTCCAGCCCCAGGCGGTTCTTGATCTGGCGCTGGATGGATTCGGACTGCTCCGAGGTGAGCAGCGCGCCGGCCGCCATGACCAGAAGGTTGGCCTCGCCCGTGTCGGCGCCCAGCGGATGACCCAAAACGATGTAGGCCAGAACGTCCATATCCGGCATGGGCGGCTCCGAGTACAGCTTGACCAGAGGATTCGGCAGGGTGCCGCTGACCGTCACGCCCGCACGGACATCGTTAATCTTGCGCCAGGCTAAAAGATCCACCGCCGGCCGGTCGACGGGACCGCCGGCGTAAAAGAGGCGGCCGCGGACAATGTCCAGATTGACGCCGTAAGTCCGGAAGCGTCCCTTGACCACGCGGATTTCACCCCGCCCGTAAATCCGCTCCGGATCGCGAAACTGCAAGTCGACAGCGCCGCCCAGTTGCGCGTCGATGCCGGCGGCCTTGATGGAAACGGCATCGCCCAGCGCCACTTTGACCGCCACGTCCAGATCCACCGGCCACTTGCGGCCGGCGGGCCGGGCTTGTCCTTCCCGGATCACGTCCGAACTTGCCCCGACGGGACCTTCCGACTGCATGCCGACGATTTGCACGACCGGCAGAAGCACATCGCCGCGGACGGATACTTTGTGGGGCGTTCCCGCAAACGAAAGCCTGGGGGAGCTTTGCACCTGAAGTTCGGGAAAGTAAATGGTTTGAAAACGGTCGCCTTGCAGACGGCCTTCAAAGCCGGCGATCCGCCACCCGGAAAGGCGGATTTGCGCCGATCCCTCCAGATGGCCGGGACCGGAAACCGCCCGGAAGGAATCGATGAAAATGGTTTCGCCTTCCAGACGGGCCGCGATTCGCGTGTCGGTAAGCGAAATGCCCGCCGTCGGCAGAAAAGCGCCGGCCTGGGCAAGGTTTGTCCGCCCCGCAAGCCGGGGGGCGGCCGGCGTGCCGGTGGCCTGGACGTCGAGCGTCAGTTCTCCGTGGCTTTCCTGGACCAGTCCCGGAAACAGGAGACCCAGCGCGCCTTTTTCCCGGACTTTTCCCGTGAGCCCCGCTTCGAAGGGGCTGTTGCGGTCCATCGCGACCGGCCAACGCGCGGGCAGGGGCAGGCGAAAGCGGCCCTCCAGTTTGCCGTAGTCGGCCAGAGCCAGGATAAGCCCGCCGCGGAGCGTTTCCCCCTCCCAGGTAAAATCGAGCGCGGCATCGCGCAGGTTCATGCGGACATCGCCCCGCGGCCCGCGCCAGGAAAGACGCGACCTGGCAAGCTCCGTGCGGCCGGCAAGCGAAAAGCGCCCCTCCGGCAGGAGCCTGCCGGACGCTTTGCCCCGGATGCGACCTTCCAGTCCGGCGCGGCCGGGGAGCATGGCCGCCCAGGGGGCAGGATTCAAGCCGTCCCACTGCAACTGAAAATTTCCCGTTTCCGGCCAGGCCAGGCGCGCAGGAGCGGAGGATGAAAATTGCGCGTTGAGTCTGGCTTCTTCGGAAAGCAGAATGTTTGCCCGGGCGAAGCTGCCTTTTTCGCCGGCCTCGAGGCTGATGTCGCCTTGCCGCACGGCCAGCGTCTGTCCTTCGGCCTGCAGCGTTCCCGCCAGCGTGAGGTTTCCCGCCAGTGTCATGCGCTCGCCGGCGCCGACCCCGAGAGACAATCGGCCGCTGGTCGTTCCCGCGAGCGTCCGTGCCTCAAGCCAGAGGTTTGCCCGGGCGAGGTTGAGATCACTCCAGTCGACGGCAAGCGATCCCGCGAAAGGTTTCAGCGATGCGGCACCGGACAGCCGGAGGGTTTCCCGGCCCGCGCCCTCGATGCGCAGGGGCGCAAGCGAAAAGCGCTGTCTTGCGACGGACAGGGAGGCGGGCGCGGCGAGACGCCAGGGACCGACGCCGTCGTTGCCTTCCAGCTGGAGAATTTTTCCCTGCCAGGCCTCCTGGTCGTAAGATCCGTAAAGCGCAAGAAGGATTGCCGGGGAGCGCCCCCGCCCCAGCGAGGCGGTGACGGTGTGCGCTTCTGCCGTTCCGTTCGCTTTGATCGTCAGGGTGTCGGCCGTAAGCCCGCCCCAGCGGACTTGCCCGAAGGCGGCGGTGAGCGCGGCGGACAGGGGAGTCCGGTCTGAAACGGCGGCGGACAGATGCGCCCGCCCGAACGCGAGCGGGCCGGCCCGCCAGTTGCGGGCGCTGAGCGCGATGGCCCCGCCCGGTTTTTCCCGGCGCCAGCGCGCCCATCCGGACGCCTCGAAGGAGCCTGCGGTTTGCGGAATCAGGCGCGAAGAATCATCGACGCGCGCGGAGAAGGTCACTTTGTTTTTTACCGATCCGGCGGCGCTGAGTGAAAATCCCTTTCCCGCAAGCGCAAGGCGCGCGATCCGGAGATCGTTGTCGCCAAAGGCGGCGGCCAGTTCGCCTTTGAGTTCCCGGCCGTGCAGACGGCTTTGTCCGAGCCGGACAGCGATTTCGCCCCGGGGCGGCTGGCCTTCGGGAAAAATTGTTTTTCCGGTCAAGTCGAAATTGATCGCGCCCGTCCAGGACGGGTCGATGGCGGCGGGATTGAGATTCCTGCCTCTCAGCGCTCCGGTAATGGCGGGAGCATCCCGCCAGTCGATGGCCAGGCCGCCGGTGAGAGCGCCGTCGAGCGCTTTTCCCCGAATGTCGGAAAGCGCGAGGCCTTCGGTGTTTCCCCGGAAACGGCTCTCCAGACGAAAGGCTTGCGGCCCCCGGACGTCGTTGGCGAGCGCGAGACGGCCCCGATAGTCGCCGGGCGTTCCGGACAGGGAAACGACGCCGGACAGACGTGTGGAGACGTTGATGTCCGGATCAAGATCGACGCCCGCAGCGCGGGCTTCGAGCGTCACAACAGGTTCGGGACCGCCCGGCGCGATGCGGCCGTTTGCCGTGACATGTCCCGGTTTGCCCGGACGGGAAAGCCGGAGATCCGCAAAGTGGAATCCCTCCCGGGTCATGCCGGCGCGGCCGGTCAATTTCCAGAGCGGTTCCGGAGCGCCCGCCCGGAGCCCGGCGGTAAAAAGAATATTTCCCTCCAGGTCGCCCGCCTTTTTGCCCGGTCCGAATTTTCCGCCAAGATGAAAAACGTCCGGACCGACAGACGCTGAGGACAGGACAGCCCTGAGGGTGACGTCCAGCGCGGGGCGGCCGAATCCCGCCACAACGCTGCCGTCCAGCGCCAGCGGACCGGCAAGGAGCGACCAGTCGCCGAGCGCCAGTTGGGCGTCTTGCCAGATGACGCGTCCGGCGGCTCTGTCGATGCGCAGCGGTTCTTCATCCGGCCGTTGGTAGGACAAACGGGATATCTCCATCCGCCCGATCCGGCCGCTTGCCAGACGGATCAGTCGGGAGGCCCGGGGCCAGACAAGTTCGGGCGGCGTGTCGGGCGCATTGTCGAAAATATCAACATCCTGCAGGCTCAGATGATGGACGGTAATGCAGCCGGCAAAAAGGTCGCGCGGATCGATTTGCCAGGAAAGCTTACGGACGCGCACCTTTCCCGTGGGCCATCCGATGTCCAGACGTTCGAGGGAAAGCGCGCCCGCCAGTTTTCCTTTGATGTTTTGGGCGCCGATCTTGACCTCCGTATGGGAAGAAACCGTTTCCATCAGCCACCGGACGCCGGCCGGCGTCGTGATGAGCCAGATGACGCCGGACAGACCGGCGACAAGGACTGCCGCAAACAGGATGAGAAAAGCTTTTATGGCGCGCATCAAAATTCAAACCCCACTGTGAAATGGATGCGAAACCGGGGATCCTCCACCCCGATTTGCCGGGCCAGCGATAAATTCAGCGCGCCCACCGGCGTGAAGTAGTGAACGCCTGCGCCCGCGGCCTGGTAAAGCCGGACATCGGCAAAGGAGTCGAAAGCGTTGCCGGCGTTGTAAAACGCCGACAACGCCCAGTTTTCGAAAAGCGCGCGCTGCAGTTCGACGCTGCCGGTGAGCAGATGCTTGCCGCCCACCACATTGCCCAGCATGTCTTTGGGACCCAGCGACTGATAGGCGTAGCCGCGGACGCTCTGGTCGCCGCCCGCGAAGAAACGCAAAGACGGCGGTATCTCGTCCAGCGGGTCCGACAGGAAGGTGATGCCGGCCCGGCCGCTTGTCGCCAGGGACAGGCGCCAGGGCAGGGGCAGAATATGGCCGGCCTCACCGATCAGTTGCAGAAGTTGCGTGGTCGATCCCAGCGCCTTGTGCGTGCCGCGCAGATCCAGAGCATAGCGGAAGCCGCGGCGGGGGCGGATCAGGTTGTCGTAGCGGTTCTCCGAAAAGCGGACGCCGGGAAGCACATACCGCGAGGAGGACTCCTGGGCGCCGACGGTGAATTCCTCCTGCTGGAACCGCACATAAACGGCGCCCTGCCTGCGGGGGCCGAAGCTTCGAGAGCGGGCGACTTCCAGGGTGACGAGGCGGGTCCGGTACGTGGTGACATCCTCGTGCTGTGCATTGAGCCGGAGCGAGGTGAAGGTCCGGATGTCTCTGGCTCCGGGAATGATGTAGTTCGCGGCGAGTCCCTGCAGACGTTCCGAAATAAACAGGTGCGTGTCGAGTTCGTGTCCCCGGGTAAGCATGTTCAGATCCCTGTAGCGCAGGGCGAGCCTGGCGCCCGTGTCCGTTCCGTACCCCACGCCCGGCCTGAAGCTCCGGCGGGGCGCCTGCCTGAGGACAATGCGCACCGGAATCCGCCGGTCTTGCGCCTTTTCCTTCTCCGCCAGGATCGTGACTTCCCGGAAACGCTCCGAGTTGTTCAGCTGCAGCTGGGATTCAGCCAGCCGGGCGTAGGAAAACGCGTCGCCCGGGGCGAAGGTCAGATGGCGCCGCACATAGTCGTCGGGGTAGTCGGGCGCGCCCTCCAGCGTCACGGTGGAAAAATAATAGCGCTCGCCGGTTTCCAAAACGAGCGTCAGTCGCGCGAATCGGGCGTTGGGATCGATCCGGATTTCATGCGTGCTGTACCGGGCGTCCAGATAGCCCAGTTCGTGCGCCCGGGTCTGCAACGCCCGTTTGCCCTGCTCGTAGGATTCCTGCAGAAGAACGGCGTCTTTGGCCAGAGGAAAGGCTTTCGCCAGGGCCACGAGCGACGGTTCAGCTGCGCCGGCCCCGGCAAGCGAAACCCGGATATCCGCAACGATGACCGGCGAACCCGGCTCCACGCCCGCCCGGATGAGATAGACGTCGGGTTGCGGATTTTCCAGATGCACCGCGACGCGGGCCGAATAATAACCGAACGGTTCCAGGGCTGCGAGAATTTTCCGATCGGCGCTGCGGACAAAACGCTCCAGCCAGAGCCGTTCGACTTTTCCGTCCTTCACCAGACCATAGGGGAGCTCCAGCGCTTTTTCGACATTTTTGCGGGCGTCTCCCGAAATGCCTTCGACAACGACGGTCACCGGTTCGGCGCCGTGCGCGAAACAGACAAAGACCGTTCCCCACAGCAGACATAAAAACAGCGCCACAGGCGGAGATAGCTTTTTCGCCTGCCGGGTCCTTTGGATCTGCTCGGGAAATGTTTTGCGGCCGGGCGGTTTCCTGCGGATGCCTTGCGCCGCCTTGGTTAATCCATTCATTTGCCACCAACCTTGTTTTCCGTTGCCGGTGACAGCCGCCTGGTCAAAACGGTAAAACGGGAGGTTTTGCAAGCTTAAGGCATGTAACGGGGGAATGCAAGAAGATGTTCTTTTGCTCTGCTGCGCGGCCGTCCGGGCCGGAAGGAAAAGCCTGCCGCGGCCGGCGGCGTGCGCTGCGTTTTTTCTCGCGCGGGCTAAGGCTTTTCGGCGCCGACAGGCAGGGTCGCTGTTTTTTTGCCCGAAATGTTGCAGACGGCCGTCACTTCCAGAACGTCGCCGGCGGCGGCCGGAACCTTGTACGTGTAAACAAAGGTCGCTTTTCCCGTCTGCGATGAATACTCTTTTTTCTCTACCGGTTCGCCATTGCGGCCAATCGACACCTGCTTGATGTAGTGCAGGCCGGTGAAGGTGGACTTGTGCGTGATCGTCACGGTCAGGATCTGGGTTTGCAAATCGTAACTCAGGGCGAGAGCTTCGGGCGAATCGGCCAGGGCGGCCCCCGGCTTAAAGAGTCCGTCTGCCGCCAGGCAGCAGCAAAGCACCAGCAGTGTCGCAATGACTTTCTTCATCTTTTCTTCTCCCAAGGAAAATTTACGGCATTACCGTCAACATGGGCGAGGTTTTGCTGCCGTACATGTTGCAGGTGGCCGTCGCCACGAACGTGTCTTCCTCGATCGCGGGGATTTTATAGTCGTAGGTGAAGGTTTTTCCCGTCGGCTGGGAGCCGTATGTGTTGATGCTCACCACGGATCCGTTTTTCTGGATTCTGACGACTTTGACGTGGTGGGACCCTTTCAGCATCGTGTCATGCGTGATGGTGACCGACAGCGTCTGTGTGGCCGGATTATATTTTAATTGGATATCTTCCGGCGGCGTGGCCTGGGCCGGCTGCGCCAGCGCCAGTCCGAAAAAAACAAGAATCAAAGCCTGAAAAAACCACCAGGTCCGCGGGCGATTGCTTTCCATTTCTTCCCCCTCCTTGTGTTTATTTCTCGGCCGGTCGGTTAGCCGGGGAATTTGGCGTCCAGAAGTTTCCCGCCGATCAGGCCCAGAAGGCCGCCGCAGATCGAGACGACAAGGGCAAGCAAAAGCGCGCACAGATGCGCAGGCAGGCTTGTCAGATCGCCCGCGAGGGCGAGAAAGGCCAGCGCAACGGCGCCGGCGAAAAAGATCAGACTCAGGAGCAGTTTCTTTTTCAGGAGCGGCGTGGTGACTTTGCGAAATCGCAGTTTACCGTCCAGAAGACCGGTGGCGACAGCCGCGAGCACGAAAAACGGCAGCAGAACCGACAGGACGGTGATGGTTGCGTAAATCGCCGCTGCCAGGCTCCCGGAAGCAAAGAAAGCCGCCAAGGCCAGCAAAAGCAGCGTGAGGGCGAAGGCCTGCGGAAAATGAACCAGCACCGGATGCGTGTGCAGATCCAGGATCCTCCGCCTTTTGAGGGATACAGGATGCTTGTAGGGTTCAAACATTTTGGCGGGAACGCCGCAGGCCGGGCAGACGTCTTTGATCTTACTCTGCCGGGCGATAAATCCACAGGCTTTG
The DNA here is from genome assembly GCA_002304995.1 of Syntrophaceae bacterium UBA1411. Classification (GTDB taxonomy): domain Bacteria; phylum Desulfobacterota; class Syntrophia; order Syntrophales; family Smithellaceae; genus UBA8904. The sequence goes on from DBPV01000042.1 coordinate 61,146, forward strand.
CATCTGACGAGATTTTCCATTTTGCCCATCCCTGTTTGATTGCAGCGGCCGGAGAATGCAATGAAGAGACGCGGCCGAAACGTCCGCTTATGGGTTAATAAAAGTTAAGGCTTCTGTCAAGCAAAACAAAGCAAAAGCCGTGCCCGGCGGTAAAGAACCGCGCAGGATCCCGACTGCAAAGGGATTGCCGCCTGAGGACGTTTTCCCCTCCGTCTGTCTTTTGCGCAAGATGACCCGTTCATTTTGATCAGTGCCCGCCGGGACCGGTCATTTTAATGATTGAAAAAGTCCCCGGCTTTCTATAGTCTGACGATACTTCAGCCTGAAGGGAGGCGGTTATGGAAGCGTTGCTTCTGGCCCGGATTCAGTTTGCCTTTACCATAGGGTTTCACATTCTCTTTCCGATGATGACGCTCGGCACCGCGGGAGTCATCCTGCTTTCGGAGACCCTCCACCTGATCAAAAAAGACGATGTTTACCGCCGGATCACGGACTATCTCGCCCGGCTCCTGGCGCTCATCTTCGTCGTCGGCGCGGCCACCGGCATCGTCATGGAATTTTCCTTCGGTACCAACTGGTCTTCCTATTCCCGCACGGTCGGAGACATCTTCGGGCCGCTCCTGGCGGCCGAAGGCATTCTGGCTTTCTTCCTGGAGTCCGTTTTTGTAGGCGTTTTGATTTTCGGCCGGAAAAGGGTATCGCCCCGTGTTTACTGGGTCTCGGCGCTGCTTGTCTTTATCGGCGGACACCTCTCGGCCTTCTGGATCATCGTCGCCAATTCCTGGATGCAGACGCCCGCCGGCTATGAAATCACGGCCGGCGGGAAAATCCTGCTTCGCGATTTTTCCGCAGCGGTTTTCAATCCGTCCACCGGAGTCCGGCTGGCGCACACGGTCCTCGCCTCCTGGGTGACTTCCGCGGTGATGGTTTCCGGCATCGCCGCCTATTACGTCCGCAAGGGTCTGCACGGCGAAACCGCCCGGGCGATGCTGAAAATGGGCATTGTTCTCTTCGCGATCACGCCGCTTCTGCAGCTGGGCGCGGCCCATGCGCACGCCATTCAGGTGATCGACACGCAGCCGGTGAAGGCGGCGGCCATGGAAGGGCATTTCCAGACCACCCGCGGCGCGGACATCTTTGTTTTCGGATACGTGGATGAAGCCGCCGAAAAGACTTACGGGCTTTCGCTTCCCGGCGGACTGAGCTTTTTATACAACTTCGACTTCAACTCGGAAATTCAGGGTTTGAAAGAAGTGGAAAAGGACCAGTGGCCGCCGCTCAATCTGGTTTTTCAATCGTACCACATCATGGTGACGCTGGGCATGGCCTTCATCGGCGTCGGGCTTCTGGGGGCGCTGCTTTTGTGGACGGGGCGTCTTTACACGGCGAAATGGTTTCTCTGGATTTTGCCCTTCCTCATTCCGCTGCCCCACATCGCCCATGAAACCGGCTGGATCACCGCGGAGGTCGGACGCCAGCCCTGGATTATTTACGGGCTCATGAAAACCGCCGCCGGCGCGTCGGTTGTCGTCTCGGCCGGAGAGCTTGCCTTCAGCCTGACGATGTTTTTCCTGGTGTATCTGCTGTTGTTTGTCATGTTTCTGCTGCTGTTTTTAAAGATCGTGAAAAAAGGGCCGGAGCCGGCGCCGGGAGGGAGGGCGTGAGCATGGACAGTCTCCAGACATTTCAAGTCCTGTGGTTTGTGCTGATCTTTGGGCTGCTCCTGGGCTATGCGCTCCTGGACGGATTCGATCTGGGCGTCGCGACGCTCCTGCCGTTTCTGGGCCGGACAAAGGAAGACAAGGACGCGCTGGTGGCGTCGATCGGCCCGGTCTGGGACGGCAACGAAGTTTGGCTGATCACCGGCGGCGGCGCTCTGTTTGCGGCCTTTCCGCACGCTTATGCCACGGCGTTTTCCGGCTTCTATCCGGCGATGATGCTGGTGCTCCTGGCGCTGATTTTCCGCGCGGTTTCCATGGAATTCCGCGCTCACGATTCCGCGCGCGCAGGGCTTTGGGAAAAAACTCTGGCCGGCGGAAGCGCGCTGGCGGCGCTGCTGTTCGGCGTGGCTCTGGGCAATGTGATATACGGCGTGCCGATTTCCGGCCGAATGGAGTACGACGGAAGCTTTTTTACGCTTCTGCGGCCCGTACCGCTCGTCTTCGGCGTTGCGGGACTGGCTGCGGTTTTGCTCCAGGGCGCCGCCTGGGCGGTGAAAAAAACGGAAGGCGCGCTGCAGGAGCGGGCGTTTAGGGCTGCGAAAATCCTGCTGGGGATAAACGCGGCGGCGGCCGTCGTCTATTTTATCGTCATGGCCGGCGCCTTTGACGGGCTTTTCCAAAATGTGTTCTTCTGGGCCGCCCTGCTCATGACCCTGGCCGGGCTTGCCGGATTGTCTTTTTCGCTGCAGAAGAAAAACGACCGCGCGCCGTTTTGGGAATCGTCATGCGCCTTCGCCGGTCTGTTTCTCGCGGCGGGCGCGGCGCAGTTCCCCACGCTGATCCGGGCGTCCAACGATCCGGCGCTCAGTCTTACGATCTACAACAGCTCGACCGGTCTGTACACGCTCCAGATCATGGCCGTGATCGCGCTGGTCGGCATGCCGATCGTGCTCGGCTACACGATTTTCGTGTACCGCCTGTTCAAGGGGAAGGTCCGGGGCGACGATTCCTATTGAAGTTGTTTTGCAGGCGCAGCACGAACTCCTCCGCCTGCCGCCGCCGATGGTGATTGGAAAGCCGGCCGGCGGGGATTTTGAGCCTCACCCGCCGTTTACCGAATCGTAAATTTCCTGGCTGGTGCAGACTTCGTAGTACTTTCGGAGAGTGGGGCGGGTGATCCCGTACGACTCGGGATCGATTTCGTAAACGGGCGATTCCCGGATCACGAGCTGCTGGAAGTGGCCGTTCAAGAGGGGCACTTTGCCGGCGTAAAACTGAACGCCTTCGCCGCGCCCCGCCTTGCAGTCGACTTTTTTCAATTTGATTTCGCGCGACAGTTTGTCGAAGCTGTCCTGGCTGAGCTCGATGCCGTTGACGTTGTACCGCAGCGAGACATCGTCGACGGTGTCGTCGACGTCTTCCCGGGCGTTTTTAAACACGTAGAGATTGTGGGGGAGCGCCTCGTTGGCGTAATGCCGGCGCAGCTTGCGATTGCAGGCCGACAGGCGGTCGGCCATGTTGATGGCGGGCGAGATCATGATCCGCGAATCGCCGTCGAAAAGATAAAACGGAGGGCCGGCGCTCTCGGCAATGCCGATGCCCAGTTCCAGGATCGGCAGGTTGTTTTCTTCGTTTTTGACGTTGTAGCGCTGGACGATCTGCAGAATGCGGATGGCCAGGCCGCAGGCGCGCGCGACGCTGTACCACCCTTCCGGCGTGTTTTCGTTTTCAAAAATCGCCAGGATAATGGCGTCTCCCTCGATGAAAACCTTAAACGCGTCGTAAATCCAGAGAATTTCTGAAATCGGATCGAAGAAATTGAGGCTGAAGTGCGACGCCGGATTGAGTCCGCGGGTCCGCATGATGTGATTGATCTGAATCGAACCGCGGATGTCCGCCTTGAGAATGACGTGATTGCTGACCGGCTTTTCCTCTTCCGTGAGGCATTCCTGGGGCAGGAGAAATTCGTAAAGCGACCGGTTGCCCCGCGACAGCTGCAGTGTCTTTTCGTCGGTGACGAGCAGGATGGCTTCCATCGCGTTGTTGAGGAGCATGGCGTTGTAGAGATCCCGGTGATACCGCGCGAACTGGCGGAGAAAATTCAGCAGGTGCTTCTTTCTTTCGCTGACCGGCGCGGTCTTGATCCAGCGGACGGCCTGCTGAAGCGGGGCCAGCGGAAAATCTCCGCCCTGGATGGATTTCCGCCTTTTGAGCTGCCGTTTGATCGACCGCCGCGACCAGAAATCGACCAGATAATCCCGGATCTGCCCGGGTGCCATCGGCGGGCAGTAAATCCCGTAGATGGGCTTGATTTCAAAGGAGGCCATGATTTTTTTCATCAGGCCGGATTTTTTGAAGGCCCGGTAAAAATAGGAGAGGAAAAACTGGCGCGTCTTGATCTCCTCGCCGATCTGGCGCAGGCGCTCCTCGGATTCTCCGCTGCTGCGCGCATCTTCCAGCCGGCTCTGGGCGTCAAACACGTCGAACAGAATGTCGATATTGCGGGTTTCCATGATCCAGGGATCGTACATCCTCTCCTTTTCGCCTTGCGCCGGGTCCCGGGGTCCGGGCGCGGACGCGGGTTCGGCCGCGCCGCGGGTGAGGTCGGTCCTGGCCAAGAGGTCATAGAGGATTCGCTTGACGTTGTTGTAGTTGTCCGGATCCCGGGAACGCTTGCCGAGCAGCACGTATTCCTCGATCAGGAAAAAATCGTCCGACGTGCTGCCGGTATGCAGCACGGGATTGTTGAAGAAGATGCCCGGAAGAATCTGTCCGGTGGAAAAATGCGTTTCGCGGATATTCCGGAGGTGGCGGATTTGAACTTCCGTTAAAATCTGGAACAGTTCCTTTCCCGCCTGCCGAAGAATGCGGTTCTGGTTGAGCTTGATTTCAGCCAGCTTTTCCCGCGTGCGAAATCCCGCGACGTCGCCCTGCCGCGAGGAGAGCTGGTAGGACCGGATCCGCTGCTCGAAATTTTCCACCAGATTTCTGTACTGAATGCGAACTTCTTCGAGAAACATTTTGGCCAGGGCGACCTGCCCCAGGTAGTCGATCTGCGGCTCGGCTTCCGTTTTCGCCCGGTTGATGGCGTGCTGCAGAATCTCCGTGCAGAGATTGCGCAAAATGTCCTTTTCGCTTTCGCAGAGGTCTCGCTTGTAATCCTGAAAATAATAGTCCGTGTGGGTGTGCTTGACGAGCACCAGCGATGCGGTTTTTTTGAGGACATTGCGCAGTTGCGGACTGACGTGCACGTCGATATGGATGTTGTCCACGCCGCAGGCCAGCCTGTCCAGGGCAAAATAGATACGATACGGCTTGAAGGGCAGGCCGTGCAGCCGGGGCGGACGGGTGAATAAGGAAAAGAAGTTCAACATGCATTCCATCCGGATCGTTTGATCGACATCACAGCCGGAATGTTCGGCTTCTCCGATTTCCCGTTCTTCCTACCTCATTGCCCGGCGTAACGCAAGCCGGGGATTATTCGGTCGCATGCTGCAATTTTTTCTGCTGAAGTGCGCGCCGAAAAGGCCGGCGCACCGGAAACGGATTTCCTCCGGAGGCGGCCGTTTGCGGGCCGTCTGTGCTCCGGATGTTTTATTTTGTAAACAATCCCCTCCCGTTTTTTAGGGAAACGGCGGGGCGGGGTTACTTGACGCCCAGCTGTTCCTTGAGCTTGCTGCGGTTTTTGATTGCTTCGCTGACGCGGTTCAGTGCAAGCGTGATATCGTCGTCGGGTTTGCCCAAAATGCGGTCCGCCTGCCTGTAGAGTCCGAGAGCGGCGTCGAGATCGCCGCGGCTTTCCGCGCAGACGCCCAGATTATACGTGAGCGCGTGGGAATTGGCGGCCAGCGTGCTGGCCTGGCCCCAGAGTTCGCAGGCGCTGTCCATGCGGCCTTTTCCCGCGTATTCCAGGCCGCTTTTCAG
>DBPV01000042.1:66814-71636 GCA_002304995.1 Syntrophaceae bacterium UBA1411
TCGCAGCCGGCGGAATCGATCATGGCGGAAAGGTTGCGCGAGTAAAGCACCCGGCCGGTGGCGACATCGACCAGGCGGGGCGTGACGGAGAAGTTTGCGACGCGCCGGACGCAGCGGACCTGATAGTACCGCCACTGCAGGCAGGCGCCGCGGTAGAGATTTCCCTGCTTGTCCCGTTTCTGTTCATAGTACGTGCAGGTTTGACGCCTTTCCGAATAGGGGCTGTCGTCGTAGGTGTTGCGGGTGACGACGCCCGTATAGATGCCATGCGCGCCGACGAGTTTGCCCAGCTTGACGGCCGTTTTTTCATCGACCAGACCGCTTTGCGAGAATTTCATTTCGCTTACCACCTTGTCGATGGAGGCCCGGTCCACCAGCGTGAAATAGGGTTTGTCGTCGATGCCGATGCCCGCGAGCACGCTTTCCAGCTCTGCGGCGAAGGCCCGTCCTTCCGGACCGGCAAAAGGCAGGACCGCTACGGCCTTGGTGAGCGAGGCTTCATGGTACTGCGCGGGCTGAAGCATATTGACGCGGACTTTCGTCGCGCAGCCGGAAACAACGGGCAAACCGAGGGCCACGAGTCCCAGAAGGCAGCAGCACCAGCGGCGGCGTTTTGAACGATTCATCAGGGTTTCTCCTTATTCGTCCAACTGGATCGAGGATTTGGATCTGTCTCTGCGCCGGGTGTCCTTGGTGGAGTATTTTTTCAGGCACTCCTCGTCTTTGAGAACCAGGGAGCACTCCAGGTAGTCGGTAATTTCGATGATGCAGCCGCGGATGGCCTTGCCGGTCGGGGTTTTGGCCTGCCGGCCCAGCGAGCCGGAAAGTCCGGGCACGATGGCCGATGAGCCGCTGACCCGCATGCCGCCGGAGGTGGAGGTGGCCTCGATGGTGCGCGTGTCGACGATTTCCGCCGTCTCCGCGTCAATGACCTTCAGATCCACGGCGATGTAAGCCGTCTTCTTGCCTCCGCCGAAAGAAAATCCGCGGAAATTGACGCCGCCTCCCTCGTCGCCGCTTTCTTCGTAGGCGGAAACCGTGGCGGCGACGAGATATTGCGCGCCCTTGATCCGGCCCGTTTTGAGCCTTGTGGAAGGATCCGTCAGGCCCGATTCACTCAACTGCTGTTCGCTGAGCGCTCCTTTGAGTTCCCGCCGTTCCATGATCCGGAAGGCTTTGGTGGCGGCCAGTTCATTGATGAGCAGGTCCTGCAGTTCCGTCGCCGTCGATCCCGACCACCAGGGGGCGTGCGTACTGTTGGAGAAACGCAGTACGGCGATGCGCGGTTTTTCCTGGGCGAAGGCGGCAAAAGCGCAAATCAGAATCAGCAGAATCAAGCTGAGAGCTAAACCTTTTTTCATCGTATCCTCCTTGAAGACTAAGATGACGTCATTGGCCGGAGCCGGTATACTGCAGCACCAGCGAATAAGGCGAAAAATTGACCAGTTTGAAGTTTCCCTTCTGTTGGATACTGTTGGCCAGGTACAGTGTGTTTTCTGGATAGCTGACCACAAAGCTGCCCATTTCCTTTTCTTCCACGGCGGACACCCAGACGATGCTCTGCAGGAGCGCCTTGACTTCCAGCACCGTTTCCAGATCGCGCACGCCTTCGACGCGCAGCGCGACCCTGCGGGTGTTGCCCTGAATGTACTGTCCGATCTTGTCCAGGAGTGCGGGCGTCAGGTTTTCCGCCAGTTCCTGCATCGCCTTGGCCGCCGCGTCTTCCTTCGAGTTGGCCAGCGCCCGGGCCTCTTCTGTGCCGGTGGCGAGAATTTCGATCTGGCCGGTTTTGTTGTTCTTGGCCAGAATGCGGTAATTGAGCCGGACCGTGACGTTGTTAAACGGCATGGACAGACCGTAGCCGATGTCTTCGCCCTTGCGGGTGGAAATGGTGTAGTCGACTTTTCCGATGATGATGAGGTTGGACAGAAATTTGTAGATCAGGCTGCGCAGCGGGAATGTGCTTCCGGAGCGCACGGCGCGCTCGATTTCCCTCGCGTCCACGGCCCGGGTCGGGGCGACATCCACCACCCGGTATCCCTGTTCGAGAATCTTGGCGATCAGCGTTTCGGATAGAATGTTCGTTTCTTCAAACTCATCGCCGTGGCGGCCCGGTTTGCGGGCGGGAATGAACAGAGCGATGGCGTTGTTCAGTCCCAGCTGCGAGACGGCTTCGCGGGCCTGGGACGTCTCCACGCAGGCGTTGATGCGGACCTGCAGGATGTCGTCCTTGACGCTTTCGCCCAGCACGCGATAGCTTTTGACCACGCCGCCCGCCTGTGTCTTGATGACATCTTCGACCAGCGTGAAGTTCTGCACGAAGCTGCCGGCCTTTACTTCCGTGCCGGCCACCTGCTCAACGGCCGCCCACTTGGCGCGGGCGACGGCTTCCATTTTCGCCGACGGCACGTCCTCGTTGATGATGGCCGCTTCTCCTCCGGCGTCCACGCATTTGGCCTCCACGGAGGCGACAAAAGGGGCGAAGCAGGCAAGAAGTATCAAAACAAACGATGAAACGGCTTTCATGGATCTCCCCCTGATTTTTTTGGTGACCGTTAAAACGGAGAGGTTACCGCACGCTGCTGACCCTAGCACAAAGCAGGGGGTTTTTCAATTTACTTGCCGATGCAGAAAGCGGAGAAAATCCTGGCCAGGACATCGTCGTGAATTTTCCGGCCGGTTATTTCATCGACGGCGTCCAGCGCTTCGCGAAGCTCGAAAGCGGCGAATTCCGGCGAAGAGCCAGCGCGAAAATTGTCCAGCGCCGCCGTGAGACCGGCCAGCGCTTTCTCCAGCGCCAGTTTATGGCGCAGCGAGACGAGGATGCCCTCACCGTCGGCTGCGTCGTGTCCGCCCGCCCGATCAATAACCGTCCGGCGAAGGTCGTCGAGCCCGCCGCCGAATTTTGCCGAGATGTGCAAAACGCGGCTGCCGGGCGGGACAACGCCCGGCAGATCATCGGGGCTCCAGGCCGCGGGCAGATCGGATTTGTTCACGACCAGAAGCATTTTGTCCGCGCGGGATTGGTTTTGTTCCACAATGAGCCGGTCTTCCTCCGTGAGCGGCCGGCTGCCGTCGAGAAGGACGATCACGACGTCCGCCTCCTCAAGCAGCTCCCAGACGCGGTCGATTCCCTCTTTTTCAATGATGTCCCGGGGATCACGGATGCCCGCCGTGTCCGTCAGATGGACGCAAAGCCCGTCCCAGGTGAGCGTATCGGTGATCAGGTCGCGGGTCGTGCCGGGGATATCCGTGACGATGGCTTTTTTCCGGCCGGCCAGGCTGTTGAGCAGGCTGGATTTGCCCACGTTGGGCTTGCCGGTGATGACGGCGGAAATGCCTTCGGTGGAAAGACGGCCCTGGCGGTAGGTGGCGATAAGCGAGGCGATGCGCGCTTCAGCCTCGGCAATTTGCGGCGGCGCGGCGGGCGCTTCTTCCTCCCCGACATCGTCGGAAAAATCAATGGTTGCGTCGAGCGAGGCCAGAGCGTCAACGAGCAGCGACCGGATTTCCCCGAGGCGATCGCCGAGCGCGCCCTTCAACTGCGCCAGGCCGATTTGGCGAGCCCGGGCCGAGCGCGCGGAAATCAGGGCGGCGACGGCTTCGGCCTGCGCCAGATCCATGCGGCCGTTGAGAAATGCGCGCAGGGAAAACTCTCCGGGGTGCGCCGGACGGCAGCCCAGTTGCAGGCACTGTTCGACAACGGCTTCCAGGATCAGCGGATTGCCGTGGCAGGAAATTTCCAGGACGTCCTCGCCGGTAAATGAATGCGGCCGGCGCATCAGCGCCACGAGCACTTCGTCGAGCACGGTTTTGCCGTCCGCCGTTACGAGATCGCCGTGGTACAGATGGTGGCTTTGCCAGGGGCAGGTTTTGCGCGCGGGGCGAAAAAGACGGCGTCCGATTTCGGCGGCCGCGGGACCGCTCACGCGGATGAGTCCCAGTCCCGCCGCACCCGGCGGGGTGGCGACGGCGGCGATGGTGTCTGTCTGCGTCATGTTTTACACATTACCTTGAAGAAACAGGGAAGATAGTTCAAGGCCAAAGGCCAAGGCGATGGGCAAAGGGTGACAGGAAAAGAACTCCGGGCCATCAGCTGCGATCTACGAGCTGCGAGCTATGATCTGCGAGCTGTCGGCCATCCACCATCCACCATCCACTAGTCACCATTCACCATTCACCAAGTACTATTGCCGGCTTCTGTTCCGGGGGGCGCCGTTGCCTTTTTTGGCCGGCAGGACGATGACTTTCCGATATTCGCCTTCGCCGCGGCTTTTCGTGACGAGCGCTTCGTCGTCCTGCAGCGCCAGATGGATGATCCGACGGTCGTGGGCGTTCATGTGGGCCAGCGAAAGAGGCTTTTGCGTCTTTTTGACTTTTTCGCGGATCCGTTCGGCCATTTCCAGCAGGGATTCTTCGCGCCGCTTGCGGTATTCTTCCGAATCCACGACGATCATCTTGCGCTCGGCGTCGGACCGGTTGACGGCCTTGTTGAGCAGGTACTGAATCGCGTCCAGGTTCTGTCCGCGCCGTCCGATTAAAAGGCCGCTGTCGTCTCCGGCGATGCTGAGAATGATCGTGTCATCGGTTTCGGTCGCCGTCACCCGGCATTCAAAGGTCATTTTGGAAAGCAGGCCCGCCAGCAGATCCCGGGCCTTGAGCGCCGCCGGGCTGGTGGCCGGCACGGCGTTGACGGGAGGCAGAACAAGGGCCGGCGGCCGGGGCGCGGCTTCCTGTGCCTGGTCCGGCTGGACATCGGTGGCGGGCAGGGGGGGACGCGGCGCGGCGGGAGCGGGTTTGGCGATGCGGACTTCCGGTTTGG
>DBPV01000042.1:71667-83226 GCA_002304995.1 Syntrophaceae bacterium UBA1411
TCTCGTTTCGGTTCCGTCCGGATGGCGGGCGTCTCGTCCAGGGTAAAATCCATGTCGAAGGAAAGCAGCGAGGCGCGGATTTTGGCCTTTTTAGCTCCCAGGCCCAGAAAACCGTTGGATCCTTCGGAAATAATCTCGATATTCAGTTTTGCGCGGGTGACGCCGAATTCCCGGCAGGCTTTTTCAATCGCGTTGTCGATGTTTTTTTCTTCTATTTCCAGTGTCTTTGAACTCATGTCGAACTCCGTATGCCGGCGGTATTACGCCAGCTTCTTGTTGATATAAAACTGCTGTCCGATCTGCAAAATGTTATTGAACAGCCAGTAAATCACGAGCCCCGCCGGGAAATTCAGGAAGAAGAAAGTAAAGATCACCGGCATGAGCAGCATGATTTTCTGCTGCATGGGATCGCCCATGGCGGGCGTCATTTTCTGTGTGACGAACTGTGTCACGCCCATCAGGATAGGCGTGATGTAGTAGGGGTCTTTGGCCGACAAATCCTGAATCCAGAAGAAAAACGGCGAGTGGCGCAGCTCGATGGAATACATGAGCGCCTTGTACAGCCCGAAGAATACGGGAATCTGGATCAGAATCGGCAGGCAGCCGGAAAACGGATTGACCTTGTGTTCACGGTACAGGGCCATGGTTTCCTGGCCGATTTTGGACTGGTCGTTTTTGTATTTTTCCTTGAGCGCCTCGATTTTCGGCTGCAGCTTCTTCATTGCATTCATGGACTTGTAGCTCATGTTGCCGAGCGGCCAGAAAATAATTTTGACGACCGTGGTCAGAACGATGATCGCGATGCCGTAATTCAGAACGAAGCTGTAGAGGAAATTGAGAATATAAAGGAAGGGAATCGCCAGCCATTTGAACCAGCCGAAGTCGATGGCGTTTTCCAGTCCGACGCCGATGGCTTTCAGAAGATTGTACTGTTTGGGACCCATGTACAGCGAGTAGGAAAAGACGCTGTTCTGTCCGGCGGGAATCACTTCCTTGCGGCCCTTCATGCCGAGAGCGACCATGTCGTTTTGGTCGCGCGTCATCGCGACATTGGTGAGCGAGGGATTGTCCGGTATGAAGGAAGCGATGAAGTATTTGCTTTCGAAGGCGCTCCACAGGACGTTGGGGCCCAGGAGCGTTTCACTGTTGAGCTTTTTGACTTCCTGCCGTTCGATGCTGCCGCCGACGGAAACCACCGGTCCTTCATGGCCGTAGCTGTCGTCGGTTTTCTGGGGATCGACATACTGGTACCAGTTTATCCGGGGGATCTGGGTGATCGGAGCGCCCGAAAGATTGTGGACCCGGACGTCGAGCGTGACGGTGTAGCCGGCCGGATCGAGCGTATAGATCTTTTCGATTTTGACCGTTTCATAGGTTTTGGTGAAGACCAGCTGCCGCTTTTCTCCCGTTTGCGTCAAATCCACTTTTTCGGCGCTCGATTCGAAAACCGCATCCGGGGCGACATCGGCGCTGGAATCGGGAAAAGTGACGGCGAGCGGGTAGGGCATGCCCTCACGGACGTCGACCAGTTCAACTAAGTTCCGGGTTTTCGGTCCGGCAGCGGCCGGCGCACCGGTAAAAATTCCTTTTAACTTCGGCCAGATGTCGTCGGCGCATTCGGTGCAGTCCTGGGAGTAATCCTTGAGTTTCAGAGATTTGAGGGCTGCGCCGCGTGTGGAAAACACAGCGGTGTAATGGGGGGCTTCCACGGTGATGTCGCGGGGCGGCGTTTCCGGTTTGGCCGTGACCGGTCGGGCGGTGGCCCGGGCGGCGGGCACAGCCGCCGCGGGCGCCGTCTCCTTTTTGGCTTGTTCGGCGTTTTGCTGCGGGGCAGCGGCTTTTTGCGGCGCCTGCGGTTTGACGAAAAAGGTCTGGTAAATCAGCAGAACGGCCAATGCCAGGACGATAGCAAGAATGGTCCTTTTGTCCATGAGGGAACCTCCAGTTTCATGTTTTACTTGACGGGATCATAGCCGCCGGGATGCAGGGGATGACAGCGAAGAATTCTTTTTGCCCCCAGGTACATTCCCTTCGCCGGTCCATAGAGGCGAAGAGCGTCAATCGCGTACTGCGAACAGGACGGCGAAAAACGGCAGCAGGGCGCAAAAAAGAACGGTGATATGCAGGCCTGGTAGAGACGAATGAGAAAAACGAGGAAATTTACCAAAGCTTTTCTGAGCATATTTTATCTGCCGGTCTTGCGGGAGAAAAGTTCGGTCAATTCTCGGGCTGCTTCCTGGTAAGTAAGGGGCGGGATGTTTTTTTTCGTCATGACGACGGTGTCGTGGCCCGCGGGAAACAAGTCCTTGTTGCGGCGGAAGAATTCTCGAATGAGCCTTTTGAGTCGATTGCGGAAAACGGCCTTGCCCGTTTTTTTGGTGACGGTGATGCCCAGACGTCTGACGCCCATCGAGTTGCCGCAGATTATGACGGTAAAGAAACGCGAACTTCTTCTGACCCCCTGTTCGTAAATAATCCGATAGCTGCTTTTGTTAGTGACCTTTTCCGCTCTTCGGAAAGCTTGTGCTTTCATTCATGGAAACCCGCTATCCGGAAGGGACGGTAATGTCCCGGATAATTATACGGTTAAGCGTTTTCTGCCCTTGGCGCGGCGACGGCTCAACACCTGGCGGCCGGTTTTGGTGGCCATGCGGACCAGAAAACCGTGCGTTCTCTTTCGTTTGGTATTGGACTTATTGGTCAATGTCTTTTTCATATTCAAACCCCTGGAAGTAATAAGGCATTGCGTAAACCACAGTCATGCCCGTTTGTCAAGTTTAAAGTCATTTCGGAGAAATATCGGGAAGATGAGTCGCTTTGAAAAAAGATCATTTTTTGAACGTCATTGTCAGATTGTAGACGCCGGCGTCATTGCGCTTCACAATATCGAAGCCGCCCTTTTCAAAGACATGAAGCATGGGGTGGTTCTCCGCCAGAACGTCGGCGGTGAAGCCCAAAAGCCCCTGCCTTTTTGCCAGATACGTCAGATACGAGAGCAGTTCCGTGCCGATGCCCCGGTTGACGTGATCGTCGCGCACCACAAAAGCGACTTCAGCGACGTGCCTGCTTTCATCGATGAAATACCGCCCCATGCCGACAATTTTCTGCGTTTTTTCGTCGCCGATGATCGCCGCGATGGCCGTTTCTTTGGTGTAATCAATGACGACAAATTCCTGAATCCGTTCGTGGGGCAGGTCCTTGCGCTTGGAAATGAAGCGGCGGTAGAGGCTGTTGTCGGACAGGGAATAGAGGAAATCCTGCAGGCGCTGCTCGTCGCTGATTTTGATGGGGCGGAAGAAAACGCGCGTGCCGGACGGAAGCGTACGATACGTTTCCAGCTCTTCCGGGTACTTTCCTTTTTCTCCCGGAATGTAAGCCTGGTCGCTGTAAATAAGATTGGCCTTTTTCGCTTCTTCAATCAGCCAGGCGCGGAATTTCGGATGGGCAATGGAAATCAGCTCCATGGCGCGTTCCCGGATGTTTTTGCCGTGGAGGTACGCGATGCCGTATTCAGTAACGACGTAATAAACGTCGCTGCGCGTCAGCGACGCCCCGGCGCCGTAGCTCAAGGACGGGGTAATCCGCGACACCGTTCCTCCGGCCGCCGTCGATTGCAGGGCCAGGATGGGCTTGCCGTTGCGGGAAAGCGCGGCGCCACGCATGAAATCGTTGTGTCCCCCGACGCCGCTGTAAAAGGTCCGGCCGATCGATGTCGCCGTTGATTGTCCCGTGAGATCGATTTCGAGGGCGCTGTTGATGGCGACCATGTTGTCATGCTGCGCGATAATCAGCAGGTTGTTTGTGTAATCGATGGGCCTGAAGGCGATACTGGGATTATTGTTGATGAATTCGTAGGTGTCCCGGTGGCCCATGCAGAACGAAGCGATGGTTTTGTTGCGGTTGATCGTTTTGCGGGTGTTGTCCACTACGCCCTTGCGGATCAGGTCCACAAGACCGTCGCCGAAGAACTCTGTGTGGACGCCGAGGTGCTTTTTCTCGGACAGCTGCGGCAGGATCGCGTTGGGGATCTTGCCGTAGCCCGCCTGGATGGTATCGCCGTCCTCGACCAGCCTCGCGATATATTTTCCGATCCGCTGTACGACTTCCGTGTCGGAGGCCGGCGCATATTCCAGGAGCGGTTCGTCGTGAGGAATAATGTAGTCGATTTTGTCGATGCTGACAAACGCATTGCCGTGGACGCGGGGCATGTGGGCATTCATCTGGGCGATGACACAGGAGGCGTTCTCCAGCGCGGCGGGGCCGATATCCACGCTGATGCCGAGGCTTAAAAATCCGTGTTCATCCGGCGGCGACGTCTGGATCAGGGCGACGTCGACTTTCATCAGGCCCCGGTTGAACAAATCCGGGGCCTGAGACCAGGAGATGGGCGTGTAATCGGCCCGGCCTTCATTGACAGCGGCGCGGGTGGCGTTGCTGATAAAAAACGAGTTGTGCCGGAAGTGCCTTTTGTACTTCACCCCCGTGTAGGGAGCGATGCCCAGGGAGTTCATGTGAATGATCTCTGCGTCGAAAATGGTTCTTGATTTGGCTTCGGCGTAGGCGACCATCTGTTTCAGAAGATACTGGGGCTCCGCGCAGGCGGAACTGACAAAAATCGTTCCTCCCCGGTGAATGTGCCGGAAAATATCATCTTCGTCGGCAAACTTCTCAGGATATTTGCTTTTCCAGTATTCGAGCGAATAATCGTTCATGGGGCGAATCCTTCATTACTGTTTAGAGACGAAGACGTCTGTCGCCGGGCCGTTAAGCCGGATCTTCTTCGCAGCAGAAGCGGAACTGAAGCGCGGACGTTCACCGAGGCAAAACGCAGGGAGACTCCAGGCGTTTCCGTATGGTTTCCGCTGTCGTCGCTTCTCCGGCTGCCGCTCCCCATCACGGGGCCTGCTTTTTCACGGCTTTGTTCCGGTGATGCGCTGAAGATCAATGTAGTTACGGACCATTTTTTCAATGACGGCGATTTTCCCCGTGTCGTTGACTGTGGGCAAGGCTTCGATACTGTCGACCTGCCGGGCCGTCGCATGCGTATCGGTCGGAACCAGCAGCAGCGGAACGCCCATGGCTTCGGCCCTGGAGATGGTGGCCGAAGACGGGACGATGTTGTTGGTCAGGACGACGGTGGCGATGCCGGATTCAATGGCGCTTAAAATCATGTCGCTGCGGTCTCCGCTGACGATCAGGGCTTTATGGCGGTCGTCGAACAGGCCGTTTTGAATGGCCGCTTCGGTGCCGATGGAGCCGACCACGATATCCCGGATCTGACGGTGCAGCGCCGACTCTCCGGTCAGGACCTTGGCGAGAATCCGGTTCGCGAGAAATTCGACGGTCAGGTACGTCAGTTCCGGGCAATAGGGAATGACGCCCAGAAGGGGAAGTCCCATTTTCTCGATAATCGGCAGATAGCTGTCGGTAAAATCACTCACGTTCATGACTTTGTTGATGACCACGCCCTTGAAATGCTCCCGGTCGAGAGGCAGCCGGTTCGCCAGAAAGCCGATATCGTCGGCCACCGTGTTTTCATCGCCGCTGATGACGAAGATCATCTGTCCGTCCAGATCCGTTGCCAGGGTCTGGGCGTCGAGATGCACGGACGTGCCGAAAGAAAAATCCTTTCCGGCCTCTACAAAAACAATTTCCTTGTCCTCGCTCACGCGCTGGAAGGTTTCCAGTAATTTTTCCTTGGTCGCTTTTTTGTCCAGCGAATAAAACATCTGGAGATGATGAAAGCCGATGCTCAGTTCTTCCGGACCGTCTTCGAGGTCGAAGATCCGGGAGATCAGGGCTGCATCATAGTCCCAGAGTCTCTTTTTCTTGTAAAGAAACCGTTCACCGAAAGGTTTCATATATCCCAATTTCATGCCTAATGCCTTCGCCAGTCCGATGATCAGGCTGGTTTTCCCGGCGCTTTGTCTTAAGGAGGAAATAATTAATCGCTCCATGTGATTCACCTCTGTTGATATTTCATCGATTTGTTTCTACCGGATCCATCCCGTCACTCTTTTTTAAGAATGATGCGGACATCCACCGCCTTGGCGCCCGATCCCTGCTCATAAACGACCAGCGGATTGATTTCGATGTCTGAAATGTCGGGACAGGCGCGGATAATCATTCCCAGTTTCATGATCGTCTGGATGACATCCTCTATATCCTTCCTCTGCTCTCCCCGTACACCCAAAAGCAGCGGATAGGAACGAATTTCTTTGATCATCCGGAGAATTTCCGTTTTGTCCAGGGGAAATGCCCGGAAGGAAACGTCCTTCATGACTTCCACGTAAATCCCCCCCAGTCCGATCATCACGATCGGCCCGAAAATGCGGTCGACGCGCGCGCCGACGATGAGTTCGGTGCCCTCGCCGACCATCTCCGAAATGTCGACGCCTTCAATGACGGCGGACGGGGCGTAGACCCGGCAGCTCTCCATGATGGCGCCGTAAGCGTCGATGACCTCTTTGTCGTTTTCGAGGTCAAGCGCAATACCGCCGGCGTCGCTCTTGTGGATGATGTCTCTGGACACCACTTTCATGACGACCGGATAGCCGATGGCGTTGGCTGCGGCGACGGCTTCTTTGATGTTTCTGGCCGGCCGGCTTTTCGGAATGCGGATACCGGCAATGTCCATGACTTTCTGCGCTTCAGGGGCGAGCAGAAAATGCCGGCCCTGCTGTCTGGCGCTTGCCGTGATCGCCGTGATGGCCGCCGCGTTGAAATCCGGCTCGGGAGCCAAACCGTCGGCTTCGCTTCGGTCGTCCAGATACGTTTTGTACCGGTAGGCCGCGCCCAGCGTTGACACGGAATCGTAGACTTCGTCCGAGACGGGAATCTGTCTTTTGCGCGCCGCGGTGACGTAATCCGCCGTCGCCTGGCCGCCCATGAGCGAGAAGACGATCAGCTTCCCGCTGGCTTTGATCTTGGCATAGGCGCCGGCAATGGCCGTTTCCAGAAACTCTGCGCTCATAATCGCCGTTTCGCAGAAAATGCCGACGATGGAATCGATGTTGTCCTCGGCGACGGCGGCATCGAAGGCGTCCAGATATTCTTTGCCTCCCGCCGAGCCGGTCAGGTCGACCGGATTTTTCGTCGATCCGAAGGGAGGGACGGATTTGGCGAAGATGGTTTTCAGCCTTTCCGGATCATCATAAAGCGTGACGCCGAATTTTTCGCAGGCGTCCGTCGCCATCACGCCGGCGCCGCCGCCGTTCGTGATAATGACCGTGTTGTCGCCCTTGGGCAGAGGATTGTTGGCCAGAACCGTCGCCCAGTTGAAGGCTTCTTTCAGGTTTTCCGCCCGCAGCGCGCCGCACTGCCGGATCAGATCGTCGAAGACTTCATCCGATCCGGCCAGCGATCCCGTATGGGACGCCGCCGCCCGGCTGCCTTTTTCCGAACGGCCGGATTTGATGATGACGACAGGTTTCCGGCGGGTCGTCTGCCGGATGGCCCGGATGAATTTTTCACCGTCGCGCACGCCTTCGATGTACATCAGGACGACCCGGGTGGAATCGTCGCGGACGATGTACTCCAGAAGATCGGATTCATCGAGATCGGATTTGTTGCCGACCGAGACAATGGTGGACATGCCGATGTTTTCGATGGTCGCCTGCCCGATCAAGGTCAATCCCAAAGCCCCGCTCTGGGTGATCATGCCCAGATGGCCGGCCGGAATGTTTCCCGAAACGAAAGTCGCGTTGAGATGAGATGCTGCGGAATAAACGCCGAAGACATTCGGCCCCAGAATGCGCATGCCTCTTTCATTGGCATACTCCGCAATTTTCCTCTCTTCCCGCAGATTTCCGATTTCCGAGAAGCCGGACGTGATAATGATGCCGTATTTGACGCCTCTGTCGGCGCATTGCCTGACCGAATCAAAGACGTACTTGGCCGGGATGGTAATACAGGCGACATCGATGTCGTCTTCTATGTCCGTGATGTTTTTGTAGGATGGAATTCCGAGGACGTCGCCTCCGGCTGGGTTGACCGGGTAGATCTTTCCGGAGAACCTGCCGGATTGGATATTGTTCAAAACAGCATAACCGATTTTGCCTTTATCCCTTGACGCCCCCACAACTGCAATTGAACGAGGTTCAAAAAGATACTTGATATTCATATTTCATCACTCAACATCTTCACCACCCGAAGGTGGACAAAGAAACATATTTGATTACAAGAGTGTTGAGCCTGTGGTTTTCCCTGCGTAAAAACTTAAAGGACTTCATGTCTGATGTAACCGCGGCATTGTTATAGCACTTCTTGAGCGTTTTACAAAGAATAAATTAGCACAAAATTCTGCCGCATCTCCTGCCGGCCGGGAAACCATTTGACATCATTAAATAAAGATCAGACAGCAGCAGCCTGCTTCATCGGATTCTGCCGCCGGTTGGGGCAATGAACGGGCCGACGGCGGAAAGCTTCCGATATGATAAAAGTTTTCCTCCCGCAAGCGACCGGCGGTATGCGTTCCGGCTGCCCCGAAAAACAGGGGGGGAAATTTTTAAAAACCGGCAGTCATAGAGATGATGACTTTTCTCGGCAAGTATGCTAGACAGCAAAAACACGGCAACCAACTGTTGGATAATTATTGTGTCAAGCGGGCGGTACAAGCGACGCCTGGGAAAAATAAACTAAGGAGTGGAAAGATGGCATTAAATCCGTTACTTGATGTACGAGACCAGAGATTTGTTCTGTTTGAAGTATTGGAAGCGGACAAACTCAACCAGTACGAGAAATTTGCAGATTTTGACCGGGATACTTACGAGGCGACACTGGAGTTGGCGGAGCAGATCGCGATGGAGCAGATTTATCCGGCCAATGCCGAAGTCGACAAAATCGGCGCTCAGTATGACCCGGCCACCAAAACCGTGAAGTTGCCTGAATCCTATCACAAGGCCATGAACAACTACCGGGAAGCCGGTTTCTCGGGTTTGAGCAACGGTCCTGAGTTCGGCGGCACAGGCATGCCCGAAACCATTTACCGCGCCGTGATGGATTACATCTTCGCGGCCAGCGTGGCTTTCGGGTCTTACGATACACTGAAAGTCGGCGCCTGCAATCTGATCATCAACCACGGCTCCGACGAACTCAAAAAGATATACGTGGAGAAAATGGTTTCGGGGCAGTGGGGCGGCACGATGTGCCTCACCGAACCGGGCGCCGGCTCCGACGTCGGGGCGCTGAAAACCCGCGCCGTCAAGCAGGCCGACGGCACGTATAAAATCACCGGCCAGAAAATTTTCATCACCGCCGGCGACAATGATTTGTATGAAAACATCATTCATCCCGTACTGGCTAGAATCGACGGAGATCCTCCCGGAACTCCCGGCATCTCTATTTTCATCGTTCCGAAGTTTTTTGTGAATCCGGACGGATCCATCGGGAAGCGCAACGACGTGACGACCACCGGCATTGAACATAAAATGGGCATCAAGGGTTCGGCCACCTGTTCGCTCTCTTTCGGCGACAACGACCAGTGCATCGGATGGCTTTTAGGCCAGGAACGCCAGGGCATGAAAATCATGTTCCAGATGATGAACGAGGCGCGTCTTGACGTTTCCCAGCAGGCGCTGGGAACCGCCAGCTCCGCTTACATGCACGCCGTCACCTACGCGAAAAACCGCCTCCAGGGCCAGGATCCCGCCAAGAAGGGCGATTTTACCTCCGTGCCGATCATCAAGCACCCGGATGTGAAAAGAATGCTCATCTGGATGAAAGCGCAGGTTGAAGCCATGAGAATGCTGACGCAGCTGGCCGCTTACTGTGCCGATATGGCTCATGTGAAGAAGGGAACGGATGAAGGCAAGGAGGCCGCAGCGCTTCTGGATTTCCTGATTCCGCTGTGCAAGGCCGGCAACTCCGATCTGGCCTGGCTGGTGACCTCCGAAGCGATGCAGATTTACGGCGGCTACGGCTACTGCTCGGAATACCCGGTGGAACAGCTGGCCCGCGACTGCAAGATTCTCGCCATCTACGAAGGAACCAACGGCATTCAGTCGATGGATCTGGCCATGCGCAAGCTGCTTATGAATCCCGATATGTTCAATTTCAAGGTCTTCAAAAAGAGAATCGCCGAGACCTGCGAAAAGGCCAAAGGGATCGTTGAAGACAAATATATCGCGGCAATGAAAAACGCCATCGACGCCATGGACGCCACCGTGGCAAAATTGGCCGGATTGAGAGACCAGAAAAAGATTCTCGACATTCTGGCTATTGCCCAGCCGCTCCAGCAGGCCATGCGGATGGTTGCCCATGCCTGGATGCATTTGTGGTCCATGACTGTCGCTGTTCCGAAGCTTAAGGCCATTGCCGGCGACAGCGCGGGAGAGAAAGTGGCGGCGCTGGCCAAGGACAACACCGAGGTTGCTTTCTACTTGGGCAAAGTCCTGTCCGATAAATTCTATCTGGGCACCGAACTGAAACACCTTACCGGCTATCTGGATTATATTCTTTCGGGCGAAACGACCGTTAACGAATGCTTTGAGGATATCTTCACGGGCGCTCTGCTCCAATAACAACGTCTTTCCGGTGTTCAGGTACCGGAGACGTCACAGGGATGAATTACAAGCCCCCGGAGAGGCCTCCGGGGGCTTTTTTTGAAGGGATCGGAAGGAGCGGGGCAGTGTGCAAGCAGAACAATGATTCGGGCGCCACGTCCGGTCTTCTGCAGCGGCAGAAGACGGTTTGATAAGCCTTCTTTTGTTGCGGTGTTGCAGCGGCAGGAACGGGGTGATGCGCACCCTCCAAATGCGCGTGGATTTTGTCCGCAAGGCCGCTTTTGCTTAAGGATTTGCAAGGGGAATGGCGCATGTAACTGTCCGGAAATACGAGACAATAAAATTGCGTGCATTTTTTTTCAGAATTTAAATAATTTTTTCTTGACAGTTTTAAAGAGAGGGAGTAGAAGCTCACTTCTGTTCGTCAGAGATGTGCAAGCAGGCAGTTGAAGTTTTCAACATGTTCACCGATGGTAGAACTCGAAGTTGTCGGATGATTCCTCGAAGCTGGCGAAATTAAGAAATTTGAAAATTAAGCTTGACAAAAAAATCGAATTGATTTAAATGTCACAGCTCGTTTCACAAAGGCTCTTTGGAAATTGAATAGTGGGAAAAGATATTTGTGGGTCCTATTCATTAATTTGAAATTTCAAGCGAGTTCATAAGGAAGAGCAATCTTCCTTTACAGGATTAAAACTGGAGAGTTTGATCCTGGCTCAGAACTAACGCTGGCGGCGTGCCTAACACATGCAAGTCGTACGAGAAAGTCGGCTTCGGNNGTAAAGTGGCGCACGGGTGAGTAATGCGTGGATAATCTGCCCTTGAGTTCGGAATAACGTACCGAAAGGTGCGCTAATACCGGATAATACTGCACAACTACTGTTGTGTAGTCAAAGATGGCCTCTGTTTACAAGCTTTTGCTGAAGGATGAGTCCGCGTACCATTAGCTAGTTGGTAGGGTAATGGCCTACCAAGGCGACGATGGTTAGCTGGTCTGAGAGGATGATCAGCCACACTGGAACTGAGACACGGTCCAGACTCCTACGGGAGGCAGCAG
>DBPV01000116.1 GCA_002304995.1 Syntrophaceae bacterium UBA1411
GCTGGCCTACAAGGAAATCGGCGATCTGTATCTGAAGAACGACAATCCGGCCGGCGGCCTCCACATGTACGCCCAGGCGCTGGCCGCCACGCCCGATCCGGAGTTGAAACGCTGGTCCCTGTTTTTGATGGGGCAGGCGTATCTGAAAATGAACCGCGACGAGCAGGCGCAGAATATCTTCGCCCGGCTGAAAACGGAAGACGGCGCCGGAGGATTCTGGTCCCAGGTCGCCGACTTTTCGATGGCGGATCACGAATGGTGGAACAAATACGGCGAGCTGATGCTTCGCTGAACGAAGGTGGATATGCAGGATTTAAGTTTGCTTCAGCAGTCTTTTGAAAACTTTACCAGGGCCACATCCGAACTCAAGCTGGCATACGCGCGCCTGGAGGAGCGCTTCGCGCGGCTGAACCGGGAACTGGAAGACAAAAATGCCGAGCTTCTGAAGACCATTGCGGAAAAAGAACAGGCCCGCACCGACGTGCAGAATATTCTTGAAAGTCTTATCAACGGCGTCATTGTCACCGATCCGGGAGGAAAGATCACGCGCCTCAATTCCTGCGCGGAGATTTTCACCGGCGTTAAAGCCGCCGATGTTCTCGGAAAGCCGATCAGCGCCCTGTTTGCGCAAAGCGGCGCAGACGGCTGGCAGACGATCAACCCGGCGGAGTATTTCCGGGGAGAATCAGGACACAAGGTCAAAACCGGCGATCGGACACTGGAGATTTTCGGTTCTCCCTTTCTGTCGCCCCAGGGCGCCGTTCTCGGCCATGTCTTTGCGCTCCGGGATATCACCCGCGTTGAAAAGCTCGAAGCGATGGCCGTCCGGACGGAAAAATTTGCAGCCATGGGGGAAATGGCGGCCAACATCGCCCACGAGGTGCGCAATCCCCTGGGGAGCATCGAGCTTTTCGCGTCGCTGTTGCAGAAGGACCTGAAAGACAAGAAGGATCGGGAACGCGCCGCGCAGATCATCTCGTGCGTCAAGAATGTGGACAACAAGATCTCCAATTTGCTTTTGTTCACAAGGCGGCCGTCGCCGCGTCTGAAACACGTCTTTCTGCACGGGCTTTTGCGGGAGGTGATGGATTTTACCGGCCAGATTATCGGACGGACGGGAGTCGAGGTCTGCGTGCATTTCGCGGCCGAAGACATTTTCATTGCGGCCGACGCCGAGCTCATCAAACAGGTCTTCTGGAACGTCATTCTCAACGCGCAGCAGGCCATGCCGGAAGGCGGCCGGCTTGACATATCGACGCGGCTTTCGCCCAAGAGCCTGCTTAGTCCGCGGGATCGCTACGCCGAGATTATTTTCCGGGATACGGGGCCGGGAATTTCCCCGTCGGAACTTTCCCGGATCTTCGATCCCTTTTACAGCACCCGGGAAGGCGGGTCGGGACTGGGGCTTGCGATTGCGCACAATATTGTCAGTGAACATCAAGGGTCGATTTCCGTGGAAAACGCGCCGGGTGGCGGCGTGGCGGTCAACATCGGTCTGCCGGCCTGCCCGGCGGCATAAGCACACAGGAGCAAAAGGAAATGGGAAATGCGGAAAAACTGCTGATTGTCGATGACGACGCTTCCATGCGGGCGGCGCTTTACGAATCCCTCACAAGCTGCGGCTACGACGTGGAGACGGCTGAAAACGGAGCGGATGCGTTGGCCCGGTTTTCAAACGGGAGCTTTGCCGGCGTCGTGACGGACATGCGCATGCCCAAAATGAGCGGCATGGATGTTCTGCGGGGCGTAAAAAGAATGTCGCCGCGGACGCCGGTCATTTTGATTACGGCTTACGGAACGGTCAACACCGCCGTGGAAGCCATGAAAGAGGGCGCCGCGGAATTCATCATGAAGCCCTTTTCGCTTGACGATCTCGAATTTGCCGTCCGCAACGTTCTGGCGGCCGGAGTCGAAATAAAAGAGGAGGAGGACGGAGAGAAAAAATCCGCGTCGGACGGCGCGCAGCGGGAAATCATCACGCAGGATGAAAAAATCACCGCACTCCTTTCGCTGCTCAAGAACGTGGCCGCCAGCCGCTCCAGCATTCTCATTCAGGGAGAAAGCGGCACGGGCAAGGAGCTCTTCGCCCGGTTTGTCTATCGCCACAGCAACCGGCGGAAGATGCCGTTCGTGGCCGTGAACTGTGCGGCCATTCCCGCCCAGCTGCTCGAAAGCGAGATGTTCGGCTATGAAAAAGGGGCCTTTACGGGGGCCGTGATGCGAAAGCCGGGCAAGTTCGAACTGGCGGACGGCGGCACGCTGCTGCTCGATGAAATATCGGAAATGGATGTCACCCTGCAGGCCAAGCTGCTGCGCGTCATTCAGGAAGCGGAAATCGATCGGCTGGGCGGAAAAACGCCGGTTCCCGTCGACGTCCGTCTCATCGCGACCACGAACGCGGATCTCCGCGAGCGCATCCGGGAAAAAACGTTCCGCGCCGATCTTTACTACCGCCTGAACGTTATTCCGGTAATGGTGCCGCCGCTTCGGGAAAGAAACGGAGACGTGCTGCTTCTGGCCCGGCATTTCATCCGGAAGTACAGCGCGGTGAACGAAAAGAAGGAGCCGGACCTCGCGCCGGAAGCCAAAGAGGTTCTGGCGCGCTATGCCTGGCCGGGGAACGTGCGGGAGCTGGAAAATGTCATGGAAAGGGCGGTGCTGATTTGCCCGGGCGGCCAAATCGCCCCGGAGCATCTTTTTCTGGATCAGGCGCAATCGACCTTCCGAGAAGGAAATCAGGGGGCGGCGGACGATGATGCCCCTTGTCAGGAAATTGACGATTGTTCAGTCGCCACGCTCTACGAAATGGAAAAAAACATGATTTTTGACACGCTGCAAAAGGTCAACGGCAATAAAACCAAGGCGTCGAAAATACTCGGCATCAGCGTCCGCACCATGCGCAACAAGCTCAACGAGTACGGCGTCAAGGATGCGGCAGGAGATTGAAGAAGACACTGGTACGGCATTTGCAAATTTACGCACGACCGAGGAGGAGCGAATGGAAAGATTATTCGGAAAAACTTTTAATCTGCTGGGCGCAATGATGGACTATCGTTCGGAGCGCAACAAGGTGATTACCTCAAATATCGCCAACATCGATACGCCTGATTACCGTCCGTTCGATTATGTGTTCAAGCAAGAATTGAAAAAAAATCCGGCCGGCCGGATTCCGCTGGCCCGAACAGACGAGAAACATTTTCCCAATGCGGCGGACGAAATTTCCCGCAATGATTTCACCCGGGTCGTCTCCGGCGACAAGGTGGACCTGGACGGCGAGATGACGCATCTGGCGGAAAACCACCTGATGTTCAACTTAACGGCGGAATTGCTGGCGCGCAAGTTCAAAGGCATCCGCAACGTGCTCACGGAGGCCAAGTAAATGGACTTTTTAACGACATTTCGGATTATCGGCAGCGGTCTTTCCGCCCAGCGCAAGAAGATGGATGCGGTGACCGCCAATATCGCGAACATTTCCACAACCAGCACACCGGAGGGAGGCCCCTACCGGCGCCAGAAAATTGCTTTCGCCGCCGAACCGCTGGAAAAGGGATTTGACAGCAGTCTCGCCCAGGCGGTAAACGCCGTTCGGGCCGAGCCGGCCGCCGACGCGCGGGAGGATTTCAAAAGAATTTACGATCCGGCGCATCCGGACGCGGACGGGGAGGGATTTGTCACTTTTCCCAACGTCAATCTGCTTGAGGAAATGACGGAGATGATCACTGCCGGCCGGGCTTACGAAGCCAACGCGACGGCGTTTGACGCCATGAAAAACATGGCGCTCAAGGCCATGGACATCGGAAAATAAAAGGACGGAGTGGAAAACATGACGGATGATGTAACGATTCGCAGCGCCATTGCCGCGCTCAAACCGTTAACCCCGACCGAGCCCAGGCGCGACGAAGGCGCCCCGGCGACAGAGGGCCCGTCTTTCGGCGCGATTCTGAAAGACGCCATTACGGACATCAACGATCTTCAAAAGCAGGCGGACAAGGCGATCGCGGGCGTCCAGCTCGAAGATGCGGGATCCATTCACGAAGCCATGATCGCGCTCGAAAAAGCGGGCATCTCGTTTCAGGTGATGATGCAGGTGCGCAACAAGATCCTGGATGCCTACCAGGAAATCATGCGGATGCAGGTGTAGGGGAGCTTAAAAGAACGACGCTATGGATGCGCTGAATCAATCGGTCAACAAACTCTGGAGCGGCTTTTCCTCGCTTGGCCCGGGCAAAAAGACGGCCATCATCGGAGTCCTCGCCGCCACAGTCGCCTTAATCGCGCTGCTCGTGTATCTCACGGCCCAGGTGGAGTACCGGGTGCTCTTCTCCAATCTTTCCAATGAAGACGCGGCGACGATCGTGAGCCGGCTTGGCGAAAAGAAGATTCCCTACAGGATTTCGCCGTCGGGCGGGGCGATTTCCGTCCCGGAGGAGAAGGTTTCCGAGCTGCGGATGGAAATGGCCGCCGCGGGATTGCCGCAGGGCGGCGGCGTCGGATTCGAGATTTTCGACCAGAAGACGCTGGGCGCCACGGAATTCGAACAGCAGTTGAATTACCGGCGGGCGCTGCAGGGCGAACTGGCGCGGACCATCAACGGCCTAGAAGAAATCCAGTCCAGCCGCGTGCATATCGCTTTGCCCAAGGAGTCCCTGTTTACCGACCGGCAGAAGAAGCCGACGGCCTCCGTCACGCTGCGGCTCAAGCCGGGCCGGACGCTGCGGCCGGGACAGATCGACGGCATCGTGCATCTGGTGGCCAGCTCCATTGAAGGAATGAACCCGGAAGACGTGATGGTCGTGGACGCGCGGGGAACCATTCTCAGCGCCCGCCAAAACGACGGCAAACTGTCCAAAATGACCGCGCAGCAGATCGACTTTCAGCGGAACATGGAAAAGGACCTGGCCGGCCGCATTCAGAGCATGCTGGAAAATGTCGTGGGGCAGGGCAAGGCCGCAGTAAGGGTCAGCGCCGAGCTCGATTTCCGGATTATGGAGAAAACGGAAGAAAGCTACGATCCCGAAGCGCAGGTTGTCCGCAGCACGCAGCGGAACTCGGAAAAGGAAAACGCGGTTTCGCCCGCCGGCGCCGTTTCGGAGACGCCCAAAAAGGAAAAGCTCGACGAGATCGTCAATTACGAAATCAACAAAGTGGTGAGCAAGACCGTCATGCCGGTCGGCGAAACCAAAAAACTGTCCATTGCCGTTCTGGTGGACGGCAAGTACAGAAAAAACGACAAAAACGAAGAAGAATACCAGGCGCTCAGCAAAACGGAAATCGAGGCGCTGGAAGATCTGGTGCGCAAATCGGCCGGATTCAACGCGCAACGCGGCGATCAGGTCGTGGTGACCAACATGCCCTTCAGAAAGGCGGTTGAGGAGGAAGCGCCGCAGGCCACGCTGCAGGAAACCGTCGAAACCTTCTCGCCGGTTCTGAAGTATCTGGGCATTTTCGCCCTTGTCGCCCTGCTGGCGCTCTTTGTTCTTCGCCCGCTTCTGAGAAGCGTCATGAACGCCGCGCCCCCGTCTTCCCTGGCGCAGGCCTCCCTTCCCGCCGGCGCCGCCCTGGAGGCATACGACCGGCAGTCCGGACGTTCGCCGGCCTCGGAAAGACCCATGACGGAAACGGAAATCACCGGCGAAATGGCCAGGACGGATGCCAAGCAGTTCGCCGACATTCTGCGCAACTGGATCAAATGATGAAAAGGGCTCTCCTTCGGAAAAAAGAGGGAAGATCATGACGAGTGAAGAAAAGGCGGCCATTTTGCTCCTGTCGCTGGACGAGGAAGTGGCAGCGGCCGTGATGCAAAACCTGCGGCCTTCGGAAATCCGGCGTCTGGGCAAGCAAATGAGCAGGATTTCCAACATTCCGGCGGAAACCGCCAACGCCGTCGCCAAAGAGTTCTGCACCATGGCCAAGGAACTGGGGGGAATGATTTCCGTCCGCGAGGGAGCGCCCAAAAAGCTGATGGTCCGGGCGCTGGGCGAAAAGGACGCGGAAGACATCATCAGTGAAGTGGACAACGCCACCTTCGACAATCCGATCATCGACAAACTGCACGACATCGATCCCAAGGTTATGGCCGAGTTCACACGCGCGGAGCATCCGCAGACCATTGCGCTCATCATGGTGCATCTCAAGCCGGAAAAAGCGGCGCAGGTGCTGGAGCACTTTCCGCCCGCCATCCAGTACGAAATTACCAAAAGGATGGCGACGCTCAAGAGTGTGCCGCGCGAGTTCATCGAAGAGGTCGCCAAAACGCTGGAAAAGGAATTGATCCTCGGCAATTCCTCCGACATGCAGATGGGCGGCGCGCAGGTCATCGCCGACATTCTCAACCGGATGAACCGCTCGACGGAAAACGCCATCATGACGTCGCTGGAAGATTCGGATCCGGAGCTGGCGTCGCAGATCCGCAACTTCATGTTCAATTTCGACGACGTCCTGAAGCTCGACGACAAGTCTCTGCAGGAGCTGATGAAGGAAATCAGCGCCGAAGATCTGGCGCGGTCGCTCAAACTGGTGGATGAGGCCCAGCGGGAAAGAATCTTCAAGAACATGTCCAAGCGGGGCGCTGAAATGCTGCGCGAGGAAATCGCGCTGATGCCGCCGATCCGTTTGTCCGAAGTGGAAGCCAGTCAGCGGAAAATTGTCGACATGACGAAAAAACTCGAATCCGAGGGCCGGATCGTGATTCTGCGCGGTGATGAAAAAGATGGATTCGTGTAAAGGCAAAGTCATCAAGTCCGGTGAGATTATCTTTACCGGCCAGTCCGTGCCGATCGGCGGCATCGGCAAAAAAACGGCTGCGCCCGACGCGCCAAAAACCAGGACGATTCCGGGAACGGCGAAAAGCCAGCCGGCCCCAGCCAAAACCAGCCGGCCGGCTGAAGCCGACGCCGCGTCCATCCGCCAGGAAGCTTACGCAAAAGGATATGCGGACGGCCAGAAGGCCCAGCACAAGGAAGTCGCGGGACAACTGGAGGCGCTGGCCGCCGTGATGCGGGCCGTTCCCAGGATGAAAAAAGACATGATGGAAAAAGCCGAAAAGCAAATGGTCCGGCTGGCCATCGCCGTCGCCGAAAAAATTCTCCAGCAGCAGGTGAGCGCGAGGCCGGACGTGATTCTGGGCGTGCTCAAGGGGGCGCTGAAAAACCTCTCGGAAACCGACGGCATGAAAATTCGCCTCCATCCCGAGGATTTCCGGTACATGATGGAGGTCAAGAAGGAATTTGTGCAGACCTTCGACGGCATACGCCACATGGTCTTCGAAGAAGATGCGGGCGTCAAAAGAGGCGGCGCCGTCGTGGAAACGCAGCTGGGCGAAGTGGACGCCCGCCTGGAAAATCAACTGAAGGAAATTGCGGCGGCGCTCCTGTCCGGAGAATGACCGCCGTGGAGTAAAGGGCTATGCAGGATCCCGTCATCGATCTTTCCCGTTACACCGATATGGTAAGAAGGATCAATCCGATCCGCGTCAACGGCAAGGTCACCGAGATCGTCGGTCTGATGGTGCAGGGGAACGGACCGGCCGCATCCGTAGGCGAGGTTTGCGGCATCATGCCGGTCAACGGCGGTCCGCCGGTGGAGGCGGAAGTCGTCGGGTTTAAAAACGGCAGGGTTTTGCTGATGCCCCTGGAGAGCATTCAGGGGCTCGGTCCCGGCTGCCGGATTCTGTCGCTCGGGCACAAGGCGGGCATCGGCGTGGGCCGGCGCCTTTTGGGGCGCGTCATCAACGGCCTGGGAAATCCCATCGATAATAAGGGCCCCATTGCGCTGGAGGACGAATATCCGATTTACGCGGAGCCCATCAATCCGCTGGACCGGGGGAGAATCCGGGAGCCGATGGATCTGGGTATCCGCTCCATGAACGCCCTGTTCAGCTGCGGCAAGGGCCAGCGCATGGGCATCTTTGCCGGATCAGGCGTCGGCAAAAGCGTGCTCATGGGCATGATCGCCCGCAACACCAAGGCCGACGTCAACGTGATCGGCCTGATCGGTGAAAGGGGCCGGGAGGTGCGCGAATTTCTGGAAAAGAATCTCGGCGCGGAAGGGCTGGCGCGCTCCGTCGTTGTGGTCGCGGCGTCGGACATGCATCCTTTGATCCGCATGCGGGCGGCGTACGTCGCGACGGCCATCTCCGAGTATTTCCGCGATCAGGGCAAAGACGTGCTCCTGATGGTCGACTCGCTGACCAGATTTGCGATGGCCCAGCGGGAAATCGGACTGTCCGTCGGGGAACCTCCGACGACGAAAGGCTATACGCCGTCCGTGTTCAGCCTTCTGCCGAAACTGCTGGAACGGTCCGGCATTGTCGAAGGCGTGGGAAGCATCACGGGACTCTATACCATTCTGGTCGAGGGGGATGATTTCAACGAACCGATATCGGATGCGGCCCGCTCCATTCTCGACGGCCACATTTCCCTGTCCCGGGCGCTCGCCAACAAAAACCACTATCCTGCCGTGGATGTCCTGCAGAGCATCAGCCGGGTGATGATCGACATCGTGGACGCGGAGCATAAGAGCAAGGCCGGCGAACTCGCGAATATTCTCGCCACGTATAAAAAAGCGGAAGACATCATCAACATCGGCGCGTACGTCAACGGATCGAATCCTGCGATCGACCGCGCCGTCCGGATGGTGGACAGGGTGAACGCGTTTTTACAGCAGAAGATTGATGAAAAAATCGATTTTAAACAGGCGAAGGAGCAGCTCCTGGGCCTGTTTCAGGAATAAGGTTCATGTTCCGGTTTAAGCTGCAATCGGTCCTCGACTACCGTCTGAGCCTGGAAGAAAAGGCGATCCGTGAATTTTCAGAGCTCACGCAGAGTCTGGAAGAGAAAAAAAACGTTCTGCAGGAGCTTGTCGCAAGGCGCGGAATTTTGATCGGGGATTTGCGGAGATCCTCCGGCGCCCTGTGTCGGGCGGAAGACATTGCCGAATGCGTGGCGTATGTGGAGCGGATTCGGATGCAGGAAAAACGAACGCTGGAAGAGATTCGGCAAGGAGAGGAAGCACTCGACGAAAAAAGACGGGAACTGGCCGAGGCCGTAAAAAACAGGAAAGTGATCGAGAAAATGAGAGAGAAGCAGGAACGGGAATATTATTCGGATCTCAACACCAGGGAACAGAAGCATGCGGATGAACTGTCCGTTCTGAAGCACGGCCGGAGGCGCGGCAGATGAAAAAAATTCTTATCGGGGCGCAGATTCTGGCGGCTGTATTTCTGCTGATCAAGGGTCTGTCGCTCTTCGGAATCCTGAGCGAAACGCAGGGACTGCCGGATGTGACGGCCATCGCCGCTACGGCGCTGGCCCAGTCCAAAGTGCCGGCGCCGGAAAAACCGCCGGCGGCGAATAGTTCAGCCGCACCGGCACAGGCGGCAAAAACGCCGCTGGAGGACGCTCTTACCGAGCAGCGGGGACTGGCTGAGGCGCTTGTCGCCCGGCAAAACGAACTGGATGCCCGGGAAAAGGCGCTGCGGGCCGATGAACAAAGGCTGATTGCGCTGCGCAAGGATATCCTGGAAAAAATGGCGATCCTGAAGACGTCGGAGGAAAAGCTGGCCACCCGGATGGAAGCTCTCCGCGAGGAAGATATCCGACGCTACAAGGAAATGGCCAAGGTTTATGAGGCTGCGCCGCCGGTCAAGGCCGGTCCCATGATGGAAAAACTGGACACACGGACCGCCGCCGGAATTGTCAGGCAAATGAAGAAAGACAAGGCCGGGGCTCTTTGGGGCTACCTCACTCCCCAGAAGGCCGTCGACATCACCAAAGAAATCACGCGCAGTGACGCGCATTAGTTCGACGAGAAAAAACAGTCTGCAAAAAAAAGGACGCAGGAAAATATTTTCCTCCGTCCTTTTTTTATGACAATCGATGCTTCCTTCTTTGCCGCGTGGACAAGGAAGTTTTTTCCCGTTTGTAAAATGAAACCCTGCTGCGTAAATCATAAGTATCCGTTATATCAGCGCAACAGGAAGACAAAACCGGTGGCATGCCTCTTGCTCAAAGGTTTTCGAGAATTCGGGAGGAGGCATGGATACGATTACAGCGGCGCTTTGCGAAACCTGTCCGGAAGCGGATCGAGCGGCATGGCCGTCAGGCCTCATGTGTGCAAAAGCACAGGGAGCTGATTTCGCCCTGACAGCGTCGACTTTTGATTTTTCCGCAATCCTGCAGGAAAGCCTTGACTCTTTGCCGGGAAAAGAAACGGCAGACGCAGAGGCGCCTTTCCTGCTTCCTTATGCAACCGGAGAAGAGCCGGCACAAGACGGACCGGACAACAATTTAAAAATGCAGACGGACGGCTCCGGAAACAACGAGGCAGACGGCACAGCCTTTTCTGTGTCCTTTCCCGTTGCCTTTGGAAATGCCGATCGGTTTTTTCCAGGCGAAAAAAAATCCGGTGCGGCGCTGTCGGAGGCTCAGTTTCATCCCGGCCCGGACTTCCCGCAAAGCGTTGCCGGGACGGATTGCCGGATTGAGCAAACCGTTTTGTCCGCAAAGCAGAAGGCAAGTGAAACAAACGATACCGGCTTATCCTTTCCACAGGCGGCAAGGGAAGGCAAGGAGGAGGCAGGCCAAGCGGAGGATTCCGCAAAAGGCATCTTGAGGCAGGATATTATCGCTTCCGGCGGGAATACATCTGAAATATTTTTCACGGCAAAAAGTTCCGGCGAGGCGATCTCCGGGACGCAGTCAAATCCCGGGCGGGAATTCCCGTTCCCCGGTTTCCGCTACGCGGGAACTGTCAGGGCGAAATTATCCACTACAGAAGCCCGGACCGTTAAAAATATCTTCCAGCCTGTTTCGTCTCCGGAGGCGCGCCTGGCGACATCGTCCTGTCCGAATTTTCCGGATGACCCGATCGCCGAAGTAAAATCTATTTTCCTGAATGACTGGCCGGAATCCCCGGCGGCTGTTTTGGATACATCTGAACGGACGGGGAAAAACGTTTCATCCGCACATGAGACGGAAACTGGAGACGATGCCCCGCGCGTCATGCCTCCGTCTTTCCGGGATGATGAAAATTTTGTTCGTTGGACTGCCGTCGCGAATGACTTTGCGGCAGAGACGAAGCATTCTCATGCGGAGGAGATTCATGAAAAGGTGACCGGCGGCGCAGAAGGCGAGAACGAAAAAAACATTATGAATGTTTCCTCCGGGAATTCTGCAAAAGAAGAAAAATCCGGTGCGGTCATCTCAGGTACGCCGCCTGTCCGCAGCAGAGAATTCCTTTCTGGCGGTTTCCGGGACATGAAGACGGCTTTGGTCAATTCGATAAATGCAGACACAAAGACAGCAGAATATTCCGAAAATACCAGCGAAAAAAACGCGGCGGGGAAAGATTTCCGGGAAACGCAGCGGATGGCGTATGTCCGCAGGGAAGCGGAAAGAGAAACAGCGCCGGGCACAGAAAAAAAGGAGGCGAATGGATTATGCAACTTTCTGCCTGATATGGATTCGGAAAAAGAAAATTCGTCTGAGGCGACCTCAGGCGTGCAGCCTCAACGCAGCAGGCAATCCCTTCCCTCCGGTTGCCGGACAGTGGAGACGGCGCCGGTCAATTGGTCAATTGCGGAAGATCAGACAGTGAGAAAGCCATCTCAGAGTGTAACTTTACCGGAAGCACGCATTGCAGCATCGCCTGCTCAGGAGATGGCGGATCGTTCTTTCAGGGAAACGCATTTCGCGAATGACAAAAAAGACCGGCCCGAATCGCCCGCGACTGTCGCGGGAACGGTTCGCCGGACGGAAAAAGCCGATGGGTCCGCAAAGGAGCCGGTAAAAGGGGGCGACACCCTGCGCAGCCTGCCTTCAGCGTTTTCGGAAAATTCAAGTTTCGTTCATATAGCTCGCGGCGCGAATGCATCCGCGGCCGTGGAACAACCGTCCGTGTCTGCCAAAGCAAAGACTCTCGGAGAAGACGCCGAACAGTTTACGGAAAAAAACGAGGCTGAAGGAACATCCGGCGAACAGGAGCGGATGACTATTTTCCGCAGGGAAGCGATCGCCGAACCGGCAACCGGCTTACGGAAAATGAAGGCGGAGGGAAAGGAAACCGTTTTGGCGGGTTCGAAAGCGCCGCAGGACAAAACGATACACGGCCCGGGTCTCGTCGGAGGTGACGGCGGAAGAGCATCGGCATCAGGGAACCTGGCCGGTCAGATCATCAGGCGGGTGGCCGCACAGTTTCAGGAGAAGATGAACGGCGCGGGACAGGGGGGGCGCGTGAAGATTCTTTTGGCGCCCCCGTCGCTCGGAATGCTGCAGATGGACATTACCGTGACGAACAGCCTGGTCAGGGTGAAACTGACTGCGGACAATAAGGATGCGGGACAGGCGCTGGCGGGCAACATCGATACGCTGAAGGCTGCTTTGCAGCTCCAGGGACTGACGATCGACCGCTGCGATGTGCTTCTGCAGGACAGGACAGACGCCCATGCGCAGGGATTCCGCGAGCAGTCCTTTTCCCGGGAAGGGCCGTTCCGGGATAATTCCAACGGCTTTCGCCGCGACACGGAGGAAGATCATTTGCAAAACCTGGCGAAAACCGCAGGTTCGGGAAATCGGCCGGTTACGGGCCATCCGTCTCCGGGCAACATCAGTTTATTTGTGTAGGAGGGAGAATAATGTCGACAACCATATCCGGCGCGGCTCAGGCGGCGGCCGATGCGACAACCACCGCCGCGGCCGGCAAGAAAAATACTCTGGGCAAGGACGCTTTTCTGCAGATGCTGGTTGCGCAGCTGAAAAACCAGGATCCGCTCAATCCGATGGACGGTACGGCGTTTGTCGCCCAACTGGCGCAGTTTTCTTCTCTGGAGCAGCTGCAGAATCTCAATACGGCGATGGGCTCGCTGCCCGCGTATTTTGACACGTTTGCCAATGCCCAGATGAGCAATCTGATCGGAAAGGAAGCTGTTGCGGAAGGCAATGTGATCAAGGTTTCCGGTTCGTCGGCGAAAATCGGCTATCGCCTGCCCTCCGATATTCAAAGCGGCGAAATCAAAATTTACAACGCGGGAGGCGTTCTCGTGGACACGCTGAAGATCGGATCGCAAAGAGGCGGCCTGCAAAATATCACGTGGAATTGCAGCGGGCAGACGGCGGGCGATTATACGTTCGAGGTGGCGGCAAAAGATAAAAACGGAAAAGACGTTCCGGTGGATAAACTCATATCCGGAACCGTGAGCGGGGTGACCTACCAAAACGGCGTTCCCTATCTGATCATCAACGGGATAGAAACGGCGTTTTCCAGTGTGGTCGCCATCAGTCAGTCAAAAAATACATGATTTTATAAGGAGGAGATTTCTATGAGCAGCGCGTTATGGGCGGGGATATCGGGATTGAATGCCAGTTCCAAGGAGCTGGATGTCATTGCCAACAATCTGGCCAATGTCAATACGGTGGGGTACAAGTCCAGCAAGACTTACTTTGCCGATGTTTTAAGCTCCAGCATTTCCGGCGGATCGTCCGGCAGTCTGCAGGTCGGCCGCGGAGTGGCCGTCGCCGATGTGGAAACCCAGTTCGGCGTCGGCTCGTTCGAAACAACCGGCAACGCCACCGATGTGGCGATCGATGGAGACGGATTTTTCATGGTGGACGACGCCAACGGCGCCACTTTTTATACGCGCGCCGGATCCTTTCATCAAAATGAGGAAGGCTATCTGGTGGATATCAACGGTTACAAGGTGCAGGGACAACTTGTCGTAAACGGCGAGGCGGTGAGCGCCATTGACGACATCAACCTGACGGGAGTGCGGTCCGAACCCGTCGCCACAACCAGCTTTTCGTTCGGCGCCAATTTGAATTCCGCCACCGCCAAAGGCGAACAGTATAACGCCATGCAAACCGTCTATGATTCGCTGGGCACGAAGCACGCGCTGAACGCCACCTTCACCCGAACCGAAAACAGCGACGGCGGGTACTGGGCGGTCGAATGCTCCCTGGATTCGCAGGCGGCAACCGGCATGTCGGCGGACGGCTTTCTGTTCGACAGCCGGGGGCAGATGTCGGGCATTTACACGGGAAGCGCCACGGCGGGCGCCAATATCACGACGCTCACCGTCAACCGGCCGGGCATGATCTATAAAGATACGACGGCCGCCATCACGCTGGCGCAGGTGGGCGGCCTCTGGACGATCACCGGCAACGGTGGATATGCCAACGCCCGGATCATCGACGCGGCGGCCGCGAACCCCCAGATCAGCCTGGACGGAACGGGAACGGCGGATCTGACCATCGTGCCCGCGGATGTGACCTGTGATTTCACCCTCGACCATGCGGAGGCGGCCATGGCCAATCTGACGGTTGACTTTTCCGGCATTACGCTGGGCGGCGGTGCGACTATCGGCAACGGCGGCAACGTGACCTGGGATCTGGTGGGAACCGAGGCGCTGGACATCACGCAGTACGCCTCCGCTTCGGTCATCCGGTCTCTGGCCAGCGACGGCTATGCGGCAGGCGACCTCAAAACCCTTTCCATCGATGAAACGGGGCGGATCAGCGGCTTCTTTACAAACGGGCAGACCGCCGACGTCGCGCAGCTGGTGCTGGCCATTTTCACCAATCCGGGCGGATTGAAGAAGATGGGCGCGAATCTGTTCGGTGAAACGATTCTTTCCGGCGCCGCCCGCCAGAACACGCCGGGGGAAAGCGGCGTGGGAACACTGACGCCCAACACGCTGGAAATGTCCAATACCGATATCGCCACGGAATTCATCAAAATGATTACCGCGCAGAAAGCCTATCAGGCCAACGCCAAGGTGGTGACGACGGAAGACAACATCATGCAGGTCCTGATGAACCTCAAACAGTAACGTACTTACGGCCATGGGGCATGCGCCCCATGGCCGATCCTTCCCCGGGGCGCAGCAGGGAAGGGCCGCTGCGCGGCACAGTCAATAATTTGACTTTTCGTCAAAATATTTTTTTATCTTTTCCCCCCATTTGGACATCCGTGTCTTTCTTTCCGATAAACAGTGAATCTGCATAGCGTTAGCGCCGGAAGAGACAGAGCGTCTTGCTGGTATATTCCTTGCTAAGTCTTGTGGCAGTAAATCCAAGAGACGGAGACGTGTATGGCATCGGCGGATAAAAGAAAAAAAGACGTTGCGGACGAAGACGATGACGATGAAAAGACCCAAAGTGAAGCTCCGGGAAAAAAGCGGTCGCTTCTGCCCATCATCCTCGTCGTTGCTGTCGTTGTCCTTCTCCTGGCGGGAGGCGGGGCGGCGGCCTATTTCTTTCTGATGCAGGGACAAGCGCCGGCGGCGGTCAAAACCGCGCCTGCGCAGGCGAAACCCAAGGCCGTCGTTTTCTGGCCGATGGATCCCTTCATTGTCAACCTGCTGGATAACGACGGTGAGCGGTATCTGAAAGTCGTCATGCAGATCGAGCTTGCGGATGTCCGGATGCTGGAGGAGGCTAAAACCCTCAACCCCCGTCTGCGTGACACGATTCTGGATTTGCTGTCGTCGAAAGCCTACAAGGAAATGATGGATCCCCTGGGCAAACAGCGGCTGCGCGAAGAAATCATTCTGCGGATGAACGCGATTCTCAACAGCCCCAATGGAAAAGTGCTGAAAGTGTATTTTACGGAATTCGTTATCCAGTAAGACAGAGGAAACCAGCGCCGGCGGCGCCAAGCGAGAGAATTTATGACCAATATCCTTTCCCAGGAAGAAGTAGATGCCCTGTTGCGCGGCATTTCCGGCGGTGAAATCGAAACGGAGAAGGAGGAGTATCACGAGCCCGGCGCCGTCATTGCCTATGATCTGACCAGCCAGGACCGGATCATCCGCGGCCGGATGCCGACCCTGGAAATGACCAACGAAAAATATGCGCGCCTGTTTCGCGCCACTTTGTCTTCCATCCTGCGCAAGGTGATTTCCATCACCGCCGTATCCGCCGATATGATCAAGTTCGGCGAATTTCTGAAAACACTGCCGGTGCCCACCAGCCTTCATTTGTTTCGCATGGATCCGATGCGGGGCAGTGCGATTTTCGTCATGGAGTCCAAAATCATTTTTACGCTGGTGGACATCATTTTCGGGGGAACCGGCACGGAAGCGTTTAAAATCGAGGGCCGGGAATTCACGGCGATTGAAAACAACCTGATCAAGAAAATCGTTTTGGCCGCTCTGGTCGATCTGGAAAAAAGCTGGAAACCGCTGATCGATCTGACCGTGACCTATCAGAGGGCGGAGATCAATCCGCAGTTCGTTCAGATCGTTCCTCCCACCGATGTGGTCGTGGTCATGAATTTTGAAGTGGAAGTGGAATACACCTCGGGCGTTATTTCCATCTGCATTCCCTATTCCATGCTCGAGCCGATCAAGGAAAAACTATCCGCCGGCTTTCAGAGCGAACAACTCGAAGTGGACAAGAGCTGGTCCAACCGCTTCACCGTCGGTCTGCTGAAAGCCTACGTGGACATCATGGTTGAACTGGGCCGGGTGACGGTTCCGGGAAGGGATGTGATCCACATGAAAAAGGGCGACGTCATTCCGCTCGACCATTACGCATCCGATCCGCTGGACATTTACGTCGAAGGCGTGCCGAAGTACAAGGGGTATCCGGGGATCTTCAAGGGAAGCCAGGCTGTCCAGATCTGCCAGACCATTACGGGGAAAGAGGAGATGACCTATGGAACAGAATGAAATAGATGAATTGATGAAAGGCGTCGGCGCCGCGAAGGACAGTCCGGCCGCAGACGATCAGCTGGGCTGGGACGACGTCAGGGATGAAATGGCATTGTCCGCCCGTCCGCCGGGGCCGCGGACGGAAATCTCCAACGTCCGTTTCGATGAACTGGAAAAGCCCAAAACAGAGGGAAAGAACAACATCAATCTCGACTTCATCATGGACATTCCGCTGACGCTGACGGCGGAGCTGGGGCGCAGTCGGATGCTTATCAGCGAACTGTTGCAGCTCGGCCAGGGATCGGTGCTGGAGCTTTCCAAACTGGCGGGAGAGCCCATGGACATTTACGTGAATCAGCGCCTGATTGCCCGGGGAGAGGTGGTGGTGGTCAATGAAAAATTCGGCGTCCGTCTTACCGATATCGTGTCGCCTGCCGAACGGGTCAACAAACTGGGATAGGACATTTATGGAAAATCTGTCTTTGTGGTCGTCCTTCCTGAAAATGATTTTTGCCCTGGCGATCGTTCTGGGGCTTTTGCTCGGCGTCCTTTATCTCGTCAAAAAAATGATGCGCCGCTCGCTGCCCGCTGCCGGCGATTCCTCCCCGATCCGGATTATCGCCTCGCGGTACCTTGGACCCAAAAGCAGCATCATTCTTGTCGAAGTGGCCGATGCGGTGATCGTGGTCGGAATTTCCGCCCAGCAGATGACGCCGCTGGCCGTCATCGACGATCCGTCGGCCGTTTTGAAAATCGGCTCCCGGCCGGGACCGGCCGAACCCTCCGGATTTCCCGGGGAACAAATTGCCGCCCTGCTGTCCAATGCCCGCCGGATGTCCTGGGGGAAGAAGCCGGAGAAGGCGGACAAATGAAAAAGTCGCTGCCGCTGATTGCGGGACTGACATTGGGGGTATTGGCCGCCGGATTCCTGGAACCGTCCGCAGCGTGGGCCGCCTCGCCCTTTTCACTGCCGAATCTGAGCCTGACGTTTTCGGGCGGGGCAGCCGAGCCGGAGAAAGTTTCTTCGCTCATCCAGTTGGTCATTTTACTGACCGTGCTGACGCTGGCGCCGGCGATTCTGCTCATGCTGACGTCCTTTACGCGGATTGTCGTCGTTTTGTCGCTGATCCGCCATGCGCTGGGAACCCAGCAGATGCCGCCCAACCAGATCATTGTCGGTCTGTCGCTTTTTTTGACGTTTTTCATCATGTCGCCGGTCATCGATCGGGTGAACACGGAAGCGCTCAAGCCTTACACCGAAGAACAGATCTCCGGCGAAACGGCGCTGACGCGCGCGGCCGCGCCCATCCGGGATTTCATGCTCAGGCAGGTCCGGGAAAAAGATTTGGCGCTGTTCGTCAAAATATCGGGCTCGCCCAGGCCCGCCAAACCGGAGGAGGTGTCGCTCACGATCCTGATTCCGGCTTTTGTCATAAGCGAATTGAAAACGGCTTTTCAGATCGGCTTCATGATTTATCTGCCGTTTCTGATCCTGGACATGGTGGTGGCGAGCGTTCTTCTGTCCATGGGCATGATGATGCTCCCGCCGATCATGGTCAGCCTGCCGTTCAAGCTGCTTCTCTTCGTTCTGGTGGACGGCTGGCATCTGATCGTCGGTTCGCTGGTGCAGAGTTTTCGATAGGAGAGGATAACGGTTATGACACCCGACGCAATTGTTGGTCTGATGGCGGAGACGATCAAGGTCACGCTGCTGGTGGCGGCGCCCATGCTCATTGTCGGCCTGGTCGTCGGCGTTTTGATCAGTCTGTTTCAGGCGGTAACCCAGATTCAGGAAATGACGCTGGTTTTCGTTCCCAAGATCGTCGCCGTGCTGGTGACGCTGGTGGCGGCGCTTCCCTGGATGATCGGCATGCTGATCAATTTCACACAGAACCTGTTTGTCAATATTCCCCTGTATGCCCGGTGATCCCGGCCGCGCACACACGTAACGATCGACAAAGACGATGGAAAGCCTGTCCACACTTCTTCCTTATTTCACGGCGCGGTACACCGACGCGTTTATCCTCGTTCTGCTTCGGACCGGCGCCATCGTTGTCACCCTGCCGGTGATATCCGAATCCGTTGTGCCCGTCATGGTGAAGGCCGGTCTGACCCTGATCATCGCCGTTGTTATTTTCCCGCTGGTCGCGGCGCAAATACCGCCCCTGGATTCCCGTTCCCTTTTCGGGCTGGTCGGACTTCTGGCCGGGGAAGTGCTGATCGGCGTGACGATCGGTTTTGTCGCCCGGATGTATTTTGCGGCCATTCAACTGGCGGGGGATATCATCGGCTTCCAGATGGGTTTTTCCGTTGTCAATGTGATCGATCCGATGAGTTCGGCGCAGGTGTCGGTGATCACGCAACTTCAGTACATGATCGCCATGCTGATCTTTCTGACCGTCGACGCCCACCATTTATTTTTCCAGGCTCTGATGCAGAGCTATGCCGACATTCCGGTTGCCGGATTTCAGTTTTCGGGGGGCGTCATGCAGTTGGTTTTCGAAGCCTCCCGGGACATGTTTGCGCTGGCGCTCAAGATCGCCGCACCGATCATGGCGGTCATGATTTTCACCAACGTCGCCCTGGGTGTCGTGGCACGCACAGTCCCGCAGATGAATATTTTCATTGTCGGCTTTCCGTTGCAGATTTCCCTGGGATTGATCTTCCTGGGGCTCACGGCGCCGCTTTTTGTCCGCCTCACCGAGGGGCTGTTTGGCGAAATGGGAAAAAAAATGGCCGCCCTGCTGCGGCTGATGTGACCATACGGCGGCCGGTAACGAAATATTGACGCAGCTGTCAGGAAATTGATGAGGAAGGCATGGCGCAGGACGACGATCAGGAACGAACCGAACAGGCCACCGCAAAAAGGCGCGAGGAGACGCGGGAAAGAGGGCAGGTGGCCCGTTCGCAGGAAGTGGTGTCGGCGGGCATTCTGGCGGCGGGGCTTCTGTTTTTTTATTTCGGCGGCTCCACACTGCTTATGAAAACCATGGACATGATGAAAAGCGGCTTTCGCGAAGCCGGACGAGTCGATCTGACGGCCGACACGGGCACCGCTCTGATCATCACGTGTCTTTTCAAGGGATTCGAAATCCTTTTTCCCCTGCTCATCGCCGTTGTGGTCGCGGCCGTCCTTGGCAATGTGCTTCAGTTCGGCTTTATGCTGACCGCCAAATCTCTTGAACCGAAAATTGAAAAGATCAGTCCGGCCCGGGGATTTCAACGCCTGTTTTCCCTGCGATCCCTGGTGGAACTGGCCAAAGGCCTGATAAAAATCGCCGTTGTGGGCGGCGTAGCCTATTTCATCATCCGCCGCGAACTGGATTTCCTGATGCCGCTGGCGGATCAGTCGATCTGGGGCATGCTGGCGTATATCGGCGGAGTCTGCTTCAAACTCCTGCTTGCCATGACAATTGTTTTGGTCGTGCTGGCCGCGCTGGATTACGCCTATCAGCGCTGGGAGTTTGAGAAAAGCATCCGCATGACCAAGCAGGAAATCAAGGACGAATACAAAAACACGGAAGGCAATCCGCTGATCAAGGCCAGAATCCGGCGGATCCAGAGAGAAATGTCGCAAAAACGGATGATGGCGCAGGTGGCCAAGGCCGATGTCGTCATTACCAATCCGACGCACCTGGCCGTTGCCGTCCGTTACGAACCTGGGTCCATGGCGGCCCCGGTGGTCGTCGCGAAGGGAGCGGATTTCATCGCGGAGAAAATCCGCCGGCTGGCGATGGAAAACGATGTTCCGATCGTGGAAAACAAACCGCTGGCACAGGTATTGTATAAGATCGTCCAGGTGGACCGGATGGTGCCGGAGAATCTCTACAAGGCGGTGGCGGAAGTGCTGGCGTTTGTTTACGAGCAGAAAAACATCAGGATATTCGGATAGCGGTTATGGCTGAGGCACAGGCAAAAACGGCTCAAAATGCGTTCTGGGATTCGGCGCGGTCGAACTCCGCCGTCATGGCGATGGGAGTGATTGCGATTCTCATGGTCATGATCATTCCCATCCCGTCTTTCCTGCTCGACGTTTTGCTGTCATTCAGCATGGCGTTGGCGATCATCATCCTGCTCATTTCCATGTTCGTCTTAAAGCCGCTGCAGTTTTCGGTTTTTCCTTCTGTCCTGCTGATGGTGACGCTCCTGCGTCTTTCGCTGAATGTCGCGTCCACGCGGCTGATTTTATTGCACGGCAATGAAGGCTCCTCGGCCGCCGGTCAGGTGATTCAGGCCTTTGGAACGTTCGTCGTCGGCGGCAACTATGTCGTGGGCCTGGTCGTGTTCCTGGTGCTGGTCATGATCAATTTCGTGGTCATCACCAAGGGCGCCACCCGCGTGGCTGAAGTGTCCGCGCGCTTTACACTCGACGCCATGCCCGGCAAGCAGATGAGCATCGATGCGGATCTGAACGCCGGCCTGATTTCCGATTCCGATGCCCGGCGCAGGCGCGCGGAAATCGAACAGGAAGCCAACTTCTACGGAGCGATGGACGGAGCCAGCAAATTCGTGCGCGGCGACGCGATCGCCGGCGTGCTCATTGTACTGGTCAATATCATTGGCGGCCTGATCATCGGCGTTTTGCAGATGGGCATGCCGGTTGTCGAGGCGGCACGCAACTACACGCTTTTAACCGTGGGCGACGGTCTGGTGACGCAGGTGCCCGCCCTGATCGTCTCCACAGCAGCAGGCATTCTGGTTACCCGGACGGCTTCGTCGGCCGAGCTGGGCGACGAAGTGAGCGCGCAGGTATTTTCGCAGCCCAAGGCCATCGCCGCCGCGGCAATCCTGCTGTTTGCCTTCGCGCTCATTCCGGGCATGCCGAAAGTATCTTTTATCCTCGTGGCCGGCATCATTGCTTTCGTCGCCTGGCGCGTCGTGAGGACAATCGCCCGGACAAAGGAAATCGAGGAGGCGAAGGCCGCCGAGCAGCCGGTACAGGCCGAGGCGGAGGACGTCGTGGCGCCGCTCGATGCCATGGGCCTGGAGGTGGGCTACGCCCTGATTCCGCTGGTGGACGCCTCTCAGGGCGGCGAACTGCTGACGCGAATCAAGGCCCTGCGCCGCCAGCTTTCACAGGATATGGGATTTCTCATGCCTTCCATTCATATCCGCGACAATCTGAAGCTCAAGCCCGACGAATACAGCGTTATGATCAAAGGCGTCGAAATCGCCCGCGGATCCGTGATGACGGGGCATTTTCTGGTGATTGCCACCGAGGAAAAGGCGATGCCGTTCAAGGGCATTCCCACCAGGGAGCCGGCTTTCGGCCTGCCCGCGATGTGGGTCAGCCAGAAGGAAAAGGACGCCGTTATGGCCAAAGGCTATGTGGTGGTGGATCCCGCCACCGTCGTCACGACGCACCTGACGGAGCTGGTCAAAACTTACGCAGACGAACTTGTGGGCCGCCAGGAGGTGCAGGCGCTGGTGGATAATCTGGAACAGCTCTATCCGCGCGTCGTCAAGGAGATCGTCCCCAAGGTGGTTCCCATCGGTCTTCTTCACCGTGTTTTGCAGCGGCTGCTCCGGGAGAGAATTTCCATCCGCGATCTTTTGTCGATCATCGAAACACTGGGCGAATGCGTTTCCCTGACCCGCAATGCGGACATTCTCACCGGCTATGTGAGGCAGGCGCTGGCGCGGGCCATTACCCGGCAGTATCAGGACCGGGACGGCAACATCACCGTCATGATTTTGTCGCCGGACATCGAAGACGGCATCAGCCGCTCCATTTCCCACACGGAACATGAATCGTTCGTTGCGCCCGATCCGAGCCTCGTCAAAAAAATGGTGGCCGGTCTGCAGAAGATGATTTCCGCCTTCACCGCCGGCGGGCTGCAGCCCATCGTGCTGTGCTCCCCCAATATCCGGATTCATCTCCGGAAGGTTCTGGAAAAGTTTTTTCCCAGCATCGTTGTTCTGGCCCATAACGAGATATCGCGGGAAGTTCATGTCAAATCTCTGGGGATGGTAGAGTAACGCCATGCGGATGAAGCGCTATGAAGTCGCCGCCATGAACGATGCCATGGCAAAAATCAAGACGGATCTGGGTCCCGAGGCCATCATTTTATCGGCAAGAAAAATCCGTTCCGGAAAAAACG
The DNA here is from genome assembly GCA_002304995.1 of Syntrophaceae bacterium UBA1411. Classification (GTDB taxonomy): domain Bacteria; phylum Desulfobacterota; class Syntrophia; order Syntrophales; family Smithellaceae; genus UBA8904. The sequence goes on from DBPV01000116.1 coordinate 22,747, forward strand.
AGGTGTTTGAAGTTGTCGCGGCGCGCGACGACGATTTCGGCCTGGACCGGCCGCCCGTTAAAGAAGACCGGCCCAGTTTCAGCGCAGCGACCGATGAACCTCTTGCCGCTATCCGCAAAGAGATCGGCCATGTGAGGCAAGCCGTGGAGGAGATCCGGACGTCCGGCCGTCTGGCCGATGAACTTGCGGAAATGAAAGAAACGCTCAATGCCTTTTTTGATGTGCTGGGAATGCGTCAGGGACGGGCGCCGCAGGATCTGAACGCCAGAATTTACCGGCGGCTTTTGCAAAGCGGCTTTTCGCGGGCCGGGGCCTGCCGCATCGTGGAGGCGATCGGCCGCGGGGACCGGACGTCAGGACCGGTTTCGGAAGCCGATGCGCTGGCGCTGGCGGGAAAGCACATTGCCTTGTCCCTGCCGTCCGCAAGGAAGAACACGACGGGGAAGCGCATCCGGATGCTGATCGGGCCGACCGGCGTGGGGAAGACGACGACGCTCGCGAAACTGGCGGCGCGGCAGGCCCTCGTGGAAAAAAGAAAAGTCGGGCTTATTTCGACGGATAACGTCCGCGTCGCCGCAGGCGAACAGCTGGGCGCCTATGCCAGGATCATGGGTCTGCCCATGGAATGCGCATCCACGCCGGAGGCCTTTGAAAAAGCGATTCGGCGCTTTGCCGACAGGGATGTGGTGCTGGTGGACACGCCGGGGCGCGCCCGTCCGGACGATGCCTATCTCCTCCGGATGGCGCAGGCGCTGCCCGATGAGACAGTGGAAACGAATCTTCTGATGAATGCGACAGGCAGCGGCGATTACCTGGAAAGGCTGGTGACGGATTATGGCCGGTTGCGGGTCGATCAGCTGATCATTACGAAGATCGACGAATCGCGGCGCTTCGGAAGTCTGTACGATGTGATCGTTCGGGCGGCCAGGCCGGTCGCTTATCTCACCGGCGGTCAGAACGTCCCGCAGGATATCGAGGAGGCCTCGCCCCTCCGGATGGCGAAACTGATGTTGAGCGGCGCAGCGAACTCATAGAACGACGGGAGCCGCAAAAGGAAGGATATGATCGCAGACCAGGCAGCAACACTTAGGGAAATTCGAAAAAATCAACAGCTCCGGCAGAAGGCCTCCGCCGCCGGGGAGGAGGCGGCCCGAGCCGGCAGAGACGTTCGCGTCATCGCCGTCACCAGCGGCAAAGGAGGGGTGGGAAAAACCAACATCGCCGCCAATCTTGCCTGTCTGCTGGTGAAGAGGAGAAAGGAAACACTGGTTTTGGACGCGGATGTCGGGCTCGCCAATATCGACGTGATTCTGGGCGTCAACGCGTCCTTCAATCTGTACCATGTGCTCAAAGGCGAAAAAACGCTGGAGGAAATTCTGATCGACGGTCCGGGCGGCCTCAGGATTCTGCCCTCCGCGTCGGGAATTCCCGAAATGACGGATCTGTCGCGCGGAGAAAAGCTGACGCTTGTCGACACGTTGAGCGCCCTGGGTGAGCGTCTCGACATCATGATGATCGACACGGGCGCCGGCATTTCCTCAAACGTGATGTATTTCAACATGGCGGCCAAGGAAATCATCGTGGTGGCGACGCCGGAACCGACCTCGCTCACCGATGCCTACGCGCTCATCAAGGTGCTCTACCAGCGCTACGCCAAGAAACGGTTCCGCCTGATCGTCAATATGGTGAAAAGCGCCGCGGAAGCGCGGGAAATTTACTTCCGCCTGAGCAACGCCACAAGCCATTTTTTGAATTTAACCGTTGAATATTTGGGTCATGTGGTATTAGATGAAAACATGACGGAGGCCGTGAGAAAGCAGACAGCGCTGGTCGAAATTTTTCCCGAGGCGCCGGCCGCCAGATGTCTTGCAAAAGTTGCGGATAAAATTGCCACCGAAACGTTGGACGCGTATGAAAACGGCAGCATCAAGTTTTTCTGGAAAAACATCATCGACCAGAACCGCGGATAAAAAGAGCCGGGATGAACTGATTTTACACTACGCTCCTCTGGTGAAGAATATCGTCGGCCGGCTGGCCGCAAAGCTGCCGATCGACGCGGCGGACAAGGAGGATCTGATCAACGTCGGCATCATGGGGCTCATGTCCGCGCTGGAGAAATACGACGCATCCCGCAACGTTCAGTTTGAAACCTACGCCGGTTTCCGCATCCGGGGCGCGGTCCTCGACGAACTGAGGGCCAAGGACTGGGTGCCGCGGGCGACGCGCAGCAAGGACAATAAAATCGAAGGCGCGCTCAGCGCCCTGCGAAAGCGTCTGGGGCGAGCGCCGGACGAAAACGAGCTTGCGGCGCACCTGGGCGTTACACTGGACGAATACTTCAAGATGCTCGACGAGGCCCGCTGCGTATCGCTCATCTCGACGGAAGATCTGCCGCCGGATTATCTGGAAAAGTTCCGCCGCGAGGACGTTCTTGAAGAAATGAACGAAAACAATCCGCTGGCTCTGCTGGTGGATATGGAATTCAAGGACAAGCTGAAGCAGGCCATCGACCGGCTGCCGCCGAAGGAAAAACTGGTCTTGTCGCTGTATTATTACGAGGAATTGACCATGAAGGAAGCCGGGCGCGTGATGGAGCTTACGGAATCGCGCGTCTGCCAGCTTCACGCGCAGGCGGTGCTGCGCCTGCGGGAAATGATAAAGTTTGTCGGATAAACCGTGAAAAAAGCGAAGCTGGACATTCTGGAAGACCTGCCGGATTTAAAAAGCGAAGGAACCGCGCCTGCCGGCGTTCAAGATCCGACCGCGGCAGCGGGCCGGGGATGGGCCATCAACAAACTGTTTCTTGTCGCCGCGCCGGTGGTCCTGGTTTTGGCGCTGGTTGCGGGATACGCGGCCCTGCAACTGGGCGGACATTTTTCTCCCGGCGCCAAAAGCGGCGAGCATCTGAAACGGCCGGAAATTCCGGCGCCGGCCGCGCCCGCGGTTAAGGAGACGGCGCCTGCGGCCGCGTCAGGACAGGCAACGACGCTTGCGCTTGACGATTTTATAATCGATCTTCAAGACGCCCGCGGCCGTCACTTTATGGTTCTGGTCGATATCGCCCTGCAACTGCAGGGCGAGGCAAAACATAAGTCTCCCGAAGAGATTGCCGCGGCGCGCGCCGTCGTCATCAGGACGCTCCAGGGCAAAAACGTGGTCGCTCTGCGCTCTCCGGAGGAACGGCGCAAACTCAAGGAGGATCTGGCGCGGGCTCTGGAGGAAGCGATGGGCGCCGAGAAGGTCCAGGACGTCTTTTTTACCAATTATTTTATTCTGTGACCGGCGCCGTTGACCCGGGAATCCGAAGCCACGGAGGTGAACATGAAAAAAGAAAACTTTTATCTGGCTCTGGAAGACGACTTCAAATCCACGTTTATCCGCGAGCTCTTGCCGGGCGTGCTGCACAATTTCGCCAATCCTCTGAACGGCATCATGGGACGTTCCAAGCTCCTGCAGCGCCGCATTGACGCCGTCGTCAAAAAGATGTCCGAGCAGTATCCGGAAACCGCAGAGGCATTGAAGGACGATCTGCAACGGATCAAAAACGACATCCGGTCCATCAACAAGGAAACCGATTCCTTTTTTCACATGTTCCGGGATGTGTCGGATAAATTTTCCACCCTGGCCGCTCCGGGCCGGGAAAGGATCAATCTTTCACGGCTGCTGGCGGCGGAAATCCGTTTTGCCGAATTTTATCTGGAGTTCAAGCATGAGATCAACAAGCAGTGCGAATTCGACGGCAATCTTCCGGAATTTCAAGGCGACGCGGCGGAGCTGTCGCTCGTTTTCTGGCGGTTGATCCGCCATGCCATGACCCGGGCTCTGGAGAGCAAAGACGGGAAGGAGTTCTTTCTGCAGACGGCCCATGATGAGGAGAAAATTCTTGTGTCGCTGCGTTATTCCGGAGAGGTGCTCCCTGGCGAGCAAAACCATGCGGCCTGTCGGAACAAGGAAACGGGCGATCCGTCCTGTCCGGGGCTGGATCAGAGCGTGCTGTCAGCGCTCGACCTGCTGAAAAAATATCCGGCCAAGCTGGAATTCTCCCGGGACAACGGTATGAACGTCATGTCCGTCACTTTTTTTTATTCGAAGATCAGCGGCTGATCCGATCCGTGCTCAAGTTCCTGCGCTTTCCTGACGATGGATAGAAAAGGACAGGGCTTTTCGCCTTTGCGAAAAACCGGACAGGAGGTATGCCATGGTCAGGGCCATCGATCTGCAGCAGTCGATATTGCAGACGTCGCCGGCTGAAAAAATTCAGCAGATTCAGCAGCAGCACGCGGATATGCAGCAGAGATATCAGCAGCTGAAACAGAAAGAAGATGACCGCCTGGCACGGGAAAAAATCCGGGAGTTCGACCAGGCGCCAAAAAGCAGGATCGCCGACAAAGAAGAGAAAAAGGATCAACGAAAGAATGACGGCAGGCCCCAGGAACAGCCGGCGGCGGACCGGGATGAACCGGCTGAGGAAGGGGGTCTTGTCGATATTACGGTGTAAACATGCATCTGCCCGATATCGCGATACTGCAAATGGTTATTGATCTGGCGCTTTTGGCCGCCGTCATGATTCTGCTGTGGCGGGTAAACGCTCATCTCAAGAAACCTCTCCTGAAAGAGCAGGAGGAAAAAATTCGTGAGCTTAAGACTCTGGTTGCCGAATCGCAGTCGGCGGCGGAAATATTTCTCCGCAAACTTGAAGAAAGCCGTCTGGCCCTTCGGGAAACAGCCCTGGAGCTCGACCTCCGGGAAAAGTGGGCCAGAAAATGGCTGGCGCAGTCCGGCCCGCCGGCTTCCGAAGAGCCTGCTCCGAAGGCGTCCGGCGTTATGCAGGATAAATACGCAAAGGTTGTCGCCATGATTCAAAACGGCGCTTCGGAAGCGCAAACCGCCGCCGCCACCGGCTTTACCGAAGCGGAAATTGCTCTCATCGTCGATCTGGACAGGATCAAAAACGGTAATACGTGATGCCCCTGGTCCCCATCCATTCCGGGCTGCCCGTCTTGTCGTCAGCCTCTTCCGAGACGCCCGCGTCGCTTTCCTCCCGCACGGCGCTGACGCCGGGGGAAAGCCTGACAGCGCGGGTGACGGGGCGTCTGCCTACGGGAGAATATCTGCTGTCCGTCAAAGATTTTACGCTCCAGGCAACCAGCGCTCATCCGCTCCGGATGGGGCAAGCGCTTCAGGTCCGCGTCCAGAGCGCTTCGCCCTTCCTTGTCTTTTCCGTCGCAGACGCTCAACCGCAAAGCCTGCCGGCCGCCATTGCGGAGGGAATCCGCCGCTGGCTTAAAGATCCCGGCGCGCTGACCCGGCTTCTCAGCCAAAGAGAGGCATTATCGGCCCTGTTTCAGGCCTGTGCTCCGTCTTCCGGCCTGTCGGCAAAAGACGCGCAGGCGATAATGCTGCTTATGGGCAAACTGGTTTTTTCCGGGTCAACCAAAAAAGATTCCTCTTTTCTGCGGGATTTTGCTTCGCGGCTGGGAATGTCTCTGGAATACGACCTGGGCCGTCTTGCCGGAGGCCCTCCGTCCGGCGAAGCGCCGTCCGCTGCCGGGAGCAATTTAAAAGCGCTGCTTTTGAAACTTTCGTCGGCGCTCGAGAGAACTTTGCAAAACGAAGCCGGCCGCGGTCAGTCGGAGGGGATACTTTTAAAAGCGTTTGCCGATGATTTGCTGGGCGCCATCGCCTCCCGGCAGGCGGTGAACGTGGCTTACCGTCAAAATGAATCGGGACTGTATTTGCAGATTCCTCTGGATTCCGGAGGCGTCTTGCGCCAGATCGATATCTTTATTGCGCCGGATGCTCAAAAGGACTTCCCGGAGGGGAAGTTTTCTTCCTGTTCCCTGGCGATTTTTCTGGATCTGGACTGCCTGGGGGCGATGGCCGCGGAGGCTTCGTTGCGCGACAGGCGTCTCCGCTTGGTGATCCGGTGCGAAAGCGAACAGACCCGGCAGTTGGTAGCCGCCCAGACCGGACAACTGATCCAGTCGATCAGCGCCGCCGGATACACTCTCGAGCGGTTGGAGTGCCTGACCCAGGCGGATCTGGAAAAAAGACGCGCCGAATTCATCCGGCGGACCGTTTTGGAAGCCTCGGGACGGGTGGATCATTTTGCGTAAAGGATCGCGATGAAAGATTTCCAAAATTTAAAAGAGCCGGTCAGACTTGCCTGCGCTCTGCGTTACGATCCGGAAAAAAATCGTGCGCCCGTCATGACAGCCGGCGGCCGGGGGGAGATTGCCGAGAAAATCATCGCCCTGGCCCGCGAGGCAGGCGTTCCCCTTCAGGAGAATCCCGAACTGGTCGGGGTTTTGAGCAGACTTGATGTCGGCGCGGAGATCCCGCCGGAGCTTTACCGCGCGGTCGCCGAAATCCTGGCTTTCCTTTACACGCTCAATGAAGATCAACGCCTGAAAAAACCTTAACGGCAAACAACCGGAAAAAAATTCCCGGCGGTCAGGAATTGCCGAATCCGGAAGCCCCCTTGCCGTTTTGAAAAGGCCGTGCCCACGGTCTTGATTACAGAGACAATCCCAATATCCTAAAGATCATAGACACATACGTTGTGCACTTCGCGCCGGGCCGGCGGCGTCGGCACGCTGGCATGTCGCTTGCAAATTACAGGCGGCAAGGAGAAAAATGATGCTCTACGATATAACCGACATCGGACGCGCCGCCGCCAGAAAACTTACGCAGCTCGATTGTGTCGCCAACAACATCGCCAACGCATCGACCAGCGGTTTCAAGGCACAGCATTTGTACTTCGCCGTCAAGGGCAAAACGGTTCAGGATGACGTTCCTGCAAAGCTGGGCCCCGCCGTCACACAAGTCGATTACACCCAGGGCACGCTGCGCGCCACCGGCAATCCGCTGGATCTGGCCCTTGAGGGGGATGGCTTCTTCACGCTTCAGACAAAACAGGGAACCGTTTACACACGCAACGGCAGTTTCCTCATCAACTCCCGCAGGGAACTGGTGACGCCTGCGGGCGATTATGTGCTTGGCGAAACGGGAAAGATCGTTCTGGACGGCCAGTCGATCGAGATCGGCAATGACGGCACCGTTTATGTCGATGAAAATCCGGCGGCCAAACTGCAAATATCCGCCTTCGCCGATCCGGGCGCTCTGATGCGCGCGGCGGACGGAAGATGGACCGATGAGGGCAGGGCGGGCAGAAAACCGGCCGACGGCTGCCGCATTGTGAGCGGTCAGCTGGAAATGTCCAATGTGAATGCCGTGAAGGAAATGACACAGATGATGGAAATTCAGCGCGTCTTCGAAACGTATCAGAAAATCATTCAGACGCTTTCGGACATGGACAAGATTTCCACCAGCCGGATCGGAAAATTGATTTAAAAGGAGACAGGCATGATTCGATCGCTATGGACGGCGGCCACCGGAATGGTCGCGCAGCAGATGGAGCAGGATGTCGTGGCCAACAACCTGGCCAACGTCAACACGGTGGGATTTAAAAAGTCGCGGGCCGATTTTATGGATCTCATGTACCAGATTTATCGGAAATCCGGGTCGGAAACCACGCAGGGCAATCAACTGCCGGTGGGCCTGGAAATCGGCATGGGCGTAAAACCCGTCTCCACACAGAAGCTTTTCACGCAGGGGGATTACCAGCAGACAGGCAATCCGTTCGACTGGGCGATCGAAAAGGACGGCTTCTTTCAGATCGACGACAACGGCAACACCTTTTACACGCGGGCCGGAAACTTCAAAGTGGACCGCAACGGGACGGTCGTCAATTCCGAGGGGCTGAAGCTGATTCCCAACATCACGGTTCCGACGGGAACGGTGACGTTCACAATGGATACGGGCGGCACATGGACCGCCTCCGATCAGGAAGGCAATCCGCTGGCGACCGGAAGGCTCGAGCTGGCTGTTTTCGTCAATCCCTCGGGGCTCACCAGCGTCGGAAGGAACCTCTATGCCAAGTCGGTGGCGTCGGGCGATCCGATCACCGGCAATCCCGGAGAAAACGGCATCGGCACCATTTCACAGAATTATCTGGAAATGTCCAACGTCAATGTCATCGACGAAATGGTGAAAATGATCGTCGGCCAGCGCGCCTATGAAATTAATTCCAAAGCGATTCAAACTGCGGACAACATGCTCTCCATCATCAACAATCTCAAGAGGTCTTAAATGCCCGGCAGACAGATGACTTTCATGATCGGGGTTTTGATTCTCTGCGCAGGGCTGGCGGGCCTTGCCTGGCCGGCCGCGGCTCTGCCCGCCGGAGACGATCTGCAAAGAGAAATCCGGCGGCACGTTGAAGAAAATTCACTGTATCCGGCCGATCACCTCCGGGTCGAAGTGCTGTCCTTGCCGCCGGCGCCCGATCGCGTCAAGGGGAAAGTGTCTTACAGCATCGACAGCCGATCGGGTGAGGCGCTTCTGGGCGAAACGACCCTGCAGGTCCGCCTCTATGAGGCCGGACGTTTTGCAGGCGAAAAATCCATCCGGGTGCGCATTGAAGTGCTCCAGGATTTTGTCTTCAGCCTCGGCCCTGTCGCCCGCAACACCGTTCTTTCCGACCAGGACGTCACGGTGCAGAAAAGGTGGGTCCGGCGCATTGCGCAAAACGCTGTCTCCTCGCTGGATGAGGTTTTGGGGAAGCGTCTGACCGTCAGCGTGCGGCCTCAGACACAGATCACCCGCAACATGCTGCGGGAGGACACGCCCGTGAAGAAGGGGAAAATGGTTCAGGTGATCCTTCATAACGGCGCCCTGAGCCTGATGACGAACGCCGTGGCGGAGGAAGACGGCGCTGAAGATGCCCTGGTCAGAGTGCGCAACTGGACCTCCAACAAAGTCATTTCCGCCAGAGTCATCGGACCGTCGAAGGTCCAGGTCGATTTTTTCTGAACGAGGAATTTATGAAAAGACACCGAAGGACATTATTGTTTTGGGCCGCCTGGTCGATGGTTTTTCTTGCGCTGGTCGGCTGCTGGCCCGCTTCCAGACACGCAGTGCGTCCGGAGGCCGTGACGGCCGCGCCGCCGAAAAAAGCGTCGCCCGCGAACGGCGCCATCTGGCCCGGTGAGAGCGACAAAAATATGCTGTTTGCCGACAAGAAGGCGCGCTATCTCGACGATATCGTCACCATCATCATCGCGGAAGCGGCGCAGGGCGGTAACAAGGCGACCACCGGAACGAGCCGCGACAGCTCGGCCGCCGCTTCGATCGACGCGTTTTTAGGCATCGAAAATTCCATTCTGAACAACAATTCCAGCATGGGCGGACAGATTGCCATCGGCGGAAAATCGGCCAACACGCTCAAGGGCGCCGGAGACACCACACGGAATACGACACTGGTCGCCCGGATCAGCGCGCGCGTGATCCGGGTTCTGGACAACGGCAATCTGCTTATCGAAGGCCGCAGGCAGGTCACGGTGAACGCGGAAGACCAGTACCTGGTCATCAGCGGCATCGTCCGTCCGCAGGACATTACGGCCGACAATACGATCGCCTCCCAGTACATCGCGGACGCGCGCATTGTTTACACGGGAGAAGGCGTGATCAACGACAAGATGCGGCCGGGCTGGATGACGCGCGTCGTAGACTGGGTCTGGCCGTTTTAAAGTACACAGGAGGAATTTTTACGTGAAGAAACAATGCCTCAGGATCGCTCTTATCGTTCTGGCCCTCTCCTTTTTCGCAACGGGCCTTGCCTCCGGTGCGCGGATCAAGGATATCGCCGCCATCGGCGGCGTCCGGGACAACCAGCTCATCGGCTACGGCGTCGTTGTCGGCCTGGCCGGCACCGGCGACGATCTGACCAAGAACCTTTTCACGGCCGCCTCTCTGGCCAACATCATGAACCGCCAGGGCGTGTCGATGAAGGATAAGACGGCGGCGCTGAAAGCGGACAACATCGCTTCGGTCATGGTGACGGCGACTCTGCCCCCCTTTGCCAAGAACGGATCAAAGATCGATGTGATGGTGTCCTCCATCGGTTCGGCCAAAAGCCTGCAGGGAGGAACGCTGCTCATGACTCCTCTGCGCGGCGCGGATGGAGAAGTTTACGCGGTAGCCCAGGGCGCCGTATCTCTCGGAGGATATTCGGCCGGAGGCGCGGGGGCAAGCGCGGTGAAAAACCATACGCGGGTAGGCGCCGTAGCCAACGGCGCCACTGTGGAAAAAGAACTGGCCTACGATTTTAATTCGCGGCGCATCCTGATGATCAACCTGCAGCAGCCTGATTTCACGACCTGTACGCGCATGGCACAGGTGATCAAAAACGCTCTCGCATCCGTCGAGGTCCGGCAAATCGACGCTTTTTCCGTGAGCGTCAAGGCCGGCGCGGATTTTTCCGGCTCCCTGCCGGATCTCGTTTTTCAGATTGAGTCGCTGGATGTTCCGGTGGACGCCCCCGCCGTGGTTGTGCTGAACGAAAAAACCGGGACGGTCGTGATGGGGGACAATGTGCGGATATCGACGGTCGCCGTCGCCCACGGCAATCTGAGCATCCAGATCAAGGAAGATACGAGGGTCTCCCAGCCTCAGCCTTTTGCGCCGGCGCCGCCGAGAAACAACGCCAAAGACAAAACGCCCGCGCGTGGAGAGAAAACGGCTCAGGCAACGGCTCTGCCCGGCGCACAAACGGTGGTTGCCGCCGATACGACGCTGGGAGTGACGGAGGAGAAAAAGCAGCTCATGGTCGTTCCGCAGGGAGTGACCATCTTTGAAGTGGTTCGCGCGCTCAACGCCATCGGCGTTTCCCCCCGTGATCTGATCACCATCCTGCAGGCCATCAAGGCGGCGGGCGCCTTGCAGGCTGATATAAAAATTATCTAGGAGACTTTGATGGAAATCGCGACCCTGCAGAACGCCCTCCAGGCGCCGGCAACGACAGCCGGAAAATCCTCCGGTAAAAACAATCCGGAGGACCTGCAAAAAATAAAAAAAGCCTGCGCCGATTTTGAATCGCTGCTCATCTGTCAGTTGCTGAAAACCATGCGGCGGACGGTCCCCCGGGCCGAAAACGGCACCAACAGGCAAACCGAAGACACCTACACGATGCTGATGGACCGGAGCATTGCCGAATGCGTTGCCGCAGGCGACCGGGGATTGGGCTTGCAGAATATGCTCCGGGAACAGCTTCTTGCGGGATCCGGGAAATATTCGGGAGGAGGTGAGAAATCTACTAAAGTAATATCTTGATTTTGCCGATAAGGTGTGTAAGAAGCAAACTCTAAGGAGAGGTTTCAATGAAAGTGTCTGATATCAAAGATGTGAATGCGCAGTTCATCCAGCATTACCAGCGCAATGAATCGGCCGCAGCCGCGACGGATCAGCAGACCGCCGCAATGAAACCTGAAGAGAAAGTCCATCTTTCCACCACGGCAAGAGAAATCCAGAAGGCGAAAGTTGCAGTGTCCGAACTGCCTGATATCCGAGAGGAAAAAGTTCAAGCCATCAAGGCGCAGGTAGAAAAGGGAACATACAACGTGAGCGGAGAGCAGATTGCCGAAAAAATGGTGGGAGAATCGATTGTCGACCTTTTTGCCTGAAAAGCATTCCTCCCGGGATTAAACCCCGTTTCAAATCTTTTCTCCTTTCGGCAGGGAACGTGTGTCTCATGCGCCCGACTGTCATCCCTCGCGTCACATGCCACATATTGAATAAGGATATGGAAATGTTAGAGCAAAGCATCCAGACGGCTGACTGTCCGGAAGCCTCCATCGACGACGTGCTGGTCTCATCTCTCATCGATGTTCTCGGCCAGGAATTGAAAATGTACCGGGAGTTGAAAGAATTTTTGGCGGCAGAAAAAAAACTTCTGCAGGAAGCGCCGCCTTTGGCCCAGCTCCAGGAAAACAACACCCGCAAGGAAAATCTCATCCTCAAAACAAGAATACTCGAAGAGGCCCGCAGCGGGATCCTGAAAAAAATTGCCCGCGGCATGGATATCGAGGAGGGGGCACTGCGCCTTTCTGCCGTCGCGAATTGCACATCCCCGGACAAAAAGCGTCATCTCGGCCTTCTGATTGGTGATCTTGCCGGCGTCGCCCGGGAAATCAGCGTTATTAACGATAATAATAAATATTTATTAGATACATGCATTTTAAATTCTAAAGTATCAATTGAATTTATCTCTTCTTTAACAGACCGGCCCGGTTCTTATCTCCCCAGCGGAAGGATTGATCAGACCGCCAGAGAAGGCCGGCTCATCAGAACGGAGGGTTAACATGCCGGGCATCAACCAGACATTGTTTACGGCAAAAGAAGCGCTGCTGGCGAACCTCACGGCCATCAACCTCACCGGCGCCAACATCGCCAATGTCAACACACCCGGCTATACAAGACTTCGCCCGGTGTTCGAATCCGCCGGAACGACCAACGTCACATCGACGCTGGATCAGGCGGGTGTTAAAATTGCGGGTGTCGAGCGAATCTATGACCGTTTTCTCGAAGCAAAGATTGTTGCATCGGCATCCGCCGTCGGCAATTACGCAGTCCAGAAGGACATGCTGAGTTATGTCGAGGGCATACTGAACGAAACGGCGGGAACCGGCATCAACGATGCCCTGTCCCGGTTTTGGAACGCCTGGAGCAGCCTTTCGGCCAATCCTTCAGGAGATACGCAAAGAGAGCTGGTCGTTTCAGCCGCACAAAACGTGGCAGCGGTTTTTTCTCAGCGTTTCGAGGAATTGCAGCGCTACAGCGAGGACGCAAACGGCTATCTGGCCGAGAGCGTCACCACACTGAACGGCTATCTTTCGGAAATGGCTTCCCTGAATCATGCGGTGGTTCAAACCCAAAGTGCGGGCGGCAACACATCATCGCTGTGCGACACGCGCAATGAACTGTTGAATAAAATCAGCGGAATCATCGACGTCGATTACATGGAAAAACCGGACGGGTCACTGTACCTCTATCAGCCGGCGACCGGGAAAATTATGGTTGACGGAGAAGACGCCCGTTTCCTCCAGGTTCAGAGGAATTCCGCCAATCAGGATTTGTACGACATTGCGTTTCAGGACGACCCTTCCCAGGTCATCAATACCCGCATCGGCGGGGGGAAGCTGGCCGCTCTGCTGGCGATTCGGGACGGGGCTTTGCCCGCCTGCATGGATGCCTTGAATCAAACGGCTCTTTCGCTCATCAATTCAGTCAATGACAGGCATACGCAGGGATATGATAAAAACGGCAATCCCGGCGGGGTTTTCTTTCGCCCGTCCGCGGGGGCCAAGAGCATGGCGGTCGATGACCGGATCGTGGCGGATGTGTCCGGAATCGCCGCTTCGTCAGGCCTTTACGCCGACGGAAACAACGCCGATTCCATCGCCGCATTGCGGGACCGTCCAATGTCCGCGTCTCTCGGGACACTGGTTCTTTCCAACCCGGCTTCATCCGCTTCAGGCGTCATCGACCAGGCAGGCGATGCCTACAAAAGCACGATCGACGGTCATGCCCTGACGCTTGCGCGGGGAGCCGGCGCGGCGGACTGGACGATTGCAGATAACGGCGGTTACGTCAGGGCCAGAATCCTGACGGCGGACGCGTCATCGGTCACCGTGGATTTAAACGGCAACGGGACGGCCGCCATAACCTTCACCTTGTCCGGCGCCTGGAGCGACGGCGATACGCTGGCCGTCACGCTGACGCAGAAGGAAGGCGCCGCCACGCTCGAGGGCTACTACAATTCCTTCATCGCACGGGTGGGACAGTCGGTGGTCGATGCAGCGCAATCACTCGCAGCGCAAAACACTCTCGCCAACCAGCTGAGCCAGCGCAGGGAGGCTTTGTCCGGCGTATCCCTGGACGAAGAAATGATGAACCTCATCAAGTTTCAGATGGCATACAACGCCGCCGGCAGGATGACCCAGGCCGTTTCGGAAATCATGGATCTCCTGATGAGTCTGGGCGAATAAATCCGGAGGAGGGCGCAAAGATGATGAATCGTGTGACGGAGGGCATGAAATTCAGCCTGCTGCAGGAAAGCGTCAACAACCATCAGACGAAACTGGGAAAGGTGGAGGAACAAATCGCCACGCAAAAAGCCGTCAACAGGCCATCCGACGATCCGGTCGGCGTGAAGAACATTCTGGATCTGCGCTCGGCCAAAGCGGCCGTTATGCAATATGAAGCCAGTCTGACAAGCGCCGATCTTTCTTTGTCGATCGCCGAAACGGCTCTGGCTTCCCTGCGCGGTCTCGTTGCTGAAGCCAAAACCATCGCGGCGTCGCAGTGCGGCGCGGGCGCGTCGCCGGAAAACACGGAAACGCTGGCCGCCTCAGTGAAAATTTTAATCGACGAAGCTCTTTCTCTCATGAATACCCGTCAGGAAGATATGTATCTGTTTGCCGGAAGCCGGAGCGAAACGCCTCCCTTTTCCGCCGCCTATCAGCCGGCTCATGCCGGAGCGGTTCAAACCGCCGCAACGAATGTGTTTAACGGCACGGCCACGGTCGGCGGACAATTTTCCGGCGACCGAAACAGAACGTATGCCCTGAAAATAATTGAAGGAGGAGCGCTGGCCGATGCGGCGTACCGGATTTCCGCCGATGGAGGCCAAACCTGGGGCAATCTGCAAAGCGATCTTTCCTTGCCAATTTCGCTGGGAGACGGTATAAGTATGACGTTTTCCGCCGGAACGGAAGACGCCGCAGCAGGAGACCTCTTTTACGTTGACGGTTTCGCGGGTGGTTACTACAGCGGCAACGACGGTGAACTGACAATGCAAGTTGCCAAAAGCACTCGCTTTGTCTATAATGTTTCCGGTTTTGACGCCTTTTGCGGACCGACGGCTCTGGCAACGGTGGAAGCCGGGCAGGAATCCTCCCTGAGCGTCGATGATACAGTGGTCCTGACGCGGACTTCGGGAGGGTGGTCGCTCACAGCTCATCCGGGGTATCCCGGAATGGCGATCGTTTCGCAAAGCGCCACGGCGTTGAACATCGATGCCGATGGCGACAGCGTTGCAGATTTTATTTTATCTTTGTCCGGCGAATGGACGGAGGGAAGCACAGCAACGTTTGCAATTACAGCCGGTGCGGCCCCCGCACTGGGCAGGGTCAGCGTGGCGGGAACGAAAAAAGTTGATCTTCTGGGCACGCTTTGGGCCCTCCAGGATTCTCTGAAGACGAACAACATCCGGCTGGTGGGCGAACAGGTGGAAAGACTCGAGGCGCTAGAAACGCAGCTGCTTCAGAGCGAAACGCTGGCCGGAGCAAAAAGGGAATCCTTGAAAATAACCGGCGGCAGCCATCAAACGATGAAACTGCAGCTGACAAACAGGTTGGATGATGTAGAGACTGCCGATTTGACCCGTCTTATCCTGGATTTTCAGATGCGGCAGATAGCCATGGAGGCGTCGTATAATATGGCGGCTAAAATCAGTCAGATGACGATTTTAGATTACATTTAAAGGCGATCCAACAGAGTAACATCAGGTGAACAATGCTAATTTTAACAAGGAAACAGGGAGAATCCATCACTATCGGAGACGACATTCGCATCACCATTCTGGACGTGAAGGGGAAATATGTCCGGGTCGGCGTGGAGGCCCCCCGGAGCCTGGCTGTCCACAGGCAGGAAATATTGCCGGTTGAAAAGCGCAACCAGGAAAATAATTAACATCATTCGTCTCTATACAAATCTGTTCGTAATTCCTTTTGGGGAAAATTTTTCCTAAAGTATTTGCGTTGCCCGTCCGATTTAATAAACGGCAGGCAGGTGCCGAAGGAAAAAAATGACTATTTCACCTTATCAGGTCAACAGTGTACTGAATGCTTACACGCGGCAAAGCAAGCTTAAAGTTGCGCCTGCGTCGACCGCCATGGACGGCGTTTACAGCCGGTACAGGGACGTCGTTTCTTTATCCACCAAAGAAGCCGAAAGGGCTGAAGAACTGGAAAAAATCAGCTACAATCTTTGCGACGTCATTATGAAAAATGAAAAAGCCTAGCTTACAGTAGAGCATAGCCTTCCTGTCCGAAGAAATACTCCGGGCCATAAATCAGCCGGGGCAAATGTCATGTCCGGCCGGAGGAAAGGGATATGTTTAGAATCGTTCAGCCGGAAATGAAGCAAAAAACAAAGAAAATTCTGGTTGTCGACGATTATATCCCCACGCGCAATCTGATTGTTGAAACACTGAATCAAGTGCCCCACTACTCCATTACGGAAGCCAATGACGGCCCGGAAGCCCTGAGATTTTTTGAACAAGGCTCCTTCGATCTGGTCATCAGCGACGTCCTGATGCCCGGTATGAGCGGCATGGACCTCCTGCGCCGGATCCGCCAAACCGATCCCGCCGTTGCCGTGATGATGATCACCGGACATCCCACGACCGACCTTACGGTCAGCGCCATCAAAAAGGGCGCCGTCGATTTTTTGTCCAAGCCCTTCGACATTGACGAACTGCTCTACAAAGTGGAAATCCACCTGCGGCAAAAAGACATGCTGGCGAAGGAAGGTTTCGAATCGCTGCGGGAGCAGGACAAACTGGCCGGACAGACGAATGAATTATCCAAGCAAGGCTATATCTATGATTCCATCGAGGACGCGCCGATGGATAACGATATTATTTTCCGGAAGATAGCGGACCTGGCGCTGAAACTCGTCGACGGCGAGGTTTGCGCCGTTTTGCTCTTTGACGAGAGCGATGCCGAGTTCCATGTGAAAGTCGTCCGCGGCAGTGAGGAGGAAAACCATTTCCGGGAAATGCAATCTCCGGCCCTCGTTAAAGTTTTTCATGATGTCATCGCAAAAAAAGAAGCCGTGATGATCCATGCCAACGATCCGCCCGATATGGCGACTTCGCTTATCTGCGCGCCGCTCACGATTCGTAACACGATCATCGGCCTTCTTTGCATCCGGAAGAAAAATGACCGGGAGCTGTTCAACGAAAACGATCTGCAGCATATTCTGAGCCTGACCCGACGCGCCTCGCTGAATCTCGAAAATAAAATTCTTTACGAAAGTATTTATTTGAACATCATGGATACCCTGAGATCCCTGATTTCCTCCATTCAGGCGCGCGATGCCTATACGGAAGAGCATTCCGAACGGGTCACCGGCGAGGCCCTCCGTCTGGCCGCTTTCCTGAACTGCTCCGCTACCGATCTGGAAAGCCTCCGGATTGCGGGCATCCTTCACGATCTGGGAAAAATCGCCACACCGGACGGCATTCTTTTAAAGAAGGGAAGGCTGACGGATGAGGAATATACAGTGATTAAAAATCACGCTGCGGTCGGCGAAAATATTTTAAAGCCGATCATTCTTCTGGATAAGGAAAGAAAAATCATCCATTGCCATCACGAGCGCTGGGACGGCAGGGGCTACCCGCTGGGGCTGAAAGGTTCGGAGATTCCTCTCCTGGCCCGAATCCTGTCCGTGGTGGATTCCTATGACGCCATGACGAACAACCGTCCTTACCGCGCGGCATTATCCCGCGAGAAAGCCCTTTTGGAGCTTACCTCCAACAGAGGCACACAGTTTGACCCCGACGTCGTGGACGCCTACCTCAAGATCCTCTAAAGCTTCCCTCTGGTACAAAATTTGAATATTCAGATCGGCGGGGAGGAACAGCCGTGACAATTTCGGGAATTATCCGGCCGGCGCAAGAAATTCCTGTTGCGCAGGAAACCAGCCATCGGCCGGCCAAGGAAAGCTTACCGCCAAAATCGTTTTCGGAAATTCTGAAGGACCGCCTGGCCGAAAAGACCGAAAATGCCTCATCCGGAGCCGTCTTAAGCGGGGATGGCGTGCGTCTGCTGGTTCAGAGCCTCCGGCTTCGGATGAACGCGGTTTTATATCAGTCCGTGTTCTCCGAGAGGCGGCCGTTTTTTTCTGCGGCGTGGAGCAATTTCCAAAAAGAGGCACAGATGCTGTCGCAATCGCAAGTGGCTGCGTCAAAAAGCGGACAGTCCGTATCAAAAAATGACAGCGGAGACAACAGCGCAGCTTTTGCTGAAGTCATCGCTGAGGCGGCAGCTCGCCATGGCGTTGACGCGGATCTGATTTGTTCGGTGATCCGAACGGAAAGCCATTTCAATCCGCGTGCAACATCGGAGCGCGGCGCCATGGGATTGATGCAGCTGATGCCGGAGACCGCCAGAGAACTGGGAGTGAAAAACGCCTACGATCCCCGCGAAAATGTCATGGGCGGAACGCTCTATCTGAAAAGGCTTCTGGAACGCTACCGGGGACAGACGGACCTGGCTCTGGCGGCTTACAACTGGGGAATGGGCAATCTGGAGAGGAATCCCGACGGGCTTCCCCGGGAAACCGTCGCTTACATTGAAAAGGTCAAAGCCGGCTTTAAAAGCGCGAAGGCTTGAAAGCGTAAAAAAGGACGAAACAAATTTATTTCTTAAAATGATTGCGGAGCCAATCATCCAGATCTTCAAGGGCGCGCCGCACCAGAAGGGCGTGTTTTTCCTTTTTTCTGATTTTTTTACCGGTCAGGGGGGGGAGAATACCGAAGTTGATATTCATGGGTTGAAAATCCTTTTCCGTTTCGGGCGAAGTGATGTAGCGAAGCAGCGCCCCCAGTGTGGTTGAAGGCGGAGGCGGCGGCAGCGTCTTTCCTTCCAGAAGAAAGGCAGTAAAGAGCCCCGCCAGAAGCCCCATCGCGGCCGACTCCAGATAGCCCTCCACGCCGGTGATCTGACCGGCGAAAAAGATCGCGGGATTTTTTTTCAGCTGCAGGGCATCCGTCAGCAGGGAAGGGGAATGGATATATGTGTTGCGGTGAATGCTGCCCATTCTCGCGAAGCGCGCGTTTTCCAGGCCGGGAATCGTCCGGAAGATGCGCGCCTGCTCCGGCCAGGTCAGCTTGGTCTGAAAGCCCACCAGATTGAAAAGCGTGCCGGCGGCATTTTCCCGGCGCAGCTGGACGACCGCAAAAGGCCGCAGGCCGGTTTGCGGATGGACGAGCCCCACCGGCTTCATCGGACCGAAGGCCAGCGTGTTTTCCCCCCGCGCGGCCAGCACCTCCACCGGGAGGCAGCCTTCAAAGTGCCGGACGTCTTCAAATGATCGGGCGGCTACTTTTTCACCGGCGAGAAGCTCCCGGTGAAAACGCCAGTATTGTTCTTCCGTCAGGGGACAGTTCAGGTAGTCCGGCGTGCCCCTGTCGTAGCGCGACGCCCAGAACGCTTTCGTCATCTCGATGGACTCCGCCTCCACAATGGGAGCGATGGCGTCGTAGAAGTAGAGATAGGCTCCGCCCAGCAGCTTTCCGAGCGAAAGCGCCAGTGCGTCGGAGGTGAGAGGGCCGGTGGCGAAAATGACCGGTTTCCGGTCGGGAATTTCCGTGATTTCCTCCCGGCTTAAGGTGAAGTTTTTCTCGGCACACAGGAAATCCTCGACGGTGCGGGCAAACGCCGCCCGATCGACGGCCAGGGCGCTGCCGGCCGGTACGGCGGTCCTGTCGGCAGCGGACATTATCAGTGAGTCAAGCCTGCGCATTTCGGTTTTCAAGAGGCCCGGTGCGCTTTCGGGATCGTTGGATTTTAAGGAATTGCTGCAGACAAGTTCGGCCAGCGCTTCCATTTTGTGCGCAGGCGAGAAACGCTGCGGCTTCATTTCATAAAGATGAACCGCATGCCCGCGACGCAGGAGCTGCCAGGCCGCTTCGCAGCCCGCCAGCCCCCCGCCGATAATGATGACCTCGCCGGATTTCATTCGCCGGATTTGTTCCTGGGCATCTTCTTGATATTTTTGCATTCGGGATAGCCGGTGCATCCCAGAAACTGG
>DBPV01000025.1:0-198 GCA_002304995.1 Syntrophaceae bacterium UBA1411
GCTGAGGATCATGCCGTACGGCTTGTTGATGACGCTCTCGATTTTTTCCATATCCGCATCGATCATGCCCAACCGGTCAAGCGAGTAAACCCCTCCGCTCGTATCCAGAAGCCTCAGCACCAGGTTCTCGCCGTAGATGGTGGGAATGGAGGACACGCGGACGTTGATTTCTTTTTTATCCAGTTTGAGGGTAAAACG
>DBPV01000025.1:241-504 GCA_002304995.1 Syntrophaceae bacterium UBA1411
TTCTGCTGGGGGCTGATGTGGACGTCGCTTGCGCCGTCGCGGATGGCCTGCGCAAAAATGGAGTTGGCCAGACGCACAACCGGCGCTTCCCCCGCCAGATCCTGGAGGGAGGCCACCTGCACTTCTTCCTTGTCCGGCGCCGCTTCTTCGGCGCCTTCTTCCTGGGACTTGATCTCCATGTTTTCGATGATGCTGCCCAGGCCGGACTGCGTGCCGTACATGGAATTGAGGATTTGATTGACTTCGCGCTCGGAACAGACCAC
>DBPV01000025.1:541-7170 GCA_002304995.1 Syntrophaceae bacterium UBA1411
GCGGTTTCATAGGGAATGTAACGGGCCAGTTCGATCTCCAGGGGATAAGCGTCCGGATGATACTTGGGAATATTGAGCTGTCTGCTCAGCAGATCGATGATCTGCTGTTCGCTGACGATCCCCATGCGCGTGAGATACTGCCCCAGCTTCAAACCGGCCTTTTTTTGCTCGACGAGCGCCTGTTTCAGACGGTCGTCCGTTATCAGACCGTCATCCACCAGCATTTCCCCCAGACGTTTCTTGATTTTCATCTGTCCTCCGCCATAGCTCCGATGCGATCCCTAGAGAAGCAACGTGTCGCCGTTGATGATCACCGTATCCTGATCCGACTGCAGCAGGACGCGGGCGGAAAGGGCCAGTTCATAAGGCAAGCGCCGCACGGCCTGGTGAGCCTCTTCCAGGTTGTTGAAATGCTGATCCAGCACGATGACAAATTGTTTCCCTTCGTGTTTGTTCCATAAAGAAAGAAAGCGGATCGGAGGAACATAGCTCAAATCTTTCTTTTCGATGAAGGAATAATAGACCGGCTCCAGTTCTTTGCCCGACTGAAGGGAAACCAGAATGGCGGCCGATTTCAGCGAACGGGCGGTTTCGGGGATGGCCGGCACGGAAATCACGTCTCCCTGCCGCGTTTGATTGATGTTGGCGATCCAGGGATTGGCGGCGAGCAACTTTCTTGTCATTTCCCTGCCCGCGTCACCGTATATATTTTCCAGTATTTTCCAGATGGTCATGTTCTTCCGAAGCGTGATGGTGCCGAGGGATTCGGGAAGTTGCTCCGGCGCCGGAACGCCAACCGCCTTGCCGCTGTCGGCGTAAACCTGGACGTCTATAACCTTTTGAGCCTCATCGGCAGGCTGCGGTGCTGCGGAAACTTGGACGGGCGGCGCAACCGTCGAAGCGGGTCGAATGCTGAATCCGGCGATAAGCGACCGGATCTGGCCGGATTTACCCGTCTTCATGAACGGATTTACGTAATAAAGGACTGACGCGGCGACGAGCGCCGCAAGCAAAAGCCCCATGGAGGCCCAGGCAATGCGTTTGAAGCCCGGCCTGTTCATTTTGCTGATGGACCGGCGCACCAGAAACCAGCCGGCCCTGTTTTGGCCGCGGATGATCATCATCAAGAGCGCCTGGTGGCACAGGGACACGACCTTGCGGGGATATCCCCGCGTGGCGAGATACACGGCCAGCAGACCGCCGAACGTAAAGACCGGCTTGCGCCCCGGATCCTGGCTGGCCACGGCGATGCGATGGGCGATCATGGCCCGGGTCTGCCGAAACGACAGCGGCCGCAGCGAATACAGATAGTTCACACGATCCAGCAGATTTGCCCGCGCGGTGAGATTTCTGCGAAACTCCGGCTGGGCGAAGATGATGATTTGCAGCAGCTTGAAGCTGTTGGTTTCGTAGTTCAAAAATTCGCGCAGGATTTCCAGGCAGTCGTCCGGGATTTTCTGCCCTTCATCGATGATCAGAACGATGTTTTTCTGTTCCTGGACTCCCTTTTCAAAAAGAAAGGTTTTGATCTTCTCCTTGACGTGCCAATCGGAATCGTCCGGAGAAACGTCCGCAATGCCGAGAATCGCGGCGACCGTCATCACAAAAGAATGCCGGCTGTCCACCGCCGGGTCCATGAGCAGAAAGGTTTCTATCTCCGGCGCATCGGTTGCGGCAGGCAGGGATAAATTCTGGATGAGTTTGCGGCACAGCGTCGTCTTTCCCGTTCCCACCGCGCCGATGACAATGTTCAGCCCGCGCCTTAAACGAATGGCCAGTTCGAGCCTTTGCAGGCAGGCGCTGTGCTGCGGCGAGGCGAAGAGAAACTCCGGTTCCGGCGAATTGGAAAAAGGCTCACGGTTAAATTCCAGAAGATTGAAATATTCCATCTTACGGCCCCCTGACTACCGGATGACGGTCCGTCCGGTTTCGGCTGCATCCTGGTCCGCGGAAGGAATTTTTGCTCCGCTGGCCATCTGCAGAATTTTCGGCGTGATGAAAATCAACACTTCTTCCATTTTGTCGCTCTTGCTGTCGGCCTTGAAAACCCAGCCCAGACCGGGAACGTCTTTCAGCCAAGGCCAGCCCGCATCTCCATCCGATTTGGTATTTTTGGTGAGTCCGGAGATGACGATGGTTTCCCCGTCCTTGACGATCAGCACCGTCTGCGTCTGTTTCTTGATGATGTAGGGATCGCCCAGCCTTGTGGTCCGGGTCATGTCCACCTCGTCCTTTTTGACAAAAATCGTCATTTTCAGATTGCTGCCGTCAATCACGTGAGGCGTGATTTCCAGGCGCAGTACGACATCTTCAAACTTGGTCGAGTAAGTGGGCGTCGTTCCGATCCCCGACGATTCAACGCTCGTGTAGGGAACCTTTTCGCCGTTTTCCGTATAGGCTTTCTGGTTATCCAGCGTGGTGATGGAAGGACTGGAAAGGATGTTCAGCTTGCTGTCTTTCTGCAGAGCCTGTAGTTCCACTTCCAGCAGGTTGCCGCCGATGACGCCGAACATCAGCCCCAGCGTACCCAGCGGACCGGTTGCGGCATCCAGAATGCTGGCCCCCGCGCTGCCGGCCGGAAAATTTACGCCGAAGCCCCGGTTGCCGACACCGCCGGTCGGCACGCCTTTGCCGCCGGTGACGATCAGATTTTCTCTTCCGCCCAATGTGCCGCTGCTGTACCCGCCCCACTTGATGCCCAGATCCCGGGCGACGTTTTTTGTGGTTTCCACGATGTGCGCTTTGATTAAAATCTGCGGCGTCGGTTTGTCCAGTTTTTCAATGATCGGCAGCATGCGCTCCAGATCCTGGGAAATCGCGGAAATGACGAGCGAGTTGCTGTGTTCATGGAGTTTCACGGAGCCGCGCGTTTTGCCGTCCTTGTCCTTGGTCAGGAACTCCTGGAGGGTCTCCATGAGTTTCTTGGGGTCGGCATAGTCGATTTTGACGACCACCGGATTCATCAGCGGTTCGACCCACTGAATATCGCGAAGCTGAACTTTTCTTTTGAGCTCCTGCTCGAGATCTTCAATGGTCATGACGCGGATAATGCTCCCCTCCCAGACGTAGGATAAGCCGTTGGTCTTGAGCAGTCCGGTAAAGGCTTCGTCCCAGGGGACGGAGCGGAAATCGACGCTCACCTCGCCTTTCAGGTCATTCTTTACCAGCAGATTGAGATTGACGGATTTGGCCATCGCCCGGAGCACCGCCTTGATTTCCGCCTGACGCATGGTTAAGTTGATGAGCTTTTTCGGCAGCTTTTTTTCCGTATCGCCGAAGACCGCGGCGTTCGTCGGTTTGGAAACGATCTGCTGCTGAATATCGATCTTTTTAGATTTGATTTCCGGAGAATGCCCCTGGGCCGTATCCGCCAGGACGTTCCACTTTTCAAAAAAAGGATCCTTCTTGGCGCTTTTGGCGCTGCCCGAACAGCCCGCAAAGACGATCATCATTCCCAGAACGACGATCCATGGGACGGATTTTATCATGACCGCATTCAACCTCACGGCACAACCTCCCTGTTTAAAAATTATTCCTGGATGGGAACATGCAGTTCCTCGCCCGTTTTGCGATTGACAATGACGACGCGCGACGGTGCAACATGCTTCACCACATATCCCTCAATGTCAAGAGATTCGCCCGCTTCATACTCCCAGCCGTTGATAATCGCCATCTTTTTCCGGCCGGTGTCCACATAGCCGGAATAAAGAAACTTCGCCGCATCGGCGCTGACCGTGTCTTTTCCCAGGAATTCCCGGTAAGCCGCCTTCTCCCAGAACGGATTTTTCCCCCACTCAATTTCCGCGTTTTTGGCGATATAAGCGTCAACGCCGACCATCTTCTGCTGCAAAAGTTCCGCGCCGAGCTCCGAAACAAACGCATCCACCGGCGCTGTTCCGTCTTGCGCCTGCGGCTTTTTAGCCGCGGGCCCGGCAAGAAATAACTCATAGACGGCGTAAAGCACAAACAAAGCAGCCACAGCCAGAATGATGATTTGTCTCTTGTTTAATTTCTTCATTTTCTTTCGCGATAATTATTAATTGGCCAGCGCGATCCGGATTTTCATCTTCAGTTCCATGGCATCACTCAACTGCCGGATATCAATTTCTTCGATCTGCTCAATATAGGGCATGGCCCCCAGTCCGGTGAGCATTTTCCGCATGCCGCCAAACTCCCCCTTCAACGCCGCGTTATACAGCAGATGCGGCGAACCCGGCGCAATGGATTTGACGTCCGGCGTCAACGCGATGGTTATCAGACCGGCCTTTCCCGCCTCCACGCGAAAGGCATCCTGAAACTTTTCCACGTCCTGCCGCGGCAGCTTGCCGGTTGACGGATTGGGCAGCGTGTGAACGTCGTTTTTGCCGTTTGCCCCCTGCAGCACCTGATAAAGCTTTCCCAGCTCCTTCTGTTCATTGATGGCCGCCTGAATTTTGTCGGCCTCAGCCGCTTTCCCTGCATTATACCGGTAAAACGGGAGAAGAACCAGAAGGACGATCAGAACAACGATTCCGCCGCAAATGAGCATGTAGCTGATGGTGTTGGAGGGAAGGGTCCCGTTTATTTTTTTTATCATGACTAGCCGATCTTCGCGTTGATGGTGAACTGGACAATATCTTTTTTCTTAAAAGTGACGAGGCTGCTCTTTTGCACCGTCACATTCCGCAGCATGGGCGAATTTTCCAGCTTCATGACATACTGGGCCAAAAGCCCGTCCAGAGCGCTGCGCTCGCCCAGAACCACACCTTCAATGACAACGCTTTCTCCCGCTTCTTTCTGGGGCGTGCCTTTTGCGGGCGCCGCTGCTCCGGCAACCGGCAGGGCCATCTGCAATCTGGTCAGCCGGACGTGGTCCGGCGTCAGAAACGACAATTCGCCGATCAGAGCCATCCCCTTGTATCGACCGGCGTACAGCCGGTTGGCTGAGTGGCGCAGTTTCACGTCTTTTGCCATCGCCGCCATTTTATCCTTGGACAAAAGCGGATGATAGCGCGACAGTTCCTGCTGAAGCTTTTTTTGTTTGACGCTCAAATGCGTTGTGGCAATTCCCTGATAAATCACAATAGCCAGACAGACGGCCAGGGCCGCCGCAAACGCGGCAAAGATGCCGCGGTTGACTCTTTTGACAAAAGCCTCTTTGTTTTTTTCCACATACGTGTACAGGGCATTGGGCGTATATTTCCTGTCCGACAAAGCCAGGCCGATCGCCGGAACGAGGGCGACTCTTTCAGCAAGACCGAGAGAATCGGCCTGCGCCGGCGCGTTCTTTGCCGGAAACGGATTGAACATGTCGCTGGGAGTTGCCAGTTGCTCGCCGATATACTGTTTCAGCGGACGGCAAAACAGGTTCATGATGGATGAAATATAGACCTTTTCCACTTTTTCATAGCCGACCGACGCCGTATAGTATTCCAGGGTTCTCTCAATCTGGCGCGTGAGTCTTTCCAGGGCCGGAGCGATCATCTCCCCGATCTTTTCCTCCGACCACACGATGCCCTCTTCGGTCTCAATTACTTTCCGGGGATCGTCGGCAATCTCCTGCAGGATTTTTCCGATTTGCCCGGGCGGCAACGAAATTCCGGGAAAGAACTCGGCGAGATACTCGGAAATGGCCTCCATCATGCTGCTGATGCCTGTCTTGATGCCGCGCGTCATCACCAGATTGTTTTTGCTGAAGATGTCGATGCGCGAAAAATCATGGCCGACATAGAGGCTCGCGAAGGCCGTTTCGGCGACACTGATCCACCGGGTTCGGAAAATGTTCTGAATGGCAAAAGGAGCGATGGTGATTCCGGCCGGCGAAATTCCGATCGATGAAAACATTTTCCTGGCGCTTTCCACCTGCGCTTTGGGGGCGCTGTACGCCATCACCAGATATTTGGGAATGCCCTGATCATTGACCTCGCCCTGCATTTCATAGTCAAAGATCATCTCCCGTTCGTCGATCGGATTTTCTTTCCTCGCTGTCCAGTAAACAACGTTTTCCAGTTCCTTGCGGGAAACGATCGGAACCTTCAGGTGCTGAACGTTCACCTCTGCGGCATTCATCATGGTCCAGACGTCACAGCGGTCGAGCGGACCGGCAAAAGCCGTGAGCGTCTCCTTGAGAAGATCGCGAAACGCATCGGTGGATTTGTCCATTCCTTCGTCGAGCGAAAGAATTTTTTGATCAAGCAGAACGGGCCGGCCGTCGGCGCTCTTTGTCATTTTGGCAAAACTGATCACGTCCCGCCCGACATCAACGCCCACACAAATACGCCGCTTTCCTGCAAACCATCCGGGAAAATTCACTGAATGCTTGGCTGTTTTCTTTTGTTTCGGCGGGGATTTCTCGATGACGTTCGCTGCATCATCAAGAGGCGTCCGTGCTCCGCGAATAACATTCAGCAACCTTTCCGTGGAATTGATGTCCTTTTTGAGAGCCAAAACTTCTCCTGATCAAAACAACATCTTAAAAAGATACGTTACAGTCCATGCATCAAATTTGAAAAATCCTTCTCCAATAATTGTTGTTGTCCTCGTTGTGTAATGTTATCGAAATATTTATGAAAATATTAAATTAAATTTTCGGCACGCTATCACGGATTTTTTTTTCTTTCAATAGCTAAAATATTTTATTTATTAAAAAA
>DBPV01000014.1:0-251 GCA_002304995.1 Syntrophaceae bacterium UBA1411
GCGCGCGCGCTCATTGAAAAGAACGCCCGCAACGAAAAAGAAACCATCGTCATCACCGAACTGCCCTATCAGGTGAACAAGGCGGCGCTCATCGAGAAAATCGCCGAACTGGTCCGCGACAAGAAAATCACCGGCATTTCCGATTTGCGCGACGAATCGGACCGCGAAGGCATCCGCGTCGTCATCGATCTGAAGCGGGACGAAAATTCCGCGGTGATTCTCAACCAGCTTTACAAATTTACGCAGATGGA
>DBPV01000014.1:337-26776 GCA_002304995.1 Syntrophaceae bacterium UBA1411
GGAGCGGGCCCACATTTTGGAGGGCTATATCATCGCCCTCAACAATATCGACGAAGTCATTCAGGTCATCAAATCGGCGAAGAACCCGGCGGAAGCGAGCGAGTTCCTCTGCTTCAAGTTCAAGCTGTCCGAACTGCAGGCCAAGGCGATTCTCGACATGAGACTTCAGCGGCTCACCGGCCTGGAGCGCACCAAGATTGACGAGGAGTATGCCGACGTGACCAAGCTCATCGCCAAGCTGGCCGGCATTCTGGCCGATCCGCAAAAGGTCCTGCAGGTGATCGTCGAGGAGCTCACTGAAATCAAGGAAAAGTACGGCGACGAGCGCCGTACGGAAATCGTGGCCAGCACCGAGGACATCAACATCGAAGACATGATCGTTGAAGAAGACATGGTCGTGACGGTTTCACACGCTGGCTACATCAAGCGCAACGCGGTAAGCCTCTACCGCAGCCAGCATCGCGGCGGCAAAGGCAAGGTGGGCATGGGCACCAAGGAAGAGGATTTTGTCGAAAAAATCTTCATTGCCTCCACGCACCACTACCTCCTGGTCTTCACGAATGCCGGCAAAGTGTACTGGCTGAAGGTCTATCAGATACCGCAGGCCGGCCGCGCCGCCAAGGGCAAGGCCATTGTCAACCTGGTCAATCTGGCGCCGGGCGAGAAAGTCAGCGCCACGCTGCCCGTGCGTGAATTTGTCGCGGACAAGTTCGTGGTCATGGTAACAAAGAAAGGCACCATCAAGAAGACGGATCTGGCGGCTTACTCGAATCCGCGCGCCGGCGGCATCATCGCCATCTCCATTGACGAAGGCGACGAAGTGGTCGATGTCCAGCTGACCAACGGCAATCAGGACATTTTCCTCGCCACGCGGCTGGGCATGGCGATCCGATTCAAGGAAGACGACGTGCGCGACATGGGCCGCACCGCGCGCGGCGTCCGCGGCATCACCCTCGACGAGGGCGACGAAGTGATCGGCGTCGACATTCCCGCCGAGAACACGTTCATGCTGACGGTTTCGGAAAACGGCTACGGAAAATGCACGCCGATCGACGAGTACCGCGTCCAGTCGCGCGGCGGCAAGGGGACGATCAACCTCAAAACGGTCCAGAAAGTCGGCAATGTATCCGGCGTCCTGCAGGTGACGGGAGAAGATCACGTCATGCTGATCAGCTCCACCGGCAATGTCATCCGACTCAAGGTTCAGGAAATTCCCGTCAACCACCGCGTCACCCAGGGCGTCAAGCTCATCGACCTGGAGGCGGAGGAAAACCTTGTCGGCGTCGCCAGGACCACGGCGGAAGCCGACGACAGGGATGACGGCGGCAACGGCGATGACGATGCCGAAACGTCGAACGGAGAGCCCGGAGCGGAAGAATAGAACAAAAGAAGGGGGCTGATCTGAAATCAGCCCCCCACTACAAAAAACATTCAACACTCACCAAAAACCATATAAACCGATTCGGCGCCGCCTGACGTTACCACGGCCGCGCCTACTTTCGAGCAAACTCATGCAGGTGAAGCGCGCAAAAGGTCTCCTGCGAAATCTCGTTTTCCGTTCCGGAGCCGCACCAGCCGATTTTGGCTGTTTACAGCGTCCGGAATCGGTCGTAATGTAAATCAGCAGAAAACTTTTAACACCGGGCAAAAAGGCGGCCGTCATGCAAAAGAAGAAAATTCAGGACATCATTTCCGAAGAATCGCCGCTGAGGCACAATCCCTTCGATCGTCTGAAGGCGTTGCAAAAGCAAAAGGCTGCCCTCCCCGGTCCAAAGCCGCCGCAAAAGAAAATTGAGGCGCAGCCGTCCGAAGAACAAATTTTTTCCGAAGCGATGCAAGGGGTCCGGCCCCTTGCGCAAGATCGGTTTGTTTGCGGAAGCCCTGTCAGGCTGACTTTTCGCGAAGGGACAGCTTACAAGCTGGAAAACGATGAATTGTCCAGGCTTGCCAAACTGGTCGATTGCGGCGAAGGTTTCGTTGTGTCGGATACGCCCGAGTACATGGAAGGAACGGGCTATCATGTCAGCCGGGAGTTTGCGCGGCGTCTGCACGAAGGAGATTTTGCGATTGCGGCGCACCTGGATCTGCACGGCATGAACGTGGAGACGGCGGGAAAAGAATTCGAATCGTTCATGAAGGCGTCTTACCTTTCCGGAAAGAGGGCGGTTCTGGTTATTCACGGGCGCGGTCTTTCCTCGCCCGGAGAAGCCATATTGAAAAATAAGGTCCGCCAGTGGCTCGGCCTCAGTTACTGGCGGAAAAGGGTGCTGGCCTACGCGAGCGCCCAGTCGCACGACGGAGGAGCCGGAGCGACCTATGTGCTATTTCGCGAGCGTCCGGTTTCCAAAAAATCCGCCTGACGGACTTCCTTGTTCGTTTCGTCGTCTTCAGCTATACTTCGCTTCATGCCGGACTATGTCATGTTTGATCATACGGCCGATATCGGTATCGAAATTTACGGCCGGACGAAAAAAGAGCTCTTTACCAATGCGGCCCGGGCGCTCTACGACGTGATGATCGAGATCAAAGAGCCGCTTCAGAAAAAGAGATACCGTAAGAAAGTTTCCATTGAAGGAGCAGATGCGGCCGATCTGCTGGTGAATTTTTTGCGGGAGCTGCTGTATTTATTCAACGGAAAGCGCCTGGTTCCTGTCTCCTGTGCGATAACCGGTATGGCCGCGCGGAGGCTTTCGGCGACCCTGGCGGTTGTGCGCTTCAGTCCGCAAGTCCACACAGTCAGGAAGGAAATCAAGGCCGTGACCTATCATGGGCTGGTTGTCGAGAGGGGAAAAAAGGGATGGCGGGCAAAAGTCATTTTTGATGTTTAGACAGACATCGGAAACCGGACCTTTGAAAAAGATTCGTCGGTGAGAGAGGACCATGCAGGAAATCAAACTGGAAAAACTGGACGACAACCGCTGGCTGGTGCCGCAGACCGGCGCCATGCGCGTGCCGGGCATCATTTACGCGAGCGTTAAAACGTCCGGCCTGCTGGCCAAAGACGAAAGCGCCCGGCAGGTGGCCAACGTTGCCCATCTGCCCGGCATCGTCAATTTCTCGCTCGCCATGCCGGATATTCACTGGGGATACGGATTTCCCATCGGCGGCGTGGCGGCTTTCGATCTGGAGACGGGCATCATTTCTCCCGGCGGCGTGGGCTACGACATCAACTGCGGCTGCCGCCTGATGGCGACCCAACTGACGCTCGACGACGTCCGGGACCGCGTCCAAGATCTCACCGCCGCCCTGTACCGGCGCATTCCCACGGGTGTGGGGTCCACCGGCTATGTCCGCCTGTCCGGCAAGGATCAAAAAAAAGTGCTCGAGGAAGGGGCCCGCTGGGCGGTGCGGGCCGGTTTCGGCTCCGCGCAGGACCTGGAAACGACGGAGGACGGAGGGTGCCTCGGAGGAGCGGACCCGGAGCAGGTGTCGGCCCGGGCGCTCGAACGGGGCAGGGAGCAGCTCGGCACGCTGGGGTCCGGCAACCACTTTCTGGAAATTGAAGTCGTGCAGGAGATATTCGATGAACAGGCGGCCGCCGCCTTCGGTCTCGGCAAAGGACAGATTGTGGTGATGGTTCATACCGGGTCGCGCGGCCTGGGCTATCAGATCTGTGACGATTATCTGGCGCTGATGGTCAAGCACCAGTCGGAAACCGGCATCGTCCTTCCCGACCGGCAGCTCGCCTGCACCTACCTCTCCTCACAGCGGGGGAAAAATTATCTGGCCGCCATGGCCTGCGGAGCCAACTACGCCTGGGCCAACCGGCAAATCCTGATGCATCTCACCCGCGAGGTTTTCGAGAAAGCTCTGAAAATCGCGCCGCGGGAGCTGGGCATGCGCCTCGTGTACGACGTCTGCCATAACATTGCCAAGATCGAGTCCTTTCGTGTCGCGGGGGTGGAAAAGAAACTCTGCGTGCACCGCAAAGGCGCGACGCGGGCCTATCCGGCGGGCCATGAGGCGGTTCCGGCGCGCTACCGGAGCGTCGGTCAGCCGGTGCTGATTCCCGGCGATATGGGCGCCGGGTCCTACGTGCTGGTCGGCCGGGAAAAGGCCATGAACGAAACGTTCGGCAGCGCCTGCCATGGCGCGGGCCGCGTGATGAGCAGGTCGCAGGCGATCAAATCGAGCCGGGGACGCTCCATCAGCCGCGAACTGGCGGACCGGGGCGTCTTGGTCATGGCCGGAAGCAAGGGAACGCTGGGCGAGGAAATGCCCGAAGCCTATAAAAATCTCAACGATGTCGTGGATGTGGTTCACGATGCGGGCATCGCGCAAAAGGTGGCGAAGCTGAAATCCATCGCCTGCATCAAGGGCTGACAAAGGCATCGGCAAAAAACCGTTTTGACTTTTTTAGCAAGACGTCATAAGAAAATGCATCAATTAAAAAGCGGAGAAACACATGACGGAAATCATCTTTGATGAAAATGAAGACTGGGATAAACGCATTTTGTGCAGCGACGGCGCCTGCATCGGTGTGATCGGCCCGGACGGCAAATGCCGGGAATGCGGAAAGCCTTATGAAGGCGTTCTTCCGGAAGACCACGGCCGGCAGACGCCGGAACCGGCCGGAGCGCCGGAAGCATCTGCCGGGGCGCCCCAGACTGATGATGAAGACTGGGATAAGCGCGTTTTGTGCAGCGACGGTGCCTGCATCGGCGTAATCGGTCCGGACGGCAGATGCAAGGAATGTGGAAAACCCCTGGCATAAAACGGGAGTAGCAGAAAAGAAAGAAAACGGCAGAGGCGGCAAGGCCCCTGCCGTTTTTTTAGCCGGAAACGGCAGCCGGACGGATCCTAACCAATCAGCGCGCGCGGCTTTCCGCCGTAAAAGGCGAAAATGATTTCCGCGCACGCGCGGCTGAAATTCAGGCGACGGCCCGGCCGCAGCGAGGCGGACCGTTAAAGCTCGTAAAGTTTTGCTCCCGGAACCACCGTAAATTTGCGTTTCAAGAGCACCGCGATGGCTTTTTCGGGATCGTCAAAGCGGAAAATGATAACGGCGTTCTGACCGCTCTTTTCCACAAAGGCGTACAGGTACTCCACATTGATGGCTTCCTCGTTTAAAACGTTCATGATGCTGTGCAGACCGCCCGGCTGATCAGGCACCTCCACCGCCACCACAGTGGTTTTGCTGACCCGAAAGCCCGCGTCCTTGAGCACGGCGTTCGCTTTCTCCACATCGTTCACAATCAGGCGCAGGATGCCGAAATCCGCCGTCTCCGCCAGCGACAGGGTGCGGATATTGATTCGGGCGTCTTTCAGAACGCGCGTGGCGTATTCGAGTGTTCCGGGTTTGTTTTCCAGGAAAACGGATATTTGTTCGACCTTCATAGTTCCTCCACTTCAGTTCATTTCGTGCCGCCGCCGGCGGCGGATCCGGGTATTAAACGATTCGTTTGTCGATGACCTGCTTATCCTTGCTCTTCAGCGTCTGCGGTGCGACCAGCTTGACGCGGGGTGAGATGCTTAAATAATCCTTCATATCCTTGACGATTCTTTTTTCGATCGTCTGCAGCTCCTTGACGCCTCCCGCCTCGCCGAAAAATTTCTCGCCGACTTCCACGAGCAGTTCGACCGCGTCCAGCGCACCAACCTTGTCGACGATGAGCTGAAAGTCCGGTTCGACGCCTTCGATGTTCCGCAGAATCGCCTCCACCTGCGCCGGGAAGATGTGGCTGCCCCGGATGGTCAGCATGTCGTCGCTGCGTTTCAGGACGCGCTCCATCCGGATGTGGCTGCGGCCGCAGCGGCAGGGTTCGGGAATCAACCGCGAAATGTTGCCGGAACGGTAGCGGACCAGCGGGAAAGCCTCCTTGGTCAGGCTGGTGAAAACCAGTTCCCCTTCCTCTCCCTCGGGAAGAGGCCGGCCTGAGGCCGGATCGATGGTTTCCACGAGGAAATGGTCTTCAAAAATGTGCATGCCGCGGCGGCCTTCCAGGCATTCCGAGGCAATGCCCGGCCCCATCATTTCCGGCAGGCCGAAAATATTGAGCGCCTTGATGCCGAACGCGTCTTCGAGGGCGTCCCGGGTCGCGTCGCTCCAGAGTTCCCCCCCGAAAATTCCCACCCGCAGCTGCAGGGATCTCATGTCCACGCCGAGAGCCTTGCCTTCCTGAGCCAGATGCAGCGCGTAGGACGGTGTGGCGCAAAGGACTGTCGGGCCGAAATCCTGCAGCAGGAGAATCTGCCGCTTGGTGTTGCCGTCGGACATGGGAATGACGCTGGCGCCGATTTTTTCGATGCCGTAATGCAGACCCAGGCCGCCGGGCAGCAGCCCGTAGGAAAAGGCGTTGTGGACGATATCGTTCTTCGTCAGGCCGGCCGCGACCAGCGACCGCGCGGCCAGCTCCGTCCAGGTGTCCAGGTCGCGCCGCGTATAACTGAAAACCAGAGAGCGTCCCGGAGTGCCGGACGAGGCGTGCAGACGCACGATACTGCTCATCGGCACGGCAAACAGGCCGAAGGGATAGTTGTTTTGCAGTTCCCGGCGGGTCAGAAAGGGCAGTTTCTGCATATCGTCCGGCGACGAAACCGCGTCCGGCGAGATGCCGGCAGCGTCGAGGGCCTTTTTGTAGTGTCCGACGGTGTGGTAGACGCGCTGCAGAACCTGTCCGAGCCGCTTGATTTGCAGGGCTTTCAGGGCTTCGCGCGGCAGGGTTTCAAACTCTTCGTTGTAAATCATGGGGCTTTCCCTTTCTTCCCGCAAAAAACGTTTTGGGCAGGATCAAAGACGCCTGTTTTTAACGGATGGACCAGGATTGTAAAAGCGCTGCCTGCTTTACGGTTGAAAGTTTAACAAAACTTTGGGTCCGTGGCAAGAAGCTTTCTCCGCCCGCGGCATGCCGAAATACAAAAAAATCAAATTGTTCTTTACGCCGGCCGTCCGGTTGTGTTAGTTCAAAAAAAGAGGTTTTTACCGGAAAAAAGCGTTTTGCAAACGGGAAAATCTTCTCAGGTTTGTTATTCAAAAATGAAACTCACGATCAGCCGCAAATTGTTGCTGGGATACTTGTTTATGGCGCTTTTGACCGTTTTGGCGAGCGCCTATGCCGTCAACAGCCTGCAGACGCTCAGCGGCTCGGCTTACAATATTACCCAGCACCATTTTGTTTTGCTGGAGAGCTCCAAAAAAATGATGGATGTTCTCCTGGCGCAGGAAAGCGCGGAAAAAAAGTACCTGATTTTAAAAGATCCGGCGCTGGAGCAGATTTTCTGGCAGCGCAACCGGGAATTTCAGGACGAACTGGCGCAGGTTCGCGGTCTGGATCTGGACCGGAAAACGAAAACGGCCGTTGACGAAATGGAAGCCCTGCAGAATCAGCTCCGGGAATTTTTTGCGCAGGAAGTGTTCCTGGTGCAAAACGGACGGGTCGAAGAAGCGCAGGTCCTTTCCGATACGGCGGGAAGGGCCGCCATCGATGACCTTGCGGCAAAGCTCCGGGGTTTGCAAAAGACGATGGATCGGGCGATCAACGATGAAATGCGGCAGTTCGCCAGGCAAAGCCGGGCGGCGGTCCACATGACGCTGACACTGGGAGTCTTCAGCCTGGTTTTGGGGATTGCCCTGGCGCTCATCATCACCCGCAACATCTCCAAGCCGCTCCAGCAGCTGCACGAGGCCACCCGGCTCATCGCGGACGGCCGCCTGGATCACAAAATCGAAGCCAGGCGCGACGATGAAATCGGCGCGCTCGCCAAATCGTTTGCCTACATGACCAACCGGCTCAAGGTGCTCGAGGCGCTGAATCTGGATGCCAGTCCGCTCACCGGCCTGCCGGGAAACCTGGCGATCGAAAACAAAATTGATCAGCACCTGGCCAAGGGCGAAACCTTTTCGTTGTGCCAGGTGGATCTGGACAATTTCAAGCCGTTTGCCGACAAGTACGGATATGCGTGGGGCAGCGAGGTTATCAAAGCCGTCGCCGATATTCTGCAGGGGTATATTCAAGACGCACAGTTGCGGGAGCTGTTCCTCGGCCATATCGGAGGCGACGATTTCGTGCTGATCGGCAGGCCCGGCGAGGTGACGACCGTCTGCCGGCGTCTGGTGGCGGATTTTTCGGACCGTATCCTGGGATTTTACGAGGCGCAAGACGCGCAAAACGGCTACTTCATCGGCAGGAATCGTGAGGGGATTGTCCAGAAATTTCCACTGATCACGATTACGGCCGCCATTGTGACCGATGACGGGTCGCGGTTTAGAAATCCGCTGGAAATGGCCAGACGGGTGGCGGAATTGAAAGAAGCCGCTAAAAGAATGCCCGGCAGCAACTATGTAACGGAAGAAGATTTTGAACAATGGAACAAAGTGTAAAGGCAAAGACCGCAAAGCTAACCGGAACCGGAACAGTGCTGACCTGCTTCCGGCGTCTGGCCCTTATTTTCATAATCGCCGCTGTTTTGGGCGGCTGTGCGACAAAATCCGTTATCCCTCCGGCGGAAGCGCCCGCCAGGACGCAGGAAACTGTCGGAAATCTTTTTAAAACAGAGCCTTCGGACAGGGATCTGTTTGAAGAAGCCCTTTCTTATTTAAGTAATCAGCAAAAAGAGCCGAATTACAAGGAAGCCAGACTCAGACTGGAGAAGCTTGTCCGGGAACATCCGGACGGCAAGTGGACACCCGCCGCCGGAGCGTTAATCGCCTGTATTCAAAAAATAGCCGAACTGCAAAACCAGTTGCGGCTGGATAAGCAAAGGGCGCAAAGCGACCACGGAAAACTCGCGAGGGAAATTGAAGGACTGAGAGACGGTATCCGGCAGACGGAAGAAAAATATTCGGCGGAATTGATCAGATTGCAGCAGGAAAATGAGCAACTGAAAAAGGACATCCAACAGCTGAAGAATCTGGAAATTCAGCTGGAGAAAAGGGAAAAAATGCTGCGCTGATGACGGAATCAGGACAGTGTCTGCCTGGACAGTCCGCGCAGACATCGTGAACGGATGACGCAGCTTATGATCAAAAAGGTAAAAACCGAAGATCTGCGCAAGGGGATGCACATTGTTTTGCCCGACAAGTGGTTTGCACACCCCTTTCTTAAAAATGAATTCATCATCGAATCGCAATCGCAAATCGACAAGATTGCCCGGGCGGGCATCAGAGAAGTAGCGGTGCGCGTGAAAGGGACGGCGTCCGAACCAAGAAGGGCCGCTTTGCAGGAAGCGGCTCCGGCGCCCGAACAAGCGCCGGTTTGTCCGCCCGAGCTGCAGGAAGTCATTGCCGACCGGAAATTGCCGCCGGAAAAAAAAGCGAAGCTGGTGCGCCAGAAATCCATCGAGATGATGAGCCGGCTGATGGAAGATCCGTCGGCGGAAAATATCGCTGAGACGAAAAAAGGCGTGGCCGACGTTGTCGATCTGATCCTCACCAACGACTCCACCAGCAAATATCTGCTCAATATTACTTCCTACGACTACAGCACCTACGTGCATTCCGTCAATGTGGGTTTTCTGGCTGTTTCCTGCGCCAAGAGCCTTTTTCGGCATTCGACGGGACACAATATGCATGAACTGGGGGCGGGCTTCTTTTTACACGATCTCGGGAAGGTCAACATCGATCTCAGCATCATCAACAAGCCGGCGCGGCTGAGCGATGAGGAAATGGCCCAGATGCGCAAGCACCCGCAGTACGGTTATGAGATTCTGGCCCGGACCCGTCAGCTGACGGAGGAATGCCGGACCATCGTTTTGCACCATCATGAACGTTTCGACGGCAGCGGCTATCCGCTCGGTCTGAAGGGCGAAGACATTCACCTCTACGGCCGGATCTGTTCGCTGGCCGATGTGTTCGACGCGCTGAATTCAGATCGTCCGTACCGGAAGGGACTGGGGCCTTTTGCGGCGCTGAAAGTGATGAAAGAGGAAATGATGTTTCACTTTCAAAAGGATATGTTCGAAAAGTTTGTCATGCTTTTTTCGTGAAGGAACGGGCCGTGCTGCGGGTTTTACGACCCGCCGCATCAGATGTTTCCGGAGGCGCAGGCCTTCTGTTCGAAGCAGCGGCCGGCCAGCAGAAGCCCCAGGGCCGTTTTGGCGTCCACGATCGCACCGTTTTTCAGGAGCTCGCCGGCCCGGGTGAAGCTCGTCGGCAGCACAGAGATAAATTCGTCTTCGTCCGGCGTCAGCGGATCGTACACCAGATCCTCGGCCAGAAAAAAATGCATGAACTCGTTGCAGTACCCCGGCAGGAG
This sequence comes from Syntrophaceae bacterium UBA1411, assembly GCA_002304995.1. Classification (GTDB taxonomy): domain Bacteria; phylum Desulfobacterota; class Syntrophia; order Syntrophales; family Smithellaceae; genus UBA8904. Next base: position 10,531 of record DBPV01000014.1, read on the forward strand.
ATAACCGGCGAAAAGTTCGGTCAGCTTGCCGGCGCGAAAGCCCGTTTCTTCGGCCAGTTCTCGGAGCGCACAGGCGGCGGGAGATTCTTCGCCGTGATCCATCGTTCCGGCGGGGATTTCGAGCAGGTCCCGGCCGGCGGGAACGCGGTACTGCCGGACCAGCAGCACCTCTTGTTGATCGTTGACGGCCACGACCGCCACGGTGGGTTTATGTTCAACCCAGCTTTGCCGTGTGGTTTTGCCGTTTTGCAGGGAGACGTCTTCCTCCCAAACCTTAAAGATTTTGCACGCGTAAGTTTGCTTCCGGGGGGACTCCATGAAGAATCGTTTCTCTTTCAGTTTGTTTTAATGATCGCCAGCAGGTGTTTTTCGATTTCCTGCTTCGGCAGGGCGCCCACGAGACGTTCAACCAGTCGGCCTTCCCGGAAAAAGAGCAGAGTGGGAATGCTGCGGATGCCGTACTGGGAGGCGGTCGCCGGATTTTCATCCACGTTCAGTTTGACGACTTTGACGCCGTTTACGTAATCCGAAGCCAGTTCGTCGATGATCGGTGCCAGGCTTCTGCACGGACCGCACCACGGGGCCCAGCAGTCCACCATGACGGAGGTATCCATGGAGAGCACTTCGCGGGCGAAGGAGTCGTCCGTGACGTCGACCGGCTTGATGTCCTGTTTGGCGATGATGAGCGGCTCGCCGCACTTGCCGCACAGGGGCCTGGCGTTGAGGCGCTCCTCCGGAATGCGGTTTTTGGTCCCGCATTTCAGGCAGCGGATGATCAGCTCGTCGAGCGGGGCATGGCATTGGCCGCAGGTCGGCCGGCCCTGAAATTTTTGTTTCGGGATGCGATTTTTGGTTCCGCAGTTCAGACAGCGGATGATCACGTTGTCCGGCATAAGACGTTCCTTCAAAAACTTGCGGGCATTATCCCTTTTTCGCCCTTAAAAGGCAAATCATATCCCAACGCTGACTTCGCGGGGGGACAAAAGGCGGATCAGTTCCGCGGGCGTCATCGCGGCCAGAAGGCCCCGGGCACCCGCGTTGATGAGGATTTCCGGCAGATCCGCGATGGTTTTTTCCATGTAAACGTCCAGGCGCTTTCTCGTGCCGAAGGGCGACGTGCCGCCGACCAGGTATCCCGTATGCCGGTGGGCCACATCCGGCCGGCAGGGGGAAACGGATTTGACCCCCATGATCCGCGCCAGATTTTTTGTGGAAACCTCGCGGTCGCCGTGCATCAGGATGATGAAAGGCCTGCCCGCTTCATCTTCCATGACCAGGGTTTTAACCACACGATGTTCGTCCACGCCCAGTTTCTGAGAGGAGACTTTTGTTCCGCCTTTTTCCTCGTAGGCGTAGGTATGCAGCGCAAAGGTTGCTTGTCCTTTTTTCAGCGCCAGAACCGCCGGCGTGGATGGAAACTTTTCCTTCGACATGGGGCAAATATAATGGCGGGATGGCCAAAAGGCAAGGGGAAGAACAAGAAGGAGAAAGGTTCAAGGACCAAGGGACAAGGTTCAAGGATTACATTGTGAGCCGCACGCTCCTTCGGAGCGGCGGCTTTTATTGATGGCGCTTCAGCGCCTTTCTTTCTAACCCTGGTCTTTGCACCTTGAGCCTTTATCCTTGCACCTCAAATTTTTTCAGTCCCTTAAAGTCCAGTGTGGCAAAGTAGTCGTCGACGGTTTCCGCGCGGCGGATCTGGACGACAGACCCGTCTTCGCGCAGCAGCAGTTCGGCGGAGCGGAGCTTTCCATTGTAATTGAAGCCCATCGAAAAACCGTGGGCGCCCGCGTCGTGGATCACCACCGGATCGCCGGGCGCAAGCGCGGGCAGCATCCGGTCGATGGCGAACTTGTCGTTGTTTTCGCACAGGGAACCGGTGACGTCGTACATGACGTCGTGGGGCGTCTTTTCCTTGCCGGGAATCGTGATGTGATGGTAGGCGCCGTAAAGGGCCGGCCGCATGAGATTCGCCATGCAGGCGTCGAGGCCGGCAAACTTTTTGTAGGTATCCTTGATGTGCAGCACCCGGGCGACGAGGTAGCCGTAGGGGCCGGTGATGTAGCGTCCGCATTCGGCAAAGAGCTTGATCGGCGCCATTCCGTTGGCGACGATGATTTTTCCGTACAGTTCCTGAATGCCCCGGTTCATCGCCGCGAGGTCGATCCGTTCCTGTTCCGGACGGTAGGGGATGCCGATGCCGCCGCCGATATTGATGAATTCGAAGCGGATGTTGAGAGCGTGGGAAATCTGCACGACCAAATCGAAGAGAATCTCGGCCGTTTCGACAAAGTACTGCGCGTCGAGCTCATTGGATGCGACCATGGTATGGATGCCGAAGCGCCGGACACCTTTATCCCGGCAGATCCGGTATCCTTCGAACAACTGCTCCCGGGTGAAGCCGTACTTGGCTTCTTCCGGGTGGCCGATGATCACGTTCCCCTTTTTGAGGGGACCGGGATTGTAGCGAAAACAGATGAGCTCGGGCAGACCGGCGATTTTTTCCAGAAAAGGGATATGATTGATGTCATCAAGATTGATGATAGCCCGGAGTTTTTTCGCCAACAGAAAATCTTCGGCGGGCGTATCGTTGGAGGAAAACATGATGTCTTCGCCGGTAATGCCGGTTTTCCGAGCCAGCATCAGTTCCGCCAGCGAACTGCAGTCTGCGCCGAAGCCCTCCGCCTGCAGAATCTTCATCAGATAGGGGTTGGGAGCGGCCTTGACCGCAAAAAATTCCCGAAAGCCCTGATTCCAGGAAAAGGCCTTTCTGAAGGCGCGGGCATTTTCGCGGATGGCTTTTTCATCGTAAAGATGAAAAGGCGTTGGAAACTCGGCCATGATGGCGTCGAGCTTTTTTTTCGTAAAGGGCAGCTTTTTCTCCGGCATTTGCAACTCTCCCGTTTGTCATTTGGAAATTAACATTTACGGCAAAAAGAGCAAATTGGCAACGGCATTTTGATTTGGGAGAGACAGGGATGGCTCGTCAGATGAAAACATGAATGGCCAGATAAAGGGCGGAGGAGATGACGGCCGAAATGGGGATCGTCAGAATCCACGCCCAGATGATGTTGCCGGCCACGCCCCAGCGCACGGCGGAAAGTCTTTTCGTGGAGCCGACGCCGACAATGGCGCCCGCGATGGTGTGGGTCGTGCTGACGGGAATCCCCGCTATGGAGGACCCGATGATGGCGCAGGCGGCGCCGGCCTCGGCGCTGAATCCGCCGATCGGCTGAAGTTTGGTAATCTTGGTGCCCATGGTTTTCACGATGCGCCAGCCGCCGAACATGGTGCCCAGGGCAATGACCGAATAGCACATGATGATGATCCACCAGGGAATGTTGAAACTGGAGCCGATGAGGCCCTTGCTGTACAAAACGACGGCGATGATGCCGATCGTTTTTTGCGCGTCGTTCATGCCGTGTCCCGTGGAGTAAACGGCCGAAGACAACAGCTGAAGCTTCCGGTAGAGCTTATCCGTCCGGGCGATGTTGGAATTGCGGTTGAGGTTCATTGAGATCACCATGAAGATAAATCCGAGGATCAGCCCGATGGTCGGCGACAGAAAGATAAAAGCGGTGGTTTTGATGATGCCGGACCACACCAGCGTGCCGACGCCGCCCTTGGCGATGCCCGCGCCGATGAGTCCGCCGATCAGTGCGTGCGAGGAGCTGCTCGGCAAGCCGAAATACCAGGTCGTGATGTTCCAGATGATGGCGCCGCCCAGCGCGGAAAGAATCACCAGATTGTCGATAACATTGAGATGGACAATGCCTTTGCCGACGGTGTGCGCCACTTCCGTTCCAATAAAGAAGGCGGCGATAAAATTGAAAAACGCCGCCCAGAAGACCGCCTGCTTGGGGGTAAGGACGCGGGTGGAAACGATGGTGGAGATCGAGTTGGACGAGTCGTGAAAGCCATTTAAAAAGTCGAACACCAGGGCGATGACGACCAGAAAAATGACAAATGCCATTGAATCAAGCATGTTTCAGGACAATTCCTTCCACGATGTTGGAGACGTCTTCGCAAACATCAATTGCTTCTTCGATTCGCTCAAATATTTCTTTCCATTTGATGAGCTCAATCGCATCCTGTTCTTTCACAAAGAGATTCGTGATGATGGTTCGCAGCGTGACGTCGCCGGCGTTTTCCAGGGTGTTGATTTCCACGCAGCCGTCGAGAATCATCTTGGAATTTTTCATGTCGCGCAGCCCGTGGACAATTTCCTTGATCTTTTTAATGGCCTGGAAAAGGATTTCCGCCTGTTTGATGATTTCATCATCCGGTTTCTTCACCTTGTACATATGAATGCGGATGGCCGTGGCCTCGATGACGTCCATGATGCTGTCCATCTTGTTGACCAGGGCGTAAATATCCTCGCGGTCAATGGGCGTGAGGAAAGTCTTGTGCATTTTTTCGTAGGTCCGATGCGTAATCACATCCGCTTCATGCTCGAGTTCTTTGAGCCGGGCGACTTTCGGCGCGGAGTAATCACGATTTCTGGTCATATCCAGGAAGAACTGGCCGCCTTCTTCCAGCTTTTTGGCCAGTTCTTCAAAATATTCAAAAAAGTTTTCTTCTTTAGGAAACAGGCGCATGACGTCTTCCTCCTTTTTTCCTGAAATGGATCAGCCGAAAACCTGTATCGGCCAGCAGTGCTCTAGCGAATTCTGAAAGAAATTGCAAGGTTTTATCAAGGAAATGCACGACGACAACGGTGTTATTGGTTGTAATTATAAACGCTTAGCATAAATAATTTTACTGTCGCCCGGCGCGTAGAAATCCTCCAGAAACGCCTCGGCTTTATAACCGCAGCTTTCATAAAACCGTTGCGTCGGTTGGTATTGAGCGCGGGAGGATGTTTCCGCGTAAATCCGCCTGCCGCCGCCCTCGCGGACGGCCTGTTCCGTCCTTTGCAGCAGTTTGCGGCCCAGGCCCTGACCGCGACAGGCGCCGGCGACCGCAATCCAGTAAAGATCGTAACTGGCGGCCGTGGCCGGAATGCGGCCGTAGCAGGTGTAGCCCAAGACCTTCGCGTTTTCCTGGGCAAAAAGGAATTGGTACGAGCTTTGCGGCCCATGCTCCAGGCGATCCGTCGCCAGTTCGCAGGCCAGCTCCACTTCCTCGGCCGAAAAGAAGCCGCTGGACTGAACGATATTTAAAATGGCGCCAAGATCGGACGGCAGGATGTCTTGTCGGAAAGTAATCACGTGCATCGGCCTAACCGTGGTGCGGCAAACCGCCGCGAAACATGAAATATACCGCGCCGACCATGCACAGCGACGCCCACAGAAAATCGAGCTTGAGCGGCTGCTTCATATACAGGACGGCAAATCCCGCAAAAACAATCATCGTGATGACTTCCTGCATGATCTTGAGCTGGCCCAGCGAGTAGTGTTCGAAGCCGAGGCGGTTGGCCGGCACCTGCAGGACATATTCAAAAAAAGCGATCCCCCAGCTGATGACGATGACCAGAATAAGGGGCTTGTTGTTGAGATTCTTCAGGTGGCCGTACCAGGCGAAGGTCATGAACAGATTGGAGAAGAAAAGCAAGACGACCGGTTTAAACACAAAAAGACTCCTCCTTCGTTTCAGGGATTCAGCGCATCGTGCAAAATGTTGTCGATGGCTTCCGAATAGGGAATGCCCGCGTGTTCCAGGGCGGCGGCAAAACCGGCGTCCGGCGACAGGCAGGGATTGGCGTTGATCTCCAGAACCCAGGGTTGCCCCTGGGCATCCACGCGGAAATCGATGCGGGCGTAACCGCGCAGGCCGAACAGACGCCAGCAGGCCAGAGCCGTTTCGCGCAGGCGGTCCGCCAGCCCTGCGTCCTGAGTCTTTATCTTCAGCGTGCGGACGGTATTTTCGTACTCAAACGAATCCTCCACCCATTTGGCCCGGTAATCGAGCATCTTTAACTTGTCCGGAGGGTAGTTCAAAAACAGGATTTCCGCGGGCGGCAAAACGATCACGCCGCCGGCGCCGGCCAAAAGGGCGATGTTGAATTCACGGCCGTCGATATACGCCTCGGCGAAGCATTCCAGGTTCAGTTTCTTTTGTCTTTCCCGAAGGGCGCGCAGAGCCGTTTCGGCATCGGCAGAGGGCAGAAAGGCTTCTTCGTCGAGTCCTACCGACGCATCTTCCCAACAGGGCTTGATGAGGTAGGCGCAGGGGCGCCCGGAAGCGCAGTGCGTTTCGTCCGCCGCGATCCAGTCCGGAGTGGCGATGCCGTTTGCGGCCAGCATTTTTTTGGCGAGCGGTTTGCTGGACGTGAGAAACATCGCCGCGGTGCGGCTGCCCGTGTAGGGAATCCGCAAAACGTCCAGAAGCGCCGGAGCGAAGTAAGCCATGGAACCCCGCGCAGCGACGGTTTCAACAAGGTTGAAGACCATGTCGGGTTTGATCAGGGCCAGTTTGGCCATGGTGGCGGAGAGATCCAGAACGAAAGGCAGCAGAATCGGCGCGTCGCCCAGGGCCGTGACGGTTTCGGCGATGGTTTTCGCCTGGCGCAGGCAATCCAGTTCATCTTCGGCCGCGTCCGGGGCTACTTCGCTGTGCAGAATCACGATTTTTCTCATAGGCATGATATCCGTTCCGGCATTTTCAGGCTTTCGGCGTTCCGGCGGAAAGGCCGGCCCGCGCAAGAGCCGAAGAAAGAATGTCGGAGATCAATTGCTCGTAGCTGACGCCGACCAGGCGGCACAAAATGGGCAGGTCCGACCGGACCGGATTCAAACCGGCCAGCGAATTCACTTCGATGAAGTGCGGCAGACCGCGGGCGTCCGAGCGCAGGTCGATGCGTCCCGCGTCCTTCAGGCCGAGGCCGCGCCAGGCCAGAAGAGAAAGCGCCATGGCTTTTTGGGCTTCCGCATCCGTGACGGCGGCGTAGCGGACGAGGTTTTCATAATGTTCCTTGTTGTCGTAGGAGTAGGCATGCTCCTCCGCGTCGGGTGTCAGCATCACCTCCATCGCGCCCAGCACACGGGCGTCGGAGCCGGTGCCGACAATGCCCACCGTGAATTCGCGTCCGGGCAGGAAGGTTTCCACCAGCACCGGCTGACGAAACGCCTCCAGCAGCTTCAGGCAGACCTCTTTGAGGCTGCGGGCGTCGTCAATTTTGGATCGGGCAGAAATGCCCTTGCCCGTTCCTTCCGCGACGGGTTTGGCAAAAAGCGGAAAGGGCAGGGCGATCCGGCCGATGTCTTCCGGTTCGGCAACGACGGCGAAGTCCGGCGTGGGAATGCCGAGATCGCGCACGACGTGTTTGGTCATGCCTTTGTGGAGCGTCAGGCTGTGGCCGAGCGCATCGGCAAAGGTGTAGGGAATCCGGTAGGCGTCGAGCAGCGCCGGCACCTGCGCTTCGCGGCCGAATCCGTACAGGCCCTCGGCGATGTTGAACACCAGATCCCAGCGGTCGCCCGCGGCCAGGCGGCGCGTCAGTGACTGAATATGGCCGATGCGGTCGACGGCAAAGCCGTTTTTCAAGATGACGTCCTCGATGGCGGCAAGGGTGTCGGGCTTGTCAAATTCGGCGGTTTCTTCCAGGGAATAGCCTTCGCGCAGGTAATCGTCGCGCAGGTCGTAGGTCAGACCGACGAGAAGCTGGCGCGCGGCGCTGGATGATGGGGAGGCTGGTTTGCCGGACATGGCCCTAATGGATATCCTTCGAGTCGGCGGAATTGTCCGGATAACGGAAGAGATTGCCTTCGTAGTTGCGCATCAGAAGATCGCCCTTGTCCCACCCGACGACGTAGTCGGGCAGCAGCGGAATTTTGCCGCCGCCGCCGGGCGCGTCCACCACATAGGTCGGCACGGCATAGCCGGTCGTATGGCCGCGCAGGCCCTGGATGATCTCCAGACCCTTGCTGATCGGCGTGCGGAAGTGAGAGGAGCCGGGGATCGGATCGCATTGATAGAGATAGTACGGACGAACACGGATCTGCAAAAGACCGTGCACCAGGCGGGTCATGGTGGCCACGGAATCGTTGATGCCGGAGAGCAGGACCGTCTGGCTGCCCAGCGGAATGCCGGCGTCGGCCAGGCGGATGCAGGCGGCGCTCATTTCCGGCGTCAGCTCGTCGGGGTGCGTTACATGAATGCTCATCCACAGCGGATGATATTTTTTCAGCATGGACACCAGCGCCGGCGTGATGCGCTGCGGCAGCACGGCGGGCACCTTTGTGCCGATGCGGAGCAGTTCGACATGCGGGATTTCCTTCAGGCGCGACAGCAGCCACTCCAGGCGGTCGTCGGACAGGGTCAGCGGATCGCCGCCGGAGAGCAGAACGTCGCGGATGTTCGTATTCGAGGCGATATAGGCCAGCGCTCTTTCCCATTTGGCCGTGTCGATGAAGCACTGATGCTGGCGGCCGAAAATGCGCGAGCGGGTGCAGTAACGGCAGTAGGTGGAGCAGAGATCCGTCACCAGGAAAAGAACGCGGTCCGGATAGCGGTGCACGATGCCGGGCACGGGCGAATCCGCGTCCTCACACAGCGGGTCCTCTTCCTCGCCTTTCGTGTGCAGGCATTCGTCGACGACCGGAACAACCGAACGGCGCAGCGGGGAAGACGGATCCTCCGGATCGAGCAGGCTCGCGTAATAGGGGGTGATGGCCACGGGGAGGTCTCCCGAAGGGTGCATCATGGCCTGGCGTTCGTTGTCGGACAGGTGGATGAGGGTGTCGAGGGTGTGCACGTCACGAATGGCGTTTTGAAATTGCCAGTGCCAGTCGTACCACTCGATGCGGCTGATACCCGGGTAATGTTTTTTTCGGAAAGCGCGGGCGCGGTGTGAATCTTTAAAGGGGAAGTAAAGACGTTCCGGTTTGGATTTTGGGAGGGGCGGCAACGCATTGCCGGTGGACAACGATAAGAAATCCGTTGCTTCATTGCGAACCGCAACAAGACCGGTCGAGGGGCCAGGAGGTTCTGACTCCTCATTGAACAGGGTCTCGTTTTCCATTCATCCTCCTTCCGGAAGCATGCTTCCGTTTAAAAAATTAGCCGTCAATGAACGGCTTTATAATTTTCGAATTTACGCAAGCAAAAAAATTTGTCAACATATATTTTGCATTTGGACGCAAAAAATGAAAAAATATTTTTAAAAGTTGCGTTCCCGAAGCGGCGGAAAAAATATCGGCCGCGGCGGAACGAAAATCATTCGGCGTCCGCCTGCCGTCGCGACGATCCGGAGGGCGGACAGGCCGCCTGCGGTGGTGCAGGAGGAGGGGCGCAAGACGCTCCTTTTTGCCGCGGGAAAAATCCGAAGAGCCCTGCGCGAAGTGTCCTGCAGGCGAGCCGCGCGCAAGGCCATCCGGATCAGACTGCATGGGGAGAAAGATTATGCCGGAATTGCCGGAAGTGGAAACGTTGTGCCGCCAGCTGCGGGGAAAGGTTGTCGGACAGGTTATCCGTTCAATGACGGTTTATGATGAGAAGCTCTCAGACCTGGCGGATGTTCGAGGTCAGAGGATTACCGATGTGCGGCGTATCGGGAAGACGGTCGTCTGTACGCTTCTCGACGGACGGCGCCTCGTCGTCCATCTGCGGATGTCGGGGCGGCTGCTCTGGAGAGAACACCAGGCCACCGAGCCGCACACGCGCTTGCGGCTTGGCTTTGCCGTGGGCGATCTCGATCTGGTCGATCCCCGGCGCTTTGCAACGGTGCGCGTGGCCGACGAGCCTCCGCAGGTTTGCCGCAACGATTTTATCACCGGCTTCGACCGGCGAAGTTTTCTGGCGCGTCAGGCCTGTCGCCGGATTGCCGTGAAGCTGGTCTTGATGGACCAGGCCGCCGTTGCGGGCATCGGCAACATTTACGCCTGCGAGATTTTGCACCGTGCGCGCATATCGCCCCTGAGACCGGCGGCGGAAATTTCAAAAGAAGAGTGGAGCAGAATCTTCCGTGAGGCCCGCCTTGTCCTGCAATGCGGCATCGCGAAGAGAGGAACGTCCATTTCCGACTGGCGCGACCTTTACGGTGCGCCGGGCGAAAATCAGCACACGCTTGCCGTCTACGCGCGGGAAGGAAAAGCCTGTCCGGTTTGCGGGGAAGTCATCGTCCGCATGCGGCAGGGCGGGCGCAGTACATTTTATTGTCCGCGGTGCCAGACATAGAAAATGGAAGGCAGGGTCAGACGCGGGCCGGGCCTTCGTCATCCGGCATTTCTGAAATTATCTTTTGGGTAAACTTGGGAAGGCTGCCCTGGCGATCCTGCGCAAAGAGGAACAAGAGAGTCGCACATGTCGGCCAGGCGGTTGGCCGCTGCTTTTCGCCGCACCAGATCATCTTCATTTTTCTCCGCCATAATAAATAAGGATACGCAAAAAATGCGCTCCGTAGTGTTAAAATCGGATAAAACGTAACAAAAACAAATACATAAATGATTCAGGGAGGGGGATTCTGTCGGACAGTCGTTCAGGAAACAAAAATTGGATTTGAAAAGATCCAGGGACGGTATTTGCCGAATTTTTTCAAAAACACTTCCACACGGTAGACGCCGGTTTGTTCTACGGGCAGGGAAAGACTATCGGCATAAGCCAGATGAAACTCCCGGCCGTTGCGGATGATGCGAATCTGAGCCGGGGCCGGACAGGAAACGGACAAAAGGGCGTCTGCGGCCAATGTCAGGCGGTCGCCCATGGAAAAGACCTGTCCATTCTGCCCGAGAGTAAACAGAAATCCCCGCGACGACGAAAAGTAATCCAGGGCAAAATAACAGCGGCCGAAAAGCAGGGACTGAAAAAGGCGGTCAGTATCCCGCCGGCTGTCGCCGCAGAAGGGTTCCTCCAGGAGGACGTGCGTCCGGACGAAGCGGAAGGCCCGTTCGAAAGGGAAGGCGATGAAACGAATTCCCAGTATTTTCTTGGTGCTGGCATGGTTGTCCAACTCTCCGATGCCGACCGTTTTGCTGATTTGGTTGAGCGTGTCCCAGCGTTCCAGCGTGACGCGGCGCGGGCCTTTCAAAAGAAAAGCGGGAAAAAGAAAGCCAAGCAGACCGCTGCCGTATCCACGGAGGCTTTTTTGCCAGTCGGTCATGAAATCCCAGATGCCGACGGCGGCATAGCCGCTCACTTTCCAGTCATTCCAGCAGTAATGTTTCACGTGAAACATTTCGGTGCCTTCGTGATCGGGATGAGCGATGATGCCGAATCCGCCCTGCTTGCTGACGGCGTCGATATATCGCTGCGGATCGTTTCCCTGCGGATCGCCGGCGTAGGACACGGGCTCCTGAATCGCGAACGCGAGATAATGATTGAACCGGGGGGCGATTTCCTCTCCGACGATCACCAGCGTCTTGTCCTTCCAGCCTTCCCAGCCCTCCTGTCTGGCCTGCAGATGGTCATGGTCGGTGAGCATTAAGAAGTCGATGCCGGTTTTCCGGGCGGCCGCAAGAATCTGCTCCATGGTGGCGTGGCCGTCAAACGAATAGGCGGAATGCAGATGAATAATGCCGGTGTAATCGTAAAAATTCATAGCGCGTGTTTAAATCGTTTCAGAATTTTTGTCTATGGCAATTTGCCGAAGCGGAGCAAGAAAAAAGGCAGACCGGATGGCCTGCCTTTTTCGATTGATGCGGTTATGCGTCTACTGCAATTTGAGAACGACGAAAAACTGCGATCGGCCGCGCTTGATCAGCAAAGCCGCGCTCTTCTTTTCGGCCGCTTTGGAGATTTCGCGGGTATAATCCTTGAGAGAGCGAATCTTGACCCGGTTCACCTGGACAATCACGTCCTGGGTCTGGATGCCCACTTCATCGGCCGGACTGCCGGGCTGCACGTCCGCCACAATGACGCCTTCGCGCGCAATGCCCAGGGTTTTGGCCATGTCCGGGGTGATGTCCTGGGCGGCAATGCCGAACTGGAAGCGGCTGGATTTTTCCGAAGAGGCGGCGGCATTTTCCTTGCGCTCCGCCACAGTAACCTGGAAAGTCATTTCCTTTCCGTCGCGAATGACCTTGAGGTTCATTTTCTGCCCGACTTTCAATCCGGCGATGGTGAGCAGCAGATCATGTGTATCTTTGACGGTTTTGCCGTTGATTTCCGTGATGATGTCCCCCACCTTGATGCCCGCCTTGTCGGCCGGATCATCCTTGAAGACATCCGAGACCAGCGCGCCCTGCTTGCTCTTGTGGTTCAGGTTCGCTGCGATGTCGTCGGTGATATCCTGCACGGAGATGCCCAGCCAGCCGCGCGTGACTTTTCCCTTCGTTTTCAGATCGGCCAGAATGCTTTTCGCCATGTTGATGGGGATGGCAAAACCGATTCCCTGGCCCTGGGCGACAATGGCCGTGTTGATGCCGATGACTTTGCCTTCCATATTAAATAAAGGACCGCCGCTGTTGCCCGGGTTGATCGAAGCATCCGTCTGGATGAAATTATCGTAAGGACCGGCGCCGATGACCCGGCCTTTGGCGCTCACAATTCCGGCCGTGACGGTGGCTTCCAGGCCGAAGGGATTGCCGATGGCGATCACCCATTCTCCCACGCGAACCTTTTCCGAATCGCCGATATCGGCCACCGGCAGGCTGTTCTCCGGTTTGATTTTAATGAGGGCGATGTCCGTATTGGCGTCCGTTCCGATCACCTTGGCTTCGTATTCCTTGCCGTCCGATATTTTAACCAGAATTTTGTCCGCCTGTTCGACGACGTGGTTATTGGTGAAAATGTACCCGTCGGAGCTGATGATAAAACCGGACCCCAGGCTGCGCTGCTTGAATTCCCGGCGCGGCATGTCGCCGAAGAAGCGGTCGAAAAATTCGTCTCCGAACGGGGAGCCGCCGAATGGCGAGCCGAAGCCGCCTCGGCCCTTATAGGTTTTGGATGTACTGATGTTGACGACCGCCGGCTTGACACGCTCGGACAGATCGGAAAAGGAGACGGGTGTCTTCATGGCCGAATCCGTAAGCGCGGGAACCGCCTGTGCCGCCGGTATTTCCGGTGCGCCGGACGTCATAAACGATGAGCGCAGGACTCCTACGACGGACACGATAAAAAATGCGACCAGAAAGGCCATCAGGAACATAAAAAAAGTTTTTCGGTTTGAATTCTTCATTTTTTCCTCCCGGATAAACGCGCGTTGCGGTGGTTTTCCTCTGTGCTGAATTTTTCAAGCTGGCTTGAATATAATGACCGGAGGAAATTTGTCAATGCAAAACGTCATGTTAATGGCCGTTTGAAGTCTCGGCCCTCCTGTGTTAGGATAGATTTCCGTCGGGGAGGGTTCATGATTTCTTTCTGGGAAAATCTGGGACATCGCGCCACAGTGCTGTTTTGGGCGTTTGCCGACACGATTGCCTTTTCCGGCCGGGTTTTTCTGCGCATCTTCCGCCGCAAAACATACTCGAGCGCCATGCGCGAGGTTCTGGTCAATCAAATCTACTTTACCTCCGTTCAGATTTTACCCGTTTTTCTGCTCGTGTCGGTTCTTTTCGGTTCGCTGCTGATCGGCATTGTCTTTACGCTGCTCAAAGAGTTCGGTCTCACGGACTTTATCGGCCATGTCCTGATGGGCTTGATCGTGACGGAGCTCGCGCCTTTCCTGACCGTCCTGCTCATTACGCTCCGCTCCAGCGCCGCCATCAATACGGAAATGGCCGTGATGAAGGTGAACAGGGAAATCAAAACGCTGGAAACCTTTCGCATCGACGTCATCGACTATCTTCTGGCGCCCCGCGTCATCAACGGCATCATCTCAATTGTTCTGTTGAGCAGCCTTTGTTCCATCGTGCTGCTCGCGAGCGGCATCCTTTTTTCGCGTCTGATTTTCGGCATGGGGATGGACGTTTACACAAAGATCCTGTTAACTTCAACGGATTTTTCTGATATAGTGATTGCGCTTGTCAAGTGCGGAATTTTTGGATTTTTTATTACACTGATTCCCATTCGCTTCGGTTTGCAGGCGTCGCATGAATTGACCAGTATTCCCGTCGTCGTTTCCCGCGGGATGGTAAATGTCTTTTCGGCCATATTGATCATCGAGGTGCTGTCATTAATGACAAAATTGTTTTAAATTTTTTTGATAGCGAGCAGGCGCTGCAGGCGGCGCAAAGCCACCTGATCACGGCCCATCCCCTGCAGGCTGCGCCCGTTTCCACCGATGTTCCCCTGATTTCCAACCAGGAGGCCTATCTGAACATTGCGCTCATCAAAGCCTATCACGAGAACCTGTCGCGGGGGCAGGCCCGCCGGCTGGCGCTGGAGCAGCTCGACCGGCTCGGCCTGGCGCACATTGCCCTGCGCCGGAATCCATCGCTCACGCCGGAAGAAAGATTTTATGTCATGCTGCTGCGCGCGGCCATGGTGCGCGATGCCATTCTCCTCATTGACCAGCCCTTTAAGATGATTCCGCATCTCAAAAATATTGCCTCGGTCAGGGCGGTTTTGAAAAAAATTGACGATTTGTATCTTAGCTGTCATATATTCGATTATTCGTGGATGAAAGAAAAATACAGCGGAGAAGGTCTATGAGCCGCGATCTGAAAGTCGGACTCTTCATCGGTGGTACAGTCATTCTTCTTGTAGCGGCCCTCCTGTATCTGGCGATGGGAAAAGGCGTTTTCGAAAAAACACATACATTTACACTTTCTTCCCGGTCCGGCGACGGCTTTGCCGTCGGCATGCCGGTGGTTTTTTCCGGATTTGATATCGGAAAAGTGGCAGCCCTGGAACTCAATGACGAAGGACTGGTGCTGATTCAGATCAAGATTTCCGACCGCCACGTCAAGTGGATTCGGTCCGACAGCAGTTTCATTCTCTACCGTCCGCTCATCGGCTCGGCGCAGATTGTCGTCAATACCGTCAATCTGAAAAGTCCGCCGCTGGATGAGAGCAAAATTCCCCAAGTATCCATTGTCAATGATATTAATGATGCGATTGCCCGCATCGAGCCGGTTCTGGAGAAAGTTGCGCAAATTGCCGAGCATACCGAACGTCTGACGCGCAATCTTTCGGATCCCAAGGGCGATTTATACCGCGTGCTGGGGAACGCCGAAAAAATTTCGACCAATCTGGCTTCCAAAAAATCCCTGGCGGAAATGGCGATTTCCGATGAGGAAAGTCTCCGCTCTCTGAATGAGTCTCTGAAAAAGCTGAAAGATATCACTACTAACGTCGATCGCCTGCTCGTTAAAGTGGATAAAATGGCGGATCGGACAGACGAGCAGCTCTACGGTTCGGAGGGGGCTCTGCCGCAGGTCAACGTTATTTTGAAGGACATGATCCGGAAACTCCAGAAGCTTGATAAGACTATTGATAATATTGACAAAATAAGCTCAGATGCGTCCGCCGGAACGAAGGACCTGCAGCTTCTCCGTTCCGATATCGACGATCTTCTCGCTTCTCTGACCGAGATGGTGAAAAAAATGGAGGATCTCGTCGGTACCCGCAAGACCCCGGAGTTTAAAACGCCATGAGAAAGTATTTGTTTTTATTATTCATATTCCTTTTACTGTCCGCCTGCGGCCGGAGTGCGCCTCTGCCCGGCTGGCAGGAAAACGGCTACCGGCAGCTGGAAAACTACAAGACGTATTTTCTGTCCGGCAGAGAAGATTCCTCCGAGCCTCATTTTTTAAAGGCTCTGCGGGAAATTGCCGCCGGCAACGACATGAATCTGCTTTCTCTGGCCTACCTGACCAAGTACGGCCTCCATGCCGCCGCGCTGGAAAGCTTTGACACGGCCGACTTTGCCCGACTCTACCGGCAGGCGCCGATTCCCGCCAACATGGCCTATTGCCATTTTTTAAAAGGCAATTTCACGGCTGTCGATCCGAGCCTGCTTTCCGCGCGCTATGCCGGCGTCTTAAAAGCCGCGTTGGCGAAGGATCCCGTCCTGGCTGCCCGCGAACTGGCCGCGATCGAGGATCCCCTGTCGCGCCTGATTGCCTGCGGCGTCTGGGTGCGGTATCTGCCCTACGACGAGCCTATTTTGCAGATCGCTCTCTCCACCGCCTCTGATAACGGCTGGAAAAGGCCGCTGTGGGCGTATCTTGACCGGCTCCAAAACTACTATGAGGCGAAGGGCGACACCGCCCAGGCGGGCATGATCCGGGACAGGCTGCTGCTTTTGAAAAAAATGAACTGAAAAACGATATGGAAACAAACAAAAATAAACGGAGGCAGGAATGAAGAAAGCGGGATTGGATGTCATCATCGGAGTGCTGTTTTGTTTGGCGGCTTTGCTGGTGCTGGGCTGCGCCGGCGGTTCCAAGGAAATGCTGGATGAAGATTTCAAGAAAATGAACAACGA
>DBPV01000001.1 GCA_002304995.1 Syntrophaceae bacterium UBA1411
CATCGATTTTCCGCAGCGGCTCGGCCCAACCCATGCCCGCCCAGGAACAAACGGTCAATACCAGGGCCAGAAGCGCAACGATTTTTCTTTTCATCTTTTTTTCACCTATTCAAACGCGGGCACAGACCGCAGTCCCCAGAGTTCATACTGCGCCACGGCATTCGGATCTTTGAGCGCCGGATAATCCTTTCTCAAAAACTCCCGAACGTTCTGCAAATCTTTCTTGGCAAAGAAAGGCGACCCCTCGTCGTGGCACTGCATGCAGCCGGCCGGCCGCCCCTTGTGGCCGTAAGTCCTCTGGCGGGCCAGAGGCGTCACGCCGTGCTCCACCGCATAGTAAAGCGTCTTGTCTTTGCGGGGCGAAGCGGCAATCTTGTCGCCCTTCACTTCATAAATCCGGTCCGACACAAAAACCACATCGGCAAAACCCGACCGCGCCAGAGCGCGGATCATGTCCGCAATATCCCGGTCGGAAACAACCGTCCGCCGCTTGTCTTTGCGGCCGTCGGGCAAAGCGGCGCTGATCGTCGTGAGTCCGGCGACCGAACGGGCCGCCTGGGCGACATAGCGCATCGGAATCGGCCGGATTTCTCCGTTTTTCATTTTTTCGCCGAACCACTGCATGTGTTTGGGCACAGCCGGCAGATACTTTCCGGAACGCATCTGCCAGGGCGACCAGGGCTTGGGCGTTGTCTTGAGATAGTCTTCCGCCCAGGAAACGCCGTCGAACTGATCGGCCGTGTATCCGGTCTCCTGCCCCGTGCTCATGTCGAGCAGCGTGAGCGCCCGCAGCGACTGCGTGTTAATGTGGCAGCTCTGGCAGGACACCAGATACGTGTGGAACAGGCCGCCGGCCAGGCGCGCCTCGTGCGTCTGCCGCGGATTTTTTGCCTCGCGCACCGCGCCCCGGCGCGTGATCGCATAGGATCCGTCGGAATGGCAGCTGATGCAGGTCCGCATGCCGGCGCCGTCGAGATCGTCGCGAACGTGGTTGGTGAGCGATTTCCCCTTGGCGATTTGATGGGCCAGGCGCTGTGTTTTGTTTTTCCCGGCGAGCGGATGGCAGTCTGTGCAGGCCAGGCCCGCCTTCACGTGAGCATCGTCGGCGGACGTAAACGCCGTGCCGGTGTTTTTCGCTTCGCCTTCGGCGTGGCACTGCAGGCAGTTTTGCGCCGGGACGGCCTTTTTAATCAACGTTCCCTTCATCCTTCCGTCGGCGTCGAACACTTTCCGGTTCGACCAGGCATAGGACACGACCGGCCGTTTAGAGAAGTTCCAGGAACCTTTGGCGAAATCGGGATGATCGGGTCCGGCGGCGGGATTGGCGTAAGTAAACACCGCGCCCGTAACATCGCCCAGTCCGGCGCCCGCCGTCGCCGCCCAGCGGTAATTGCGGCGGTAGAGCTGCTCGCTGCGCCGTTCCATCCGGTACGCGGAGAAATGGCAGATCAGACAGTCCGCCTCCACTGCGCCGCTGGCGCGAAAGGCGCTTTTGCCGTCCGGCGTGAAACCGGAACTGTAATCGCCGTCTTGCGCCGCAGCGGCTGCGGCTTCGCCCGCCACAAGCGTTTTGCCGCCGTCGGCCCGCCCGCCGGGGCCGCGGCCGAATTCCATCGGTCCGCCGCCCGGATGGCAGGAGCCGCAGGACGGCGCCTTGATTTTATGCCGGGCGCTGTACTTGCCCGCGCCGATCCAGTCATAGGTGGACAGGTCCATCTGGCGGACGCTTTTGTTTTTCTTGGCGGAAAGCCTCGCGGCGGCGGCCGTCGGCAGCCAGCCGCCGAACATGCCCGGAGAAAGGATCCAGGGCTTCTGCGGATCATAACCGTCTTTCATCACGTCGTAGCCCTGTTGAAAATGATAGCCGGACGTGATCGTGGCATAGGGATGGCAGGCGCCGCAGGTTTTCTTCGGACTGTAGGGATCAACACTGTTGAGGGTCGCCGTGATTCTGTCTCCCTGTTCGTTTCTCAACCAGACGTCCGAATGCGCAGCGGCCGAAACGGGGGCCAACAAACACAACACCGCAACCCAGGCTGCGGCGCAACGATACGGAATCATGAAAACCCTCAACACTGATCATGCCTCGAATTTGAAATCAGCCGGCCGTCCCGGCGGGACGGCCGGCTTTTTTAACGTTTACGGTTCGGACGGAGCCGCCGGATCGGCCAGCCATTCCATTGTGGATCCGTCGTATATTTTAACATCTTTATACCCCAGCATGTCCGCCAGAATCAATGCCCAGGACGTGCAGGTTTTGCCGGTGTCGCAGTACAGGATGACTTCCCTGGACAGGTCATTGCCGGCAGCCTTTTCAGCCAGTCCGGCCAGCGCGGCCTTGTCCTTGTAGAGGCCTTCCGGCGTGAAAAGCGCGCCGACCGGCAGATTGACGGCTCCTTTGATTCTCCCCGGTTTGGGAACAAACGCGAGCTTTTCCTTTCCCTCGTAGAAAGCCGGAGCGCGGGTGTCGACCAGCGTGGCCTTGCCCAGTTTTTCCATGACATAGGCCTTATTGACGATCAGGCCGGCGTTGAGAGAGGGCTTGAACGCTTTCGCCTTGGCCCGAACCATGTCCTGGGAAACGGGCTTGCTTTCCTTGACCCACTGATTCTGACCGCCGCTCAAAATCGCGACATTCGGCACGCCCAGGTACTTCAACGTCCAGGCGACGCGCGTCATGTCAAACTGATCGGGAACCTTGTCCGTTTTCCCGACAATGACCACCAGCGAATCCTTGTCGATTCCAGCGTTGCCGACGGTTTCGGCCAGATCGTCGATCGGGGGCAGCTCGTTGAGCAGTTCGCCCTTTTTAATCGCCCAGGAACCGTACGGCACATTCACCGCCCCGGGAATATGGCCGGCCTTGTAATCCTCCAGCTTGCGGACGTCGAGCACAACGACATTGGGTGCGGTCAGGTTCTTTTCCAGATCATTCGTGGAAACGACCGGCCCGGCAAGCTCAGCCAGCGCTGCCGCCGGCAGCATAATCAACAGAAACACCAACAACGCTTTCAAAACCTTACATCTTTTCATTTCCCCCTCCTCTTATCGGTTAATTGGTTTTGGAACAAAGATTAAGCTTTCATTAGCTTTGGAGCCGTTTTTGATGAGCGTTTCCTGTTTCAAGAAGTTTTTGCGGTCCACGTGGCAGACGTCGCAGTTGCGGGTGCGGTCCGTGCGCTTGCGGATGTTGTGCGCGGGCGTGTCCCAGTAATTCGGCAGCGCGTCGAAATTCTCCATTTTAATGCCGGCCGGAGCAAACGTATCGCGCACCGTCGGAATCAGGCGCAGGGTCGTCAGCATTTTTTTGTCCCGGGGGCTGCGCCCAAGAATCATGCCCGGACTGGCGGCGGAGTGTCCGCCGTGGCAGTCGTTGCAGTTGCGGTACGCCGCGCCGGAATGGCAGCCGTAGCAGCTGACCTTGTTTTCATGCTCGCGGTGGGCGACCTGAGCGGTCAGCTTCGCCTCGCTGCCGGGTTTGTGGCAGTTCTTGCAGGCCGGACGCTGCTTGACTTCGCTTTTGGATTTGTAGGCGTTTCCGTCGCCGTGAAATTCGTCTTTCTTGTGGCAGTCCATGCACAGCATGCCCTTTTGATAGTGGACGTCCGGCGCTCCGCCGTATTCGCCGACATACTCGGGATACACGCGGCCGCCGTGGCAAAACGCGCAGGTTTTGCCTTCGTCCTTTTTGACGAACTTGTGCTTGGCGATAAGACCGATGCTGATGCCGCCCACCGGCGCGCCTTTCACATGGCAGTCGCCGCAGGACGCATGGCAGCTGCGGCAGGACTTTTCAAAAACCTTCTCGTCGAAGGTCTTGAGTTCTTCCGGAGAGAAGCGGGGCATTACGCCGGTTCTCTGCCCGACTGTCGTATAGTGCAGGGACTTGGCATAACGTTCGGTAATCTGCTTGTGGCACATCATGCAGGTGCGCAGGTTGTCCGACGGCTTTTTCACCACGCCTTTGTGCGCATCCTCTTTCTTGTATGCCTTGGCGTCCCCCTTGTGGCACAACGCGCATCCCATTTTGAAATGCGGATCGTTTTTCAGAAGTTCCTTATCGACCACGTACCCCAGATACATCAGCTCCGGCCGGACCGCCGGAGGCGCTCCGGCTCACCCTTCGCCCGTACTGGCCGGAAGGGGCGGCGGTTTGTGCATCGACTTCATCAGCGACTCGCTGGTATGGCAGGCTACGCAGCTGCCGCCTGGCGCCGCAAAGACCGGGCACACATAAAGACTCGACCAAAGCAGGATAAACATAAAAAAAATGATGTACTTTTTCATTCCAATCCTCTGGGAAAAAATAATCGCTTCCTTTGGCAATGCGGTTTTCCCGCCGGTCGGCGACGTCCTGTGCTTCTCTTCGCCGGTTTTCACGCCGGAACCAACAGTCCGTGGCCGCCGGCAAGGGTTCAACATCCGTGTTATTCCGGATCCGGTGTTCCTGATCCGTCAGGAAAGGTCTATAAAACGCGTCAGCGCCGTTTGAAAGTCTTTTTGCAGAACTTCCGGTTTCTCGGAAACCTCCGTGAGACACTTGTTCATATTATTGACGATGATGACCGCCGCCGTTTTTTTCATGGCCGAAGTCACGGCGGACATCTGAGTAATCACATCAACACAGGGCGCTCCGCTTTCCACCAGGCGCTGCAGCCCGCGAATCTGTCCCTCGATGCGCTTCAAACGGTTCAGCACTTTCTGTCGTTCCTTATTCATTATATACCCCTTAGGGTATGGTAGGCGATGAAGGGGTTTTCTGTCAAGAAGATTTTCGTCTCTGGTCAAGTGTCTCATAAAAAAACCGGACAGGCGGCCGGCGTCGGAGCTTCCGCCTGCCCGGTCGGAACAAATCCTTACGGAAAGATCACGGCACCTTGTAGTCGAACTTGTGGCACTGCGCGCAGTAATTTTCCGATTTGGCGTGCTGCTTGTGGCACAGGTTGCAGTCCAGCTCCGTTCCATAATGCGGAGACGTGTGCGGATTGGTCGGCTTCACATCCTTCGTTTTTTCCGCCAGCTTGGCCGTGCTGCCGTGGCAGGCGACGCATTTTTCCATCGCCACTTCTTCCGGCTGCTTGGTCTTGCCGTGGCAGGCCACGCAGTTCACGCCCGACAGCATGTGCGTATGGCTGCCGGGAAATTTGCCGGTGAGGCTCATATTATCGCGGGTGTGGCAGGCGCGGCAGGCCTTCATATCCATCGTCTTGGTGTCCGGATGTTTCTCCGGAAGCGCCTTTTTATCGACATGACAAGCCGCGCAGTCGCCCGGCTTGGCCTTGGACACGGCGAGCTTGGGCGCCGCCCATAGTCCCGAACTTACAGCCACCAGCAAAACCGCGCCGAACAGAACCGCCGCGATTTTCAGATTCTTCTTTCTTTTTTCCATTCCTTTTTTCTCCTTGCTTTACTGAATCCGCGCGGACGCCGGGAAAACGTCCGCGCGGACGGGCGTTCTTAACTCCAGGCTTTTTCCCTGGCCGCATTCTTGCCGGCGATGCGGCCAAAGACAATACAATCGGCCATCGCGACGCTTCCAAGCCGCACGGCGCCATGGACGCCTCCCGTCACTTCTCCGGCGGCATAAAGACCTTTTATCGGTTTGAAGTCGAATCCCATAACCTGGGCGTCTTTATTGATCACCAGTCCACCCATAGTATGATGAACTTTGGGCCACAGGCGCGCGGCATAGAAAGGCGCCTCGACGGTCGGTTTGGCGTCCTTAAAGATCATGCATCCCAAATCGTCATCCTTTCTTTTTTCCGCGAATGAATTCCAGCGGGCAACCTGTTCCTTGAATGCGTCCACCGGCATGTCGTAGGCCCTGGCAAGATCGTCCAGAGAGTCAAATTTCTTGATCGCTCCGTTTTCCAGGCCTCCCTTGAGCGCATGAGGAACGACCTGCTTGTTGACCGCATAAGAATCGCCCATGATAACGGCGGGATTTCCCAAGAGAAGAATGGCATCCGCGCGTTCCTTGCGGTTTCCGGTTTCCTTGAAAAAACGCTTCCCGGTTTTGGGATTCACCATCAGACCGTAACCGACCAGCGGTTCACAGAACAGAGGAACATAGCCAAAACCCTTTTCTTCCGGACTGGTCCATGGCCCCAGCTGAATCCAATCCATCTGAACATCCGCCGCTCCGCTCTTGCAGGCGGCCAGCAGAGCTTCGCCGGTGGCCCCGGGATGGTTGGTCGATCCCAGTTTATCCGTGAGCCGGGGATCATGAACCTGACGGAGCGCAACATCGTAGGAAAAACCGCCGGACCCGAGAATCACCGCCTTCCGCGCTTTAATAAAGGCGGATTTACCGGTTTTATCGTCCGGAAATCTGTACCCCTTGAGCACTTCCATACCGACGATTCGCCCGTTTTTATCGGACAGGAATTTCACCAGCTTGGTGCGCAGCATAATTTGAACGCCAATCTCTTTGGCTTTCGCGAGTTCCTTATTGACCACTTCCGAACCGGACTGATTGATCGTCCCATGCGCTCTTTTGACCGAATGGCCGCCATGGAAATTCAGTTTCGCGTACTTGCAGCCCAGATAAGACTCCGTCCACTCCAGGGCGTCTTTCGCATTATCGGCAACGGTCCTGGCAAGCTCCGGGTGATTCAGATACATCCCGGCTCTCATCATATCTTTGTACAGCAGCTCCGCCGAATCCTCTACGCCGTTTTCCTTTTGCAGCTTCGTTCCCGGAGCACAGAAGTCTCCGCCGTTGATGACGGAATTGCCGCCGTGCACCGGCATTTTCTCCAGCAGGGCAACACTGACCCCCGCGTTTTTCGCTTCAATGGCCGCGGCCAGACCGGCAAAGCCGCTGCCCACCACGACGACATCGTAGGTTTCATCCCATTTTTTCGGCAGCGCGTCGCAGGCCGCCTGGGCGTCTCCAACCATCAGGGGGATTCCGCTGGAGGCCAGTCCGGCGACAGCCGCTGCCCCGCCGGCTGTCTTTAAAAAATTCCGTCTGCTGATCGACTTTTTTTCAACGTCATCCTCTTTCATGCTTTCCTCCTTTTGTGGTATTGCATTGCCGTTTTTTCTGCGGGCGATTCACCCGATATAAGCGCGCAATTAAGCCGGGTGCCGCACCGGATCCGTTTTTCCTGAGGTTGCCCAGTCCTTCAAAGAAGAGCGATCAAAATCAAAAATCGCGTGGGACATTAATACACCGGCCGGACGAGGCGTGTCAATGGCAAATATCCTTGAAGAACGGGGTTTACAGGAGGATGGCGGCGGTTCTTCCGCCGGGGGGAGGGATTCCCGGGACAATGATTTCATGAAGTATTTTGGTCGTTGTCGTTGCCCGGCGATTGTGATATAAGTCACATCAAGTGTTTTGCGCCATTCCTGTGCGGAAATTTTCGACTGGAGGCACCATCCTCCCCGGACGACAAAACCCAAAAGACGTCTGACCGAAATTTCAGAAAGCAGCGCGTTCTTCAGTGCCGTTTTTTTTCAGGAGGAAGGCAGCATTTCACAAGCGTTGGAAAGCGGCGGAAGATGCATTCCCCCGGCTGGGCAGGAACGCATTTTCAGCATAAGGAACGAATAATTATTAAACACAGAAACATGTAACAGGAGGAAAAATGGAAGAAACAAAAAAAACACTGAGCCGTCGCGGCTTTTTGAAAGCGGCGGGGGCAACGGCGGCTGTCGCCGGACTGGCAACCGGCGGCGCGGCTTTGACGCCCTGGAGCGCCGAAGCGGCCGCACTGCCCAAGAAATGGGATGAAACTTTTGACGTGGTCGTGATCGGCAGCGGTTTTGCTGGACTCGCAGCCGCCTATGAAGCGAAAAAAGCTGGAGCCTCTGTGGTCGTGCTCGAAAAAATGCGCACGCCCGGCGGCAACTCCATCATCAACGGCGGCGTCGTTGCGGCAGCCGGCTCTCCGCTGCAGGAGAAGCAGGGCATCAAGGATTCTGCGGAAGTGCTCTATCAGGACATGCTCAAAGCCGGACTCAGCTTAAACCATCCGGAGCTCGCCAAAATGGTGGCCGAAGGATCGTGGCCCACCGTCAAGTGGACCATTGAGGAACTGGGCGTGAAGTACAAGGAACGCGTCAGCCAGGAAGGCGGCCATGCGGTGCCCCGGATGTACAGCACGTATAACCAGAGCGGCTCGGCCATTGTCACACAGCAGTTGGCCAAGCTCAAAGAGCTCGGCGTCCAGGCGAGAATGCAAAGCTACCTCACCCAGATCTACCGCGACGCGGATGGTCGGGTCAAGGGCGTTCAGATCCGGGAAAAATACGTTTTCCCGAAAACCGACAGCGGCAAGCTCAAAAACATCAAGGCCCGGAAGGCGGTTGTTCTGGCGGCCGGCGGATTCGGCGCCGACATTACCTTCCGCACCATTCAGGATCCCCGCCTGACGAACGACGTGGATACCACC
>DBPV01000094.1:0-356 GCA_002304995.1 Syntrophaceae bacterium UBA1411
GTGAATGGTGGATGGTGGATGGCTTGTGGATGTAGGGCGGGGCTTCAGCCCCGCCTTTGGCGAAGCTGAAGCTTCGCCCTACGGGAAAAATCTTCTCGCATTGAATTAAATGTAGGGCGGGGCTTTAGCCCCGCCACGGACCGGAAGGTCCGCCTTGCGTTCGATGATGCTCCCGCACAGGCCGGACAAATTTCCCTGGGCTTTTTTGAAGTGCGAAATAGTGGGAAAAATCCTGAAAAAATGAGGGAGTATTTTCTTGACTGTGTCCGCCTGCCTTCAGGCGTTTGATATTGAAAAAACAGCCATAAGATTACCAGATCTTACAAATAATCATAATAATTCATTTACAAAAAGCC
>DBPV01000094.1:368-25196 GCA_002304995.1 Syntrophaceae bacterium UBA1411
TTCAGAAGTTCAAAGATTCTGTCAGGATCCTGTCATAAAGAGGGGCCGTAAAACACCCTCAGGCGCGCGAGTCTTGAGAAAAGAAATGAAACCGGTTTTCCGGGGTAAATAAAAGGATTTTAGGAGGAGAATAATGAAGAGATTCGCGTTAATTTTGCTTGCGCTGGGGCTCGTCGCGGCCTTCAGCACAACGGTTTTCGCCCTGGACGTCAAATTCAGCGGCGAGTATTACGCGGCGGGAATGTATCTGGACAAAACGTCGCTCAACAAGGATTCGTATCTGAAAGGTACGCCCCCGGCGATTGTCGCGTCCAACGTGAGCACGGCTTTTTATTACCAGAGACTCCGGGTGAAAACGGATTTCATCGTATCGCCGGGTCTGAAACTGATCACCCGCTTCGATGCCATGGAGCGGATTTGGGGCGCCAACAGAAGTCCGGTCGGAACGACGCTGGCGGCGGATTCGGCGGGAACGCGCGCTGAAAACGAAAACATCGCCTTTGACTGGGCCTATGTGGAGTACAAATCGCCCATCGGCCTTTTCAGCGCGGGCTATATGAACTACGGCAGCACGGGAACGATTTTCGGCAACAACAGCGCGCCGCAGGCAAGAATTAAATATTCCTACTTCATCGGTCCCGTGGCGATCAATACGGCGATTTCGAAGGTGAGGGAAGGCAGCCGGAACGCGCTCAACAATGTGATTACCGTGGATGCGGACAACGATGTCTATCATCTGGAAGGCGTCTTCAACTGGAAAGGCGGCCGCGCCGGTTTGAACGTGAATTATTACAACTATGCGGGCGCGCGGCCTCAGCTGGTCGGTCCCTACCGGAGAAATTATTTCCTTATCACGCCTTACGTGATGGCCAAACTGGGGCCTGTTGCCGTACAGGGCGAATTCAACTATCTGACCGGTAAAGACAGGTCGGAAGACGGCGGCCTGACTCAGGACGTTACGCTGGAAAACTATTCGGGCTGGATTGACGCGACGGCGGATTTCAAAATGTTTTACGCGGGCGGCACTTTCGCCTACGTGTCCGGAAACGATCCCGGCACCGCCGACAAGAACGAAGGCGGACTCATCAACGGCGGCCGCGACTGGAATCCCTGTCTGATCATGTGGAACTATGACCGCACCAACTGGGCGGGCGCGCTTACGGGCTTTGACGCAGCGGCCCAGGACACCTCCATGGCCAACGGCTGGTTCTTCCAGATCCGGGGCGGCGTGCGGCCCGTTCCCGCACTGGACATCATGGCGTCCGTTTCCTATGCCAATGCCGATAAGAAACCGGCCGGCTATCTGTACAATGCCTACGGCTACGAAGTGGACCTGACCGCAACCTACAAAATCACCAACAACCTGTCTTACATGCTGGGTGTCGGTTACCTGTTTACCGGCGATTACTACAAAGGCAAACTGGACACCAACCAGCTCACGAACGACTACCTGGTGATCAACAAACTGACGCTGACGTTCTAAACCGGCAATGGCCTGAAGGCTATAAGCCCTTGAAGAAAGAAAAACCCGCGGGGCAGCCCCGCGGGTTTTTTTATACATTCCCGGATGGCAAGCCCCCAGCCTGCTGCAGCGGTTTTTCTGTTCGGCTGGACGTCACCGGTAAAAATCCGTTGCAATGCGCTGCCGCATATCGTATTTTTTAAGGCGTATATCGCAGCGGAATAGAATACGGGAGGGAGAAGAATGAATTTCACGATCGTTTTGCTCATCATTGCCGCCTGTCTGGCCGTCGTGTTCATCATCCAGAATGTGGCAGCCGTTACGGTGGGCATTTTTTTCTGGGAAATTTCTCTGTCTCTGGCGCTTTTGATCTTCTTCGTCCTCGCGCTGGGTTTTGTCATCGGGTGGTTTCTGCACAGCTTCCTGGCGTACCGCAAGATCAAGCAGGAAGTCGCGGAAGTTCAAAAAAACCTGCTGAGCGGCAAAAAGTAGATTTGTGCGCAGTCCGGCGGATGTTCTTCGATTAAAATAGAAAGGAGGTGAAAAATCGTGAATAAAGCGGAGCAGATTTATTTTCTGGACAGCCTGGCCGGCATTTTGATCCGGTGTTTTTTTCTGACCGTTCTTCTGCTGGCGGTGTGGTTTGTTCTTTTCTGGCTGGCGGGGGATTCTATTTATTATGTGCATTCATACTGGTTCGATATGGACTGGTACGACTATAACCTGGTCTTTTACTACGGTATGGCTTTTGTGAAGCTGTTTGCCTTCATGGCCTTCCTTTTCCCGTACATCGCCATCCGTCTGGTTATTCGGAAAAGACTTCAATCCCCGTCTTGAGACGAATTCCGCCGGGAGCGGTTGCCGAACCGGAAGTGCGGCCGCTCCCGCGGAGGCTCAGCTACACACCCTTCTCCATCCATTTCTTTCCTTCCAGCGTCCGCGCGGTGAGCATGGAGGCGACGGTGTCGCCGACGGCATTCACCATCGTGGCGGGAGCGTCCACCAGCGCGCCGATCATCGTGATGAGCGGAAACGCCTCGGGCGGAAGATTGTAAAGCGACAAAATCAGCAGCTCGCCGATGGTGCCGCCGCCGGGAATGCCGCTCACGACCACGCCCGTCAAAAGCGCGATGCCCAGGGCTGTGAGCAGCGTTTCTACGCCGGTAAAGGGCATGGAAAAAATGCCGAACAGAAAGGCGATCTTGAGCACCGCGGCCAGGCACGAGCCCTCCATGTGCATTGTCGCCCCGACGGGAATCACCACCTTGCTGATATCCGCCGGTACACCGATCCTGGCGGCGGCCTGCAGGTTCAGCGGCAGGGTGGCCATCGAACTGCCCGTGGCGAGCGACGTGACGGCGGGCGGAATAATGTTGCTCCAGAATTTCTTCACGCCCGGGCCGCGGCCCGCGATAAACGCGTAGAGCGTGAAAGCCAGGAAGAAATACAACAGGGCGGTGGGATAGTAAAGCAGCATGGCGCGTGCGTAGGATCCCAAAAGCTCCGGTCCGAAGACGCCGACCAGGTAAGCGAAGTAGGCGCAAAGGCCCACGGGCGCGTAATACATGATGAAGGAGATCAACTTCATCATCACGTCATTGGCCGACGTCAGAAAGGCGGTAAACGCCTTTCCTTTTTCGCCCGCCGCGGAAGCGGCCAGCCCCGTGAGCAGAGAAAAGACAATCAGAGCCAGCATGTTGTTTTTGGATAAGAGCTGGGAAAAGTCGCCGACTGTGAAAGCCCGGACGAGCGCGTCCGCCGCTTTCAGCGTCTGGACTTCCGCTGCTACGGGCAGAGGAATGCCCACGCCGGCGGCGGGCGGATAAAGGACGACGGCGACGATCATGACTGCGGAAGCCAGCAGGCCCGTGAGGATAAAAATCAGCATCATCACCGCCAGGATTTTTCCCAGACGCCGCAAATCGGCCATTCCCGCCACGGTGGACGAAATGGAAAAGAATACCAGCGGGACGATCACGGTGAACAGCAGGTTCAAAAAGATGTCGCCCAGCGGCTTGAGCCGGGCGGCCTGTGCCCCGCAGACGACTCCCAGAACCGCGCCGACGCCGATGGAAGCGATCAGCAGAAGCGAGAATCCGTAAGATTTCAAAAACGGCGGCCGCTGCGCTTGCATGCGTTATTTCACCGGGAAGTTGAAGTAGGTATCCGGATACGGTTCATTCCTGAGGGTGAAATGCCACCACTCCTTATCGTAGTTGTTGAATCCGTACTTATCCATCAGCGTTTTGAGCAGCAGGCGGTGGCTTCTCTGCGCGGGAGCGATGTTCGGGTTGTCCGGATGAGACAGTTCGTTAAAGCAGTCAAATCCCGTGCCCATGTCGAGCGAGTTGTCGGCAAAGCGCACGCCCGCGGGCAGATAACACGCTTTCAGCGCATCTCCGGACGCGTAGGGAGGCTGAACAGGGGCGGGCAGGGCGACGAGCGTCAAATCGACCGTGCTGCCGCGGCTGTGGCTCGATCGTCCGGCGATATACCCGTCGCGGAAAAGATTGCGCTTGTCGATCGTGGGGTAAAATTCCTCCCGGGTTTTGGTGTCGGCAACGTCTTTGGCCCAGCGCACGAAGTGATCGACGGCCCGCTGCGGGCGGTAACAATCGTAAATTTTAACCGTGAGGCCGAAGGGGCGAAGCTCCTTTTGCACACCGGCCAGCGCTTCGGCCGCCCGGCGGGTGAGAAGGCAGGCCGGCTTTTCATAGCCGTCCACGCGGACACCCAGGAAATTGTGGTCGCCGCAGTAGCGGATGTCCATGAGGGCGTCGGGAATGATCTCTTCGATATGGACAAAATCCTCCGGCATGACCGCTGTTTTTGACGAAGCGGCAAAAGCCGGCACACTGAGCACAAGCGCCGCCAGCACGGCAGCAAACCAGCGAATTTTCATTTACGGATCCTCCTTGGAAACAGGTTTGGGGTCGAGCCAGATCATGGGACGGGCCTCCGGATCCAGCCAGGCGAGAATTTTCCGGACGTCTTCTTCTTTTGCGGCCACACAGCCGGCCGTGGTTGAGCGCGGCCCGGCCCAGACGTGGAAAAAAATGGCGCTGCCGTGGCCGAAAACGACCGGATCGGTGTTGTATTCGATGACGAGGCCGAACTTGTACAAATCGTCGGCGCGCCGCATCCGTTCGAATGAGACGGCGCGCGTTTCGGATTGCTTCACCCAGCGGTTGTAGCCGGGATCGGCAACGTCGTCGATCCACACGTCGTCGGGCAGAGCCTGGCGGTAGGGCATGCGGGTGTCGATCTTTTCGTCGTAGCCGAAGGCGGTTCCCAGGCGGAAAAGGCCCGAGGGGGTCCTGCCGTCGCCTTCGCGTTTTTCCCCCGGAGGCGCAAAACCATTCCGGCCGATGACGGCTTCGATCGGGGGCAAAACAAGATGCCAGACGTTATCCTTTTTTTGCAGCGCGTAAATCTTGTGCGACGTAAAAAAAAGAAAGCTGTCGTCTGCGACCACCAGGATCTGGCTCGCCTCCGGCGGCGCCTGCCGGCCCTGCAGCGGCGCCTGGCCCGGCTGAATGCCTCCAGGCGAAAAAAGACCCGCGCAGGCCGTGATCGTCACCAAGGCCAGGCCTGCAAGACACTGAAGGAGAACAATGTTGAAAACTTTCCTTTTTTTCATTACCGTCCTTATCCGCTCGGTTATCTCTAGAGGAAAGGCGGCCGTTTTTCAACAAAATTATCCGCAAAAGTGTCCGCGGTCGGCGAAAAAAAGCGCCGGGCGTAGACAAGGGAACCGATTGTCAACAGGGCTGAAATGGTATATAGGAATTTCACACACCAAGCAGTGGACAATATCGGGACCGCCGGAGATTCCGATCTCGTATGCGCAAATATCTCACGGAAGGAGACGGGGTATTCGTGGAGCAAGGAAGTGGTCTGATGATACCTGAAGACAGAAGGAGAAGGAAGCGCCGGGCGGATGATGTCCGCTGGGGAGAAGATCTGGTCAAGCGCTATGAATTTCTGCTGCATCATACGCGGGACAACATTTTTACGGTCCGGTATCAGGACAAAAACATTCTTGACGCCAATACCGCCGCGGTAAACACCTACCAGTATTCGCTTGCGGAATTCCGGTCCATGACCATGGACGACCTCCAGCCGGCGGGTCTTACGCCGCATCTTGCGCCGCGGCCGGGCGCCGGTTCCCGCGTCGTTGTGTTTGAAACCACCCACCGGCGAAAAAACGGCGAGACTTTTCCGGTGGAGGTCAGCTCGCAGGGAGTGATGATGGGCGGCGAGCGGGTTCTTTTGTGCATGGTCGGCGACCTGTCGGAAAAAAAACAATCCGAGGAAGCCCACCGCCGCAGTGAGAACAATCTTCGCGCGCTGCTCAACGCCGTTACCGAGTCCCTGCTCCTTGTGGACAAGAGCGGCACCGTCCTTGCCGCCAACGAGATGTTCGCCAAGCGTCTGCGCCGGCCGATTGACGGCATTATCGGCGCGAATTTTTATGATCTGCTTCCGCCGGACACGGCCCGGGAAAGACGCAAGCAGGCGGAGAAGGTCCTCTCCGGTGGAAAACCCGTCCGCTTCGTGGACATCCGCAATTCCCGCTATATCGATCAGGTGATCTACCCGGTGTGCGACGACAGGGGGGAGGTGGCCCGCCTGGCCTTTTTCGGGGCCGACATCACCCAGCGCCGGGAAATGGAAAAAGAGCTGGAGGCCATGGCGCTTTCCGATCAGCTGACCGGCCTGTACAACCGGCGGGGATTCTTTACGCTCGCGCCGCGCGAGCTGAAGAGGGCCGAACGCTCGGCGAAGGGCCTGCTGCTCTTTTTTGCCGACGTGGACGGCCTCAAGGAAATCAATGACCGCTTCGGCCACGAAGAGGGGGACCGCGCGCTGTCCGCGGCCGCTAAAATCCTGACGCAGACCTTCCGGGGGTCCGATGTGATATCCCGTATCGGCGGCGACGAGTTTGCCGTTCTGGTGACGGACACGGACGAAACGCTGATGGAAAAAATGCTGCTGAGGCTGTACCGCCTGATCAACAATTTCAACGGCCGGAAAGCCGCCCGCTACAAGCTGGCGATCAGCATCGGGCATGCCTTCTGCAATCCGAGAAATCCGGCGACGCTCGACGAGCTGATCTCCCAGGCCGATCAGCGGATGTACCGGATGAAGAAAATCAAATACCGGCAGGCCTGACGAGGCCTTACCGGACTTCAAACGCCACCGAATCGACGACGGCGTTTTGCCCGTCGATAATGGCCAGGACATGCCGGCCGGTTGTCGGCGTCCACAGAATCGTCGAACCTTCCTCCTTCAGAAGCTTTTCATTCAGCAGCCAGCGCGCGGGACTGTCCGCCCGGGCGACAAAACCGACCTTTTGCAGAGCCGCGGGAATATCGGGATCCAGCGCGATGATCGTTCCCGAAGGCGGATAAACGATGCGCGGAGAATTCCGGTCGTCGCCGGCCGCAGCGGCGGGTTGGGTTCCGGCGAGAAACCATTCCGCGCGGCCTTTGCCGTCGGCCGGCGCGACGCGGACAAGCCCCCGGGGCGGCGCCGGAGGGCGGCCGGCGTTGGAGTGATGCAGTTCATTCATGATGTCGTTCCACAGCGGGGCGGCGCCGGTGATGCCGCTCACGTTCCACATGGAATCGCCCGCAAAATTTCCCATCCAGACGCCGACCGTGTAGCGGCTGGAATAGCCGATGCACCAGTTGTCCCGCATGTCCTTGCTGGTGCCGGTCTTGACGGCCGTCCAGAAGCGTGTGCCCAGCGGATTTTCCAGGCCGAACGTCTCGCTGCGCGCCTCGCGGTCCGCCAGAATATCCGAAACGATGAAAGCGGCTTCCGGGGAGAAGGCCTGTTTGCGGCGGGCGGCGGTGCGTCCGGCGGCCGTCGTCAGGCAGGCTTCGCTCCATACGCCTCCGTTGGCCAGCGCCCGGTAAGCATTGGCGAGATCCCACAGGCTGATGTCGGCCGAGCCCAGCGCCAGCGCCAAACCGTAATAGTCCCCCGATTCCGTCAGACTGCGGATGCCCAACTGCCGCAGAACCTTCAGGAAGGGTTCGGTGCCGACCAGCGCCAGCGTGCGCACGGCCGGCACATTGAGCGACGACGCCAGCGCAACGCGGACGCTCACCGGGCCGTGAAAGGAAGCGTCGTAATTTTCCGGTTGGTAAAGGCCGCCGCCTGTCGAAACGTCCAGCGGAGAATCGTCGAGGAGCGACCGGGCGGTTAAAATGCGCTGGTCCAGCGCGGTCGCGTAAAGAAACGGTTTGAGCGTGGAGCCGGTTTGGCGCAGCGCCTGTACGCCGTCCACGTAGGTGCCTGCGGCCTGGGACGTGTAGCTGGCGTAGGCCAGAACCTCGCCGGTCCTGTTTTCCAAAACGAGCAGAGCGCCCTGGCGCACGTTTGAGCCTGCGAGCGCCTCTACCTGGCGCGCCAGTTGCCCGAAGGCGAATTTCTGCAGCCGGGCGTCCAGGGTGGAGCGCAGGTGCGTTCCGGGCGGCCGGCCGGCAAGCAGGCGCCTTGCCGCATGCGGCGCCCAGGCGGCGCGCGGCTCCACGCGGGCGGCAGTCGGAGTGAGGCACTGGAGGCTTTCGGCGAGAGCCGCATCGGATATCTGCCAGCCCAGCCGTCCGCCGAGGTTCCGCGCCCGCGCTTCCAGCGTCCGGGCGCCGGCGTTGGGCGCGCGGATGAGCGACGCCAGAAGCAGCGACTGGGCCTGGTCCAGTCCGTGGGGTTCTTTTCCGAACAGGCCCCGGGAGGCGGCGGAGACGCCTGTGTATTCGCCGCGGAACGTCACGAGATTGAGGTAGGCTTCCAGAATTTCATTTTTCGACCAGCGCTTTTCGATGTCGCGTGCCAGACGGATCTGGGCGGTTTTTTGTGTAATGGTCCGCTGCCGCGCCGTGACGGCCGTGCTGCGGTCCAGAAAAGACGCCAGCTGCATGGTGATCGTGCTGGCGCCGCGCAGCCCCGAACCGGAAAGAAATCCCAGCGCAGCCGCGCCCAGCGCCCGGTAGTCCACACCGCCGTGCGTGAAAAAGCGCTTGTCCTCCGAGCAGATGACGGCTTGCAGCAAAGATGGAGAAATTTCGGCAAGATCCGTCCAGTCCAGCCGCCGGCCTTGCCGGTCGGTGCGCAGCTCATGCAGGACTGTGCCCTGGCGGTCCAAAAGCAGAGAGTCCGATTTCACATGAGCCGCCCGGACGTCCGCAAAAGAAGGCAGGGTTCCAGCGGCCTCCATCCGGAAAACACAGGCCGTCACGACGGCCAGAAATAATATCCACCAACGCTTCATTTTTTCCTCAAGCAAGAAAGCGGTTGCGCCGCGTGCAACCTCCCCCGAACCCCCTCCAGAGGGGGACAACCGCCCAGGCGTTTCATTTCCATGCCGGCCGCGACCCCGAAACCCCTCCAGAGGGGGACACAACTTCTCCCCTGTCTCCTCCGCGAGGGGACAAGTTTCCGCACCGCCGCAAAAAAATTCTGTAGGGCGGGTCTTTAGACCCGCCAACGGCGGACCTGAAGGTCCGCCTACATTCACATGACTGCGAGCTACGAGCCATGAGCTGCGAGCCATGAGCTATGAGCTGATTTCTCNNCCATCTCCTCTTGTTCCCGCCGTCTGCCGGCCTTTTACGGAGCCACCGTGAACGCCGCGTTTGGCCGCTCGCCCAGCATCTCCGGAAAATACATCGCTTCCACGCGCGTCGCCGGCAGATGGAAGGTTCCGCCGGCGTTGAGGCGGACTGTGTATTCCAGGCGCCAGCGGCCTTTGGGAACAAACTCGTAGTAGGCCCGGAACGCTTCAAACGACCGCTCTTCAAACGCGGGCCACACGGCCCCTTCTTTCTTCTCGTCCGCCGTCAGCATCCGCGAATCACGCCCCAGACCGCCGCCCAGAATCGTCGATCCCGCCGGCACCGGGTCGCTCACGACCACCCAGGTCTGGTCCGACTGAGCTTCCAGATCCAGGCGCACGCGCAGCACGTCGCCCCGCGTCCAGCGGTTTTTATTTTTTTGTATCACGGGGAAAACCGTTTTCGTGATTGTGTAGCCGCTGGAGAAGGGCCGGCTTAACGGAATTGCCGCCAGGCTCGAAACGGTAAGCCAGGGCTTGCCCGTTCCCTCATGCCGGACGTCGAGAGAAGCCTTTGTCCGGGGCCAGGCAAAAAGCTCCGTTTTGCCTCCGGGCGAGGCGCTCCAGTCGAGCGTTTTCGTCTGTCCGGCAAGGGCGGCGACGGTTCGGCCGGTTACCGGCTGGGACTCGAAGGTTTGTGAAAATTTTTCCATGGCGAGAACGCCCCAGGCGTTGGCCGTCGTCAGATCCCAGTGGCCCTGCTTTTGCCGGGCCAGCGCGCCCCGGGCGATCCGCGGAATGTCTTCCCGCCAGGACGGTTCGTTCATCAGTGTCAGAAGCGCGCGCACGGCGTTTCCGTCCACCGACGTCAAGAGCCACCACAGGTGATCCGCTGCCGCGGTTGAAAAGCCCATCGTCCCGCCCTGAAAATTCATCCGGGCGCGCAGGATTTGCTCCGCTTCCCGGATGCGTTCGTCGCGTCCGGGAATGCCGGGAATGTTGCGCAGAATGCTGCGCCAGTCGATGACGGCCGACGTCGGCCAGAGGTTCGGCTCGATCGTGATCGAATCCAGCATCGCCGCGGCGGCTTTGCCGTCGCGCGCCAGGGCTTCAACGGCCGAAAGCTTCCGGAGACTCAGATCCGGCGCGGCAAAAGAAGAAGCGCAGCTGTATTTGCCCGCAATGAAATTTTTCAGCCCTTCCTGCATCCTGGTGTGGGCGGCCTCCGGAATCGGCCAGCCCGCTTCGTGGGCGACGGCCAGGATGTAGGAGGTCAGCGTCGGAGAGCCGCACAGGAAATTGAGCGGAAAAAACCGCACCAGTCCGCCGTCGTCCAGATGGGCGGGCAGCCGGGCCATGTTTTCCTTCCAGAGCGCCTCGTCGCTGAGCGCCACGGCCATGGAAATCTTTTGCTCCATGCAGGTGTAGGGATACCGTTTCATGTAGTCCCGGACGCCGTCGAGCCCCTGGGCAAGCTTGGGTTTCAAACTCGCCTGTACGCCGCCCCGCCCGTTTGCCGCATCGGCCGGCTTTTCCACGGTCAGCCGGTATGGCCCGTCAAGCTGCGTGATTGTGGCCGCATACGTCCGCACAGGCGTTGCCTCGACGACTTTCTGCGAGAGTTTGATCGTGTCGGCCGTCCGGCCCTGCGCCTCTTTCACCGACACTTTCCAGTCCAGCGTCTGGCGTCCGGCCGGAACCTGAATCGTCCAGCCCGTTTCCCTGGCTTCGCCGGGCCCGAGTGAAAGTGTGAGCGGCGCCGGTTCGGCGGCAAGTCCGGCGACGGCTGCGCTCACCCGAACCTCCAGCGGCCGCTCCGTGGTATTGCGGACGGTAAAGGGGGCAAAGATTCTGTCTCCCTGGCGGACCAGGGGCGCAAGGCCCGGCAGAATCATCAGGTCCTGCGTGGAACGGATCGTCGCATAGCCCGTTCCGAAAAGACCCGCCCCCGCCGTGGCCACGGCGGCGATCCGAAAGCTGGTCAGCGAGTCGTTGAGCGGCACGTCGAGCGACGCCTCGCCCTGCGCGTTCAAGGAAACGCGCCCCTTCCACAGCAGGAGCGGATCGAACAGTTCCCGCGTCGGGTCGTGGCCGGTGGCCAGTCCGCCGCCGCCGCCCTGCGGCAGCGCCTTGAGGCCGAAATGGCGCTTGCCCACGACCTGCATCTGGGCCGTGGCGGTTTTCACGCTGGTGCCGCGCCGCCCCATCATGACCGGGAGCAAATCCCAACTGCGGTTGGGCATCAGCTCCAGGAGTCCTTCGTCCACGACCGCCACGGCCGCTTCCGCGCCCGCCGGCGGCGGCTGGCCCGCCGCAGTCAGGACCCGGATGTTCACTCTGGCCCGGTCGCGCACCTTGTATACTTTGGCGCCGGGCGTGACGGTCACCTTCAGCTCGGCGTTTTTCCAGCCGACGGCGATTTCACCGATGCCCAGCTTGTAGGCGGGCTTGCCCAGATCCGCCATGCCGGTCGGGGCGACGCCCGCCACGCGGCCGCGCACCACCAGCGCCGAGACGTAAACGTTCGGCGCGTAAGACGCCTTTACCGGCACGTCGATGACCGGATTTTTTCCGGAAAGCGGTTTGACCCAGGCATCCAGAATGCCTTCACGTTCGACGGCGACAAGCGCGGTGGCTTCGCGAAACGGCATGCGCACCTGAAAGACCGCCCGGTCGCCCGGTTCATAGCGCTTCTTTTCCGCGAGCAGATCGATCCGGTCGGAGTCGCCCGCCTCAAACCACCAGTCCTCCTTGTCCGCCACCCAGATGTCCCGGTTGGCGACGGTCTTATGTCCGGCCGCGTCCGTGCTTTCGGCCTGGAGGATGACGTTGCCCGCAACCGGCGCCCTGGCCGTGCAGAAGAGCAGGCCCTGCGCGCCGGTCCGTCCTTCGCAGATGAGGCCGGCGCTGCGCGTTTCCGTGGTGTGCTCGTAGGCGTAAAAGCCGCCGACGAGCCGCTTGCGGTGCGAGTAGGTTTTTCTGGAAAGCAAACGGACCTTCACCGGGGCGCCGGCGACGGGCGCGCCCGTGATGTCCAGCACCGCCACCTGAAACGCGAGCGCCTCCCGCGACGCGGTCCAGGAGTCGGGCCGGATGCCGATCAGATATTGCGAGGGCCACAGCGGCACGCGCGACGAAACGGTCGAGATTTCTCCGTTGGGATCGGAAAATTCCAGCTCGGCCGCCAGTTCGCGCGGCAGGTCCGCCTGCGGCAGGTTGTCGATCTGAACCTGCAGCGATCCCGTCTTGTCCAGTGTCAGGTTCCGCGCCGGCAGTTTGACGGTCCGGCCCGCGTCGTCTTCTTCTGTGCCGTCGTAAGAGCCGCGCCTGGTGACGCCTTCGGCCACCGCGCCGTTGGCGAACACGAACTCCTCGTAGCCTTCAAAGGGCGCGATGTATTTGGGCCGCACTTCCGCGCGCAGCGTAACCGGCAGGTTGCCCGCGCCGCCGGAGGCGAGATACTGCACGCCCACGTCCAGTTGGGCCGCGCGCGCCCGGATCAGGGGAGAAGCGGGCGGCTGCAGAAATCCGCGCATGAGCGGAATCCGGTACTCCTCCACGCGGAGCGTGCCGGACGGATAGTCCTGCAGATTGATGAAATACAGCCCCAGCCTGGCTTCCCGCGGAATGGCCCAGACGCTTTCGGCCGCGCCTTTGGCGTCCCAGGCCAGCGGCAGTTCGTACTTCTGGCCGCTGCCCGCGTGCGTGATCGTCATTTTGGCGGGCGGCTTTCCCCGACTGTAAAACCGGAAGCCCGCGGGGGAATGTTCGCGCAGGAGGTGCTTCATGTGCACCGTGTCACCGGCGCGCAGGAGCGTCCGGTCGAAAACCGTGTGGGCGATGACCGGCGCCTGGTAAGGTTCCTGCAGAAGCTGGAAGCGCCAGGGTTCGATGCCCGAGTCCCAGCCCGAATGCACAAAGGTCAGATCCCTGCCGCTTTGCGCCGTGATGAAGAGTCCGCCCTGCAGGCCGAAAAGCGAAGCGCTTTCGTCGTAGCGGTACTGGTGATCTTCGTCTTCCTTGAAGGAGCAGTAGGGCAGTTCGCCCTCGCCGGGGAGTTTGCGCGAAACGGCGGCAATGCCGGAGGCGTCGGTTTTTCCGCGCCAGAGGACTTTGTCCCGGCAGTCCCGGATAGTGACGTCGGCGTCCGGCACAGGCCTGCCCTTGTCCAGCGTGGTGACCCACACGAGCGACGATTCGCGGCCCTGCTTGAAGTGGGCGGCCAGGTTGGTGACAAGCGCCGCCGTCTGAACGTACATCGGTTTTTCGGCGCCCAGAAGCGACTTGCCTAAAACGCGGCTTTCCAGTTCGACGATGTAGAAGCCG
This sequence comes from Syntrophaceae bacterium UBA1411, assembly GCA_002304995.1. GTDB lineage: Bacteria > Desulfobacterota > Syntrophia > Syntrophales > Smithellaceae > UBA8904. The sequence goes on from DBPV01000094.1 coordinate 13,721, forward strand.
GGGCCGCCGAGGTCGATGCCGATCACCTCGAAGGCCTTGGCCCCGTTGGGTTTGGGAAGCTTCACCCGCGCGGGACGGGGGCCGGCGGAAAAGACCGATTTTGTCCGTGACACCGCGGCGACTTTGCGCAGCCAGGATTGGATGCCCGCGCCGCCGGTTCCGACACTTAAGATTTTTCCCGAGACCTCTCCTGCGGCTTTAAGCGAGGAAAGTCCGAGGGAGGCTTCGAGGTTCCGCACCGTGGCGGGCAGAAGTCCGCCCGCCTTGGCCTCCAGAATGCCGAAGCGTCCGGAAAATTTTGCCAGCGGCGGATACTCGCCCGTCCGGACGGCAAGCGGAAACTGGCCGGCGTTGACCAGGCGGCGGCCCGCGTCGTCCTTCAGTCCGGGCGGCAGTTCAACGGTGAATCGGGCTTTCTCCGGAAAGGGCCCCTTAAAGGTCACCAAGTGGACATCCGTTTCGTTTTCATCCACCGCGGCGGTCCAGATTCTCTTATCGGAAACGGCAGCGGCAGGTTTTCCCGCCTTTTTCTTTTCCGGCAGGGCAGGCCTGGCCTGCGGGGCGACGGCCCGCAGCAGAATCTTTTTGGCCTTGTCCTTGGCCAGCGGCGCCGTGAAGTTGACCGTCAGCGGCAGGAAGGGAATACAGTCGGTCTGCGGATTTTCGCGCGAGCAGGAGAATTCCGCAATAAAGGGTTTGCGCGTCTGGTAGGTGAAAACCTGGTCCTGGGCGGTTTCCACGCCCGTCCGGGATTGGATTCCCTTGCCCCAGATCAGCCGCACCCGGGTGTCGTTGGGGAAGCGCTGCCGGCTCTGAATCAGGAGAACGGGTTCCTCTTTTTTCTTTGCGGCGGTCTGTGCCGGTCGCCGCGGCCGGCGCAGGCCGCTTGCCGCCAGAATTTTCTCCCGGTCCTTCCCTTCGATGATCCGGATGCCGACGGCGTCGGCAATTCCGTCTACCGAGAAGGAGACGCGCTCCAGAACCGACCGGTCCTCCGGCGTCGCGTCGAGCGTCAGAATGAAAATCTGGTCCTCGTCGATGGCCGCCCCTTCGTAGGGGATGGCCCGGAGAACGGCCGGCCCGCCCGTCGTAAAATGAAATTCCCTTTGACCGCCAAGCGGTCTGCCGTCGAGCGCCGCCAGCCCCGGTTTGAGCGTGAAGCGGCAGCCGATGCCCGCGGGAAGATCCTCGGCGAAATCGTAAATCCAGTTGCGGCTGTCCGCCCAGCGCGCAGCGCCGGCGGCGGGGCAGGCGATGTCGAAGGGATCGGCCGGACTGCGGGGATCGCCGAAAGGGAACATCGGGTCGGTAAAGCGGACGCTCACCTGGCGGACGCCTTTGACGGTTCCCTGCGGGCTGAAAAGTTCCACGCCGGGGGGATCGGCGGCGAAGGCAGGGACGCACAGAAAAAAGACTAAAAAGAATAAGCCGGTGGATGTGATACGTTTCATAACGTCTCTCCTTATGCGGGAAGGTCTGGAAATGAAGCGACAAGACTTTTTTTTCGGGGAAAAAGAATACGGCATTCCACCGCGGGCGTCAACCGGTAATAAATGCCGGATATGCGAGGAAGAATTTTTACCGCGACGGGCGGCCGGACAGGGCTGCCGGGATGCGAACGGTACAAAATTGCATCAAAAAAATGCAGGGAATACAAATTTGTATTTGACAAATCCGTTGTTTGCAAGTAGGCATACGGCAAATGATTGCCGTATGCCGAAGGGGAACTGTTTAAGGACTGTCGGGGCAGGCAAAAACTAATACCAAAGGGAGATAAAACCATGTCAGTCATCAGAGACGTAATTGAGAAAGTAAAGCGGACGGACCCGGATCAGCCGGAATTTCACCAGGCAGTGGAAGAAGTGATGGAGACGCTGGAGCCGACGGTCAAAAAGCATCCCGAATTTGTGAAAGCCAATATCTACGAGCGGGTCGTCGAGCCGGAAAGAACCGTGATTTTCCGGGTGCCGTGGATGGACGACAAAGGCAATGTGCAGGTGAACCGCGGTTTCCGCGTTCAGTTCAACAACGCCATCGGCCCCTTCAAGGGCGGTTTGCGCTTCCATCCCTCCGTGAACCTGGGCATCATCAAATTCCTGGGNNGGCGGTTCGGACTTTGATCCGAAGGGCAAGTCCGACGCGGAAGTCATGAAATTCTGCCAGGCGTTCATGCGGGAACTGTTCCGCCACATCGGCGGAGAAACCGACGTGCCGGCGGGCGACATCGGCGTGGGCGGCCGGGAAATCGGCTATCTATACGGCTACTACAAAAAAATCCGCAACGAGCACACGGGTGTGCTGACGGGCAAAGGCCTGGAATACGGCGGAAGCCTGATCCGTCCCGAAGCGACCGGCTACGGCACGGTGTATTTCGCCGCTGAAATGCTGGCTACGCGCGGCCTGGACTTCAAGGGCAAGACCGTCGCCATCAGCGGCGCAGGCAACGTGGCGCAGTTCGCGGTGGAAAAAGTCAACCAGATGGGCGGCAAGGTCATTTCGCTTTGCGACTCGTCGGCGTGCATCATCGACGACGCGGGCATCGACCAGAACAAGTGCAGCTACGTGCTGGATCTGAAGAACGTCCGGCGCGGCCGCATTTCCGAGTATGCCGACCAGTACAAGGGAACGGCCTGCTACGAAGGCAAGAACGTCTGGGACGTCATCCGCGAACAGGGCATCAAGGTCGATATCGCGCTGCCCTGCGCGACGCAAAATGAAATCAACGGCAAGAATGCGGCGGCGCTGGTGAAAAACGGCTGCTACTGCGTGGCGGAAGGCGCCAACATGCCTTCGACGCCGGATGCCATCCGGATTTATCAGGAAAACAAAATCCTTTACGGCCCGGGCAAAGCGGCGAACGCCGGCGGCGTGGCCACGTCGGGCCTGGAAATGAGCCAGAACAGCCTCCGTCTGTCCTGGACGCGTGAAGAAGTGGACGGCCGCCTGCTGCTCATCATGAAGAGCATCCATAAGGCCTGCTTCGACACGGCGGAAGCCTACGGCAAAAAGGGCGACTATGTGACGGGCGCGAACATCGCCGGCTTCACCAAGGTGGCCAAGGCCATGCTGGCCTATGGCGTGGTGTAAAAAGAAGGCGCGAAGATCGGCCGGGCCTCAGGACCGGCCAACCGGGCGCATCGGCTGTGCCGGGCGGCATGGTGGAAGCGCTTCGCGCCGGAGCAAGAAAAAAACCAGGTGCTTAGCCGGATGGTTATACATGCCTGGTGTATTTGGGTTTCCCGGTAGACGCGGCTTTGTTTGCCGGGAAACCTCCTCCTCGAAAAAAGGGCCGCGATGGTTTTTCCATCGCGGCCCTTTTGCCCTCCCCCGAACCCCCTCCAGAGGGGGACAACCATTTGTTCCCCGCCGGCAGGGGATAAAGGAGTGGTGTATCGGATCGGCGGGAAACTGTGCAACCCTTTGCAGGGAGCGGTCGCGATAACCTGAAGGTCCATCCTGCATTAAATGGCTGTGCGCTATGAGCTGCGAGCTGTCCCCGACTCCCTCCGGAGGAGGACAACCCGGCAGCTTGTCGTCCTTTATTTCCCCAGAAAGCAAATCATCTGCTGCGTGACGATATCGGACAGGAGGCGCAGGTCTTTTGCCCGCACGTCATAGACGTGGACCACGCCGGACCGGCGCGCGTCGTCGGGCATCAGGTCGGCAAGAATGTTGGGCTGCTTTTTCATCCAGCCGGCATTGAAGACGACGTCTTTCTTGTCCGGGTAGATGGCCATGTAGAAGATGTCCATTTCCACCATGTCCTGGAAAAAGTGCGTTCCGAAGGACAGGTCGGGAATCAGCGCTCCGTCCTGATAGGCGATTTCGCCGATGGCGGTGATGTTGTTGATCTCGGAAAACTTGACCGGAACGCCCATTGCCGGCGTGGTGGTGCCCCAGCGGCCCGGCCCCAGCAGGATCGTCGGCATCGCGTCGCGGCGGCCGATCTGGCGGTTGAGTTTGCCCACCAGCCTGGCGATTTCGTATTTTTCCGGCAGGGGCAGTTTGGCGTAAGCCTGCGGATCGACGTAAATGATGCGCGAGATGGCCTGATAGATGCTGCCGCCCATGAAATTGGCCTCCTGCCGGATCAGGATCTTCGTCTTCGCGATTTTTTCCGGCAGCTCCACCCGGCTGTAGTGTCCCTTGGTCTGGAACGGCCGGCACTGGAGCAGGTTGATCCGGGTTTTTCCCTGCGCGTCGAAATTGACGGTGAATTCGATGTCCACCGGATAGCGGTAAATGGCTTCCAGGGTTTTGAGCATCTTGGCCATCGTCTGCGCAAAAGGCGTGCGGGCCAGGAGGTCGTCAAACGTCAGCACCCACAAGTCCCGGACCGTCCGGCCCAGTGACCGCAGGTAGTCGCCGGCGGCCGTGTCGCGCGTCGCGAGCAGATCCAGGTGCGCTTCGATGTCCTCCGTGAGCAGCTGCTGCGCCGGAAGCGACTGGAACTCGTTTACCTGAAGGTTGAGCACGTCCACTTCCCGCTGCGTGAAGCGCTGCATATCTTCCTTGTTGGCGTAAGGCTTCACCAGGGGAGCGTCGAGGGCGACGATCCGCGGATAGTCGTTTTCGACGCGGTTCACCGCGCGCGTCCCCATGCCGAACACGATCCGGAGCATGCCGGCTTTCGGGTCCATCCCTTTCTGCCAGACGAACGTATTATAGGACAGACCGACGCCCGCCAGGTCCGGGAAGAAATAAATGCCGCGGTGCGATCCGGACACCCGCTGGACCAGGAGCGCCATCTGTTCGTCCTGCTGGGCCATGCCGCGCTGGAGGCGGTAGGTGAGCGCGTCTTCGTTCATCGTGGAGGCGAAGATTTTGCGCACCGCGTCTTCAAAGGTGCGGTAGCGCTCCTCGGGTGTACCCTGGTTGACGCAGAAGTAGCTTTCGTATTTGCCGGCGAAGGCGTTGCCGAAGGCGTCCTCCAGTAGCGAGCTGGACCGGACGATGATCGGCGCCTGGCCGTAGTATTCCAGCATGAGCTGAAACTGCTCCTTGACTTCATCGGGGAAAATGCCGTGCAGCATTTTCTGCTTCAGTTCGCGGGCGACCTCGAAATAGCCTTCGTCGGTTTTCTGCGCCATCAGCAGCTTCCACCAGCCGTTTTGCACCATGTAGGAATAGAAGATATCCGAGCCGATGAAGAAGGAATCGTGGATTTCCAGCTCCGCGTTCCAGTCGAACGTCGGGTCCCCCCGCAGAATGTTGCGCGCCAGCAGCATGCCGACGGATTTGCCGCCGATGAATCCCGTGCCGATGAGGCGCTTCTTGATTTCGACCAGGTCCTCCAGCGAGAAGTATTCCTTCACCAGCGCCAGCATGCGCTTTTCCCGGCCGATCATGACGCGGGAGAGGGTATCCACCATTTCCTGTTTTTCAGCGGCGGCGCCGGGGTCTTCCAGAATGCCGGTGGCCTTGAGGAAAATGCGTTCCCAGTAGTCCAGGTTGCGCACGCCGCCGGTCGCGCTCTTGTGCGTGAGATACGACAGAATGCCGGCCGCGTCCGCGCTGTTCAGAATCGGGACGAACTTTTCGTCTTCCATGACGTGCGGCAGGTACATTGTCGGCGTATAGCGTTTCCAGGCCTTCAGCGGATGGACGCAGATTTTGCCGTCGTTGTTGTAAACGTCCAGGAGCACCTGCGTGGTTTCGCGGATGCGGGCCACGGTCTTGAAGGAATGGCGGCTGCGCAGAAGCGCGAAATAGGCGACCGTGTTGAGCTCGAACAGATAGGGGCAGGTGATGACGAAAAAGTTGCCGATCATCAGGTCGGTGGCCCAGGCCAACAGCAGATCGGACAGAGAATCGAAAACATAAAAGACGTCGCGGCCCTCGTCCCGGATGATGTTGTGCACTTCGGTGGAAAAGGATTCAAATCCCCGGTTGGCGTTCAGCGTATAGATATGGCTTACCTCTTCGGCCTGAAGCAGCGGGGCATGGTTGGCAAACCGCATGTAAACGACGCGCTGCCGGCGGGACCGGGCCGCCCGGACGTAGGGATCGACAAAGCGCTGATAGTCGGCGATGTCGTCCACCTGCAAAACGACATTATCGCCCATTTGCAGGTAATTGAGAATTTCATCCAGGCCGCTGATGCCGGTGGTGACGCGAGTGTAAGGAGTCATAACGAATTTATCCTTATGATGAGTACAAATTTGTACGCCGCAAACAGGTTGCTCCGTCCGGCGCCGATTTTTCAATTTTTCTCCAAAAGCTTTTCAATTTGATGGCTTATGGAGAAACTGCCTTCTTCGGACTGCCTTGGGAAGGGGCGTCGGCCCTTTCCTTATTGGCAGATAAAAAAGAATAAATCAATAATTGTGCCAGGAATCGTCGTTTTTGCTCCGGGTCCGCCACGGACCTTCCTCTGCCGAAAAATTTTCAGGAAATCGTCCTGAATTATGGTATAACTCCCGCGAAACACCAAGCAGCAGCATCAATCACTTGTCAACATCAGAGGAGGAGGTCTTTATGATGAAGTCGCTTTACAGAGTTGTCCTGGCCGTGGCTGTGTGTGGATTGCTTCTTTTTGCCGTCGCCGGTTTTGCCCAGCAGGGCAGTGACGGCAAGGTGGGAATGTCGGACTGGAAAAACATCATTGATTCCAAGGTCACCGATAAGATCGGCGACAAGGGAATGGTCAATTACGAGGACGGCTATATTGAAGCGGTCGGCACGGGCGCGCCGCCGGAGCAGTATTACGGAAAGCCCCAGGCGCGGCCGATGGCGCTGCGCGCGGCCCAGGTGGACGCCTACCGGAACCTTCTGGAAACCGTGCAGGGCGTGCAGATCGATTCCAAAACGACCATCAAGGACTTTGTCGTGGAAAGCGATACCATCAATACCGCCATCAACGGCATGGTCAAGGGCGCACAGATCGTGAAAAAAGAATATATGTCGGACGGCACGGTTGAAGTCACCGTCCGCATGCCGCTTTCCGGCGTCGCCAAGGCGATTCTGCCCCAGGCCATCGCCGGCGATAAAAAAGACGACATGAAAGACCATAAACCCGTTCCCTTCTCCAAAAAGCCGGCCCCGAAAGACGAAGTCTACACCGGCCTGGTTGTCGACGGACGGGGGCTTTCCGCCCGCCCGGCCATGTCGCCTAAAATTTTCGACGAAAACGGCGCCGAAGTTTACGGCACGCTGATTGTCAAAAAAGATTACGCCGTTCAGCAGGGCATCTGCGGCTACGCCCGCGACCTGGCCGCCGCGCAGGGCAACGTCCGCGTGACGAACAATCCCCTCACCGTAAAGGCCATCCGGGCGCAGGGCGCGGGGATGGCGGAGTTCATCATCACCAACGACGACGCGGCCAAGATCCGCTCCGCCAAAGACAACCTGACCTTCCTGGAAAAATGCCGGGTCATGGTCGTTCTGGACTGATCCTTCGCTTGTTTGTCTACCGTGGGAACGGATTTTCACTCCGGCATCGGACGGATAAAACCGTTCCCACCTTTTCCTGATCCCCTCCAGATGGAGACCACCTCCCCCGAACCCCCTCCAAAGGGGGACCTTTTGTCCCCCGCCGGCGGGGGATTAAGTGGTCATGCCGGCGAGTGCCGGGGCAGGCTTGAAAAATTCTTGCATCACCTGGCGAATTCCGCAATAATACGGTTCATCGACCGTCCCGACAGGATCATCGGACGCTCCACGCGGGAAGGACACGAGGCGGCATCCGCCGCCGGGCGCTATCGGCAGGAATTATCAATCATCAAAACTTCTTCCCGCAGGAGTGTACACCGTGAATGTCCCTTTTCGCCTGAAGACGTCTTATGTCCTCGCGATCGGCACCGCCGTTGTCTTTCTGTTGCTCACCGCTCTGGTTCTGCTGCTGGTGAATCACAGCATGAAACAGCAGGCGCTTCTGGAGGCCGAGGCCAAGGCCCGCATCCTCATGGACCGCAATCTGGCCGTTCATACCTACTATTCCCATATCCTCAAACCCAGACTGTTTGAATGGACGGAACCGTTTCGTCCGCCGGACTACTTCGATCCCGCATGGATGTCCTCCACCTATGCCATCCGGGAAATCCACAAGTACTTCGCGGCGCTGAACGTGGAAACGTCCTACTACGTAAAAGACGCGGCGATCAACGCGCGCAGCCCGGAAAATGAAGCGGACGCTTATGAAAAGTCTTTTCTGGAGCGGTTAAACAAAGACGGGAAGACGGATCACCTGGCCGAAATCCGGCAGATCGACGGGAAACCTTTCCTGACGGTTTTGCGCAAGGGAGAAAGCATGGAGGAGTCCTGCCTGCGCTGCCACAGCCGGCCCGAGAATGCCCCGCAAAACATGTTTAAGTTTTACAGCCGGGAAAGGAGCTTCAACCGCCACAGCGGCGAAGTGGTGAGCGCCATCTCCCTGAGAATTCCGCTGTCCGCCGCCTATGAAGGCATGCACCGGGCCTTCTGGAAAACAGCCGTCGTTCTGGCCGCCGTTCTGGCCGTCCTGTTTATCATACAACTTTACATGTATCGCCGCTTCCTGACGCAGCCCATGGCCGTGCTCCGCGACAAGGCCGTCGAAATTGCCGGCAGCCGGGAGCATCTGGGAGAAGCCATTCCGCGCCCCGCCGTCCGCGAGCTGCGGGAGCTGGCGGACGCCTTCAACGACATGTCCGCCAAGCTCCGCACCAGCATGGACCGGATAGAGGAGCGCGTCGCCGAGCGGACCCGGGAACTGCACACCGCCAATGAACTCCTCCACAAAGAAGTCCGGGAGCACGCCGAGGCGGAAGCGGAGGTTTCCCGGCTCAACAACGAGCTGGAGCGGCTTGTTCGGGAACGCACCGCGCAGCTTGAGACCACGCTGCGCGAACTGGAGAGCTTCAGCTACTCCGTGTCGCACGATCTGCGCTCGCCGCTGCGGGCCATCGACGGGTACAGCTATACCCTGCTGGACGAATACGCGGACAAGCCGCTTGACGAACAGGGCAGGAACTATCTGGAGCGCATCCGCAAAGGCGCGCAGCGCATGGGAAGCCTCATCGACGACATGATCGAAATGGCGCAGGTCACGCGGGCCGGATTTAACAGACGGCCGGTGGACCTGAGCCGTCTGGTCCGCAGCGTCGCGGAAAAAGTCCGGGAAAGCCGTCCCGGACAGGAGGTCGATCTGCGCGTTGAAGAGGGACTGGTTGCCCATTGCGATCCGGAGCTGATGCGGATTGCGCTCTGGCAGCTTCTGGACAACGCCTGGAAATTCACCGCCCGTGTTCCGCATCCGCAAATCGCATTCGGCAGCGACCTTCGCGACGGAAAGGAAGTTTTTTATCTGAGGGACAACGGCGTCGGATTCGACATGGCTTACGGCCACAAGATTTTCAGCGCTTTCCAGATGCTCCACTCTTTCGACGAATATCCGGGGACGGGCATCGGCCTGGCGGTCGTGCAGCGGATCATCCAGCGCCACGAGGGAGACATCCGGGCGGAAGGCGAAGTCGGCAAGGGCGCAACTTTTTATTTTACGCTGGGTTCGAAATAGCAGCCGCGTTCCGGAATTTTCGTCCGATCAGGCGCCGCATGGAAATTATCGCGGACCGGCTTAGGGAACTTAGCCGGCGCGCTGATGATCGGAAACAACAGGCCGAGGCCTTGAAAAACGTTCTTTACCGAGGCGAGTATGACGTTCCAAAAGCTGGGGGGATTTCCGTTTCGCGTGGCGGCATTGTATGGCCTGATTGCCGGTTTGTGGATCCTGCTTTCCGACCGGTTGATCAGCGAAGTTACAACCGATCCCACCCAGATGACCTTTTTCCAGACCTACAAGGGCTGGGGCTTTGTTCTGGTCACGGCCGTTTTGCTGTATGTATTGCTTTACCACGAGTGGAACAGACTGCGGCGCGAAATTTCCGCGCGGAAAATGGCGGAAGACAATCTGGTGCGTCTGAACCTCGATCTTGAAGAGCGCGTCGCCCGCCGCACCGCCGAACTGGCCCGGGCCAAGGAGCAGGCCGAGGCCGCCGACCACGTCAAATCCGCCTTTCTGGCCACCATGAGCCATGAGCTGCGCACGCCGCTCAACGCCATACTCGGGTTTACCGGAATTATGCTCCAGGGTTTGCCCGGTTCCCTCAACGACGAGCAGCGCAAACAACTGGCGATCGTGCAGGACAGCGGCCGTCATCTGCTGAATCTCATCAACGATGTCCTCGACATTTCAAAAATCGAAGCGGGCCAGTTGTCCCTGGAACCGACGGTATTCGACATCCGGCAGTCTGTTGAAAAGGCGGTCAGGATGGTTTCGCCGCTGGCCGAGCACAAGGGCGTCGCTCTCGAAGCGGCGATTTCCGGCGACGTAGGCGCCGCCCGCAACGACCAGCGCCGCGTGGAACAGGTTCTCATCAACATTCTGAACAACGCCGTCAAATTTACGGAGGAAGGACGGGTCCGCGTCTCCTGCAGCCGCGAAAAGGAGCATTATGTGCTTGACGTTTCCGACACCGGCGTCGGCATCGCGCCGGAGGAACTGGACGCCATTTTCAAGCCTTTTCACCAAAGCGAGACCGGGCGGATGCGGCGGCATGAAGGCACCGGCCTGGGGCTCTCCATCTGCAGAAGAATCGTCGATATGATGGGCGGCGCAATCGGCGTTGCCAGCACACCGGGGCGGGGCAGCACCTTCACCGTCCGGTTTCCCATAGAAATCAGGACCCCGTAAAGCCGGCCGCCCGGCCTTGCCAACCGCCGCCCGCGGACATATAATAATGTCATAGAGATTCGTCGTTAACAGAAGGGCATCTTAACCAACAAAGAAGGGAGGTTAGACGATGGACTTCATAAAACGCATCCTGGCGGTCAGTTGGTCGACCAAATACTGCGGCAAAACCGTGCAAAGCGCAATTTCACTGGCCCGAATGTACAACGCCGAACTCTTCATCCTGCACATCTTCGATACCAAATGGCTTCAGGGCTTCAACGTGCCGATGATCACTTTCGAAAAAGAACACAAAAAAGACATGGAAAAATACAAGGCCGAAATGGACATCATCATTGCCGATGAAAAGAAAAAAGGCATGACTATCCGGGAATTCATCGAAGAAGGAAGCGCCGCGGACGTCATTTTGAAACTGGTCCAGCAGCAGAACATCAACCTGGTAGTGCTGCGCGGTCACGAGGGGAGCCGCCTGGAACGCATGCTCGTCGGAGGAAGCAACGACGACATCATCCGGGCAATGCCCTGCTCGATCCTGCTCGTCTGAAAAATTCCCCCGCCGCCGGCATCGCAGTGAACGGTTGCGATAACCTAAACCTAAACGCTGTGGGGAACGGTCTTGTGACCTTTAGGTTATCGCGACCGTTCCCCACCAAACCTTCCATTTGTCCCCCGCCGGCGGTCAACTGTACAACTAAAACATCCTTTACAAATAAATATCCCCCTCTGGAGGGGGTTTGGGGGAGCAAAACAGCTCATCGTTCATAGCTCAGAGCTCGTAGTTATTTCAATGTAGGGCGGGTCTTCAGCCCC
>DBPV01000134.1:0-4093 GCA_002304995.1 Syntrophaceae bacterium UBA1411
CGTTCGCTTTTGGTTGTGGACGAAGACGGCGCGCAGAGTTTCCTGGCGGCGAGCTATCTGGTCCGCAAGGGTTTTGTTAATGTCAAACGGCTCAGAGGCGGCATGGCCGATTATCGACGGAGAGTTCCATGAAGAAGTATGTATTCCATGTCCTGATTTTATTTTTTGCCGTCTGCCTGGCAATGATTCCGGGAGAAATCCGCGGGCAGAGCGCGGGGCGCGCCTGTCAGTCCTGTCATTCCGATACGGCTTTTACCGGCGGCTTTGCCGCATCCGTTCACGGCAACAACGCCTGCACCAGCTGCCATACCGGAATTCACGATATCGCCCGGCACAGTTCCGGGGAAAAGAAATCCGATCCGGTCCGCTGCGCGAGCTGCCACCGCGAGGTTGCCCGGTCTTTCCGGACCGACGCACATGCCGTGACGCAGAACATGACCTGCACGGACTGCCATCAGAAAATTCACACGCTCGCGAAGGCGGATAAGCCCGCGAAAGTGTCCGTCCAGGAAAAGTGCGTCCGCTGCCATGATCCGGGGGACTATGCCCTCATGGGGCACGGCCGGGCCGTCGCGGCCGGCAACGCCGATTCCGCGACCTGCACCGACTGCCACAGCCTGCACGGCATCGCCGCCGCGAAGGGCGTTACCGGCAAGGAGCTGGCGCTGCAAAAAGAAGTCTTCACGGCGCGCTGCAAGTCCTGCCATGCCGACCCCGGCGTCGCCAAGCGCAACGACCTGTCCACCGCCATTGCCGATACCTACGACCAGGCCTACCACGGCAAAGTCCTGGCCGTCGGCGAACCGGAGCGCGTCGCGGGCTGCGCCGACTGCCACACCGGCCACAACACGCTGGCGTCCTCGGATCCGAAATCCGCGCTCCACCCGGACAACCTCTCCGTTTCGTGCAAGACCTGCCACACCACCATGCACGAGCGGTTTGTGTCCTTCGAAGCGCATCCCGGCGCGGTGAAAGGCAAAACCTACACGGCGCTGCACATTGCGGAAGGATTCATGATCCTCCTCCTGGCCGGTGTCTTCGCCTTTTTCTGGCTGCACACCGCGCTGTGGTGGCGGCGGTCCTATCTGGACAAGTGCCGCAGGCGCAAGGCGGGCTTCATCGAAGATTCTCTGGCGCTCGAATGCCGCGAGGAAAAGCAGATCCAGCGCTTTACAATGACCCAGCGGGTAATGCACGTGCTGCTCATTTTGTCGTTCTTCACGCTGGTCGGAACCGGTTTCCCCATCAAGTATTCGGAAACCGCCTGGGCGAAGGTGCTTGTCAATATCTGGGGCGGCCCGCACATGGCCGGCATCTTCCACCGCATTGCGGCCCTGGTGCTGTGCGGACTGTTTTTGTATACCCTGTGGCTGTCGATCCGCTTCCTGTTTCCCGGCGGACAGATCAAGGGATGGCTGGGACGGCTGTTCGGGCCGGATTCGCTGTTCCCCAATCTGAAAGACCTTCAGGACATCAAAGGCATGTTCCTGTGGTTTTTCGGCCGCGGCCCGATGCCGAAATTCGACCGCTGGACCTACTGGGAAAAATTCGATTTCCTGGCGGTGTTCTGGGGCATGACGGCCATCGGCCTGTCCGGCTTCATGCTGTGGTTCCCCGGCCATTTCTCTTACGTCGTGCCCGGCTGGGTGATCAACATCGCGACCATCGTGCATTCGGAAGAAGCCTTCCTGGCGGCCGTCTTCATTTTTACCGTGCACTTTTTCAACAACCACATCGTGCCCAACAAGTTCCCGCTGGAGCCCAACGTTTTCACCGGGCGTTACCGGCTGGACCAGATGCGCGAAGAGCGGCCGCTCGAGTATGAGCGGATGGTCGCCCTGGGCAAACTGGAATCCCTCAAACGCGAAGGCCCCGGCCTGTGGACGCAGCTGTTCGCTTCCGTGTTCGGCCTGGGGAGCCTCGTGCTGGGTCTGGTTCTGCTGGTTCTGATCTTCTGGGCGGTGCTGTTTTATTAAACGAGCGGGGAACGGTTTGCAAATCCGGCGCAAAGCCGGGCGGGCCGTTCCCCGGTGTTGTATCCACCGCAGGCTTGCGCCGTAAGAAGCCTGCATTATTTTGGAGATGCTGTATTTGAGCAAGAAAAAATCCGCCATCTGGTCTTTCTTTTCATCCGTTCAACTGGCGATCGTGCTGATTGCGCTCGTCGCATTTTTCGCCCTCGTCGGCACGCTGGTGCCGCAGCGGGAAGCCGCGGCGCAGCTTGCGGAAAAAATTTCGCCGGCGCTCTTTTCCTTCCTGCACAAGATGCAGATTTTCGATCTGTATCACTCCCTGTGGTTTTTCCTTTTGTCGGGGCTGCTGGCCATCAACCTGGTGATCTGTTCGCTGGATCGCTTTCCCCTGGCCTGGCGGCGTTTCCGGAGAAAACAGCCGCCGCATGAGGAGGCGGCCTTTAAAAACCTGCCTGACGAATATCAGTTTGAGGCCTTGGCCGGCCTGGAAGAGGCGGCGAAGACGGCCGAAACGCTCCTGCAAAAGAGATACCGCAGCGTCGAACGGGAGGATGCCGGAGGCGCCGTTTATCTGGCGGCGCAAAAAGGACGCTTTTCGCTGTTCGGCGTTTACATCGTCCATCTGAGCCTGCTGGTTCTGATTGCCGGAGCCATCGTCGGTTCGGTTTTCGGCATTGAAGGCTATGTCAACATACCCGAAGGAGAGACGGTGAGCGCCATTCAGTTGCGGGGTGAGAACCGCTCCTGGCCTCTGTCCTTTTCCGTGCGCTGCGACAAGTTTACGGTGGAGCTTTACGAAAGCGGCATGCCCAAAACGTTTCAGTCCGATCTGGTGTTTCTCAAGGATGGCCGGAAAGCTTTGGCGGGCAAGCTCCGGGTGAACCATCCCCTCGAATTCGAAGGCTTCCGTTTTTATCAGGCCAGCTACGGCCCGGCGCCGGGCGGCAAGGCGACGCTGGCGCTTGTGCGCGACGGCGGCCGCCGCGACGTGATGAATGTCGCGCAGGGGTATGCTTTCGACCTGCCGGGAAAAGAAGGAACGTTTCAGGTGCTGCGCGTCGAAGAAAACCTGATGAAGATGGGTCCCGCCATCAAGGTGGCCGTGACCTCCGCCCGCAAGGAAGAGGCCGTTTTCTGGGTGTTTCAGCAGATCGATGAGATCAAGAAAATCAGCCCCGATATTTTCGAACAGGTGCCGGTGTTCAATCCCGGTCTTTTTCGTCCCTACACCTTTTCGCTTCTGGGGCTGGAGGAAAAATATTACACCGGCCTGCAGGTCAACCGCGACCCCGGCACGCCGCTGGTGGCCGCCGCCGCGCTTCTGCTGATCGGCGGACTGATGCTGATTTTGTTTTCCTACGCGCGGACGGTCCGGATTCGCCTGGTGCCCCGGGGCGGTCAAACGCTGATTGCCGCGGCCGGGCAAAGCTATAAAAATGCATCCGGTCTGCAAAAAGAAGTGCAGTACCTGCTGGCGGAGCTCAAAAACAATCTGGAGACGTCCAAATGATCAACACGACCATCCTCAGTTGGGTGACCTTTATTTATTTTGCCGCGTTTGTTTTCTATCTCTTCCGGATGGTGCTGGGACGTGAATTCTGGGGAAAGCTCGCCACCGCAACGGCGCTTGCCGGACTGGCCGCCCAGACGGTTGCGCTTGCCATCCGCTGGAAAACCTCCTACGATCTGGGCTTCGGCCACGCGCCTCTGTCCAATTTTTACGAGTCGCTGATCTTCTTTGCCTGGACGATCGTCCTTTTGTATCTGCTCATGGAGTGGCGCCTCAAAAACCGCAGTATCGGCGTTTTCGTTTTGCCTGTCGCGTTTCTGATCATGGCGTACGCCTCCATCGCTCCCGGCGTCAACAGCCGCATCGAGCCGCTGATTCCCGCGCTGCAGAGCAACTGGCTGACGTCGCACGTCCTGACCTGCTTTCTGGGGTATGCCGCCTTTACGGTGGCGTTTGCGCTGGGAATCATGTTCCTTCTCAAGCGGGCGGCGGGATCGGAGGCAGCGCGGACCGGAACGTTTATCCGCCTGCTTCCGTCAGAATATCAGATAGACGAATTGATGTATTCCTGTGCGGTTTTGGGATTCATCTTTCTCACGCTGGGAATCGT